>DNPN01000205.1:14326-38124 GCA_003501385.1 Rhizobium sp. | reverse complement strand
GGCCGCCCATGTCGCGGCGGAAACGATCCTTGTCCATCTTCTCATGGGTTTCGACGTCCCAGAGACGGCAGGAGTCCGGCGAGATCTCGTCGGCGAGGATGATGCGCATCATGTCGCCTTCATACAGACGACCGCACTCGATCTTGAAATCCACCAGCTGAATGCCGATGCCCAGAAAGAGACCGCTGAGAAAATCGTTGATACGGATGGCCAACGCCATAATATCATCGAGTTCAGCGGGATTGGCCCAGCCAAAGGCGGTGATGTGCTCTTCAGACACAATCGGGTCTTCCAGAGCGTCGGATTTGTAATAAAACTCGATGATCGAGCGTGGCAGTACCACACCTTCCTCAATGCCAAGCCGCTTTGACAGCGAGCCAGCCGCCACATTGCGCACCACGATCTGCAGCGGAATAATTTCCACCTCCTTGATCAGCTGCTCGCGCATGTTGAGGCGGCGAATGAAATGGGTGGGGATGCCGATCTTGTTGAGGTTCGTGTAAACATACTCGCAAATGCGGTTGTTCAGAACGCCTTTTCCGTCAATGACATCATGTTTTTTCTTATTGAAGGCTGTCGCGTCATCTTTGAAAAACTGGATCAGCGTGCCCGGCTCAGGACCCTCATACAGGATCTTGGCCTTGCCTTCGTAAATACGGCGGCGACGGTTCATGACGGCTTGTCTCTATTGTTGGCGTCGCACGAGGGACGCTCTGTGTCAGTGTTTGGGCGGTCCTTAGCGGAAAACGCAGCTTTTCACAATCCGGCTCTGGCCCCTTTCATGATTTTCCGCTGACTCTTGCGGGTGAATCAAATCACTCTGTATCTAAGGCGTTATAGAATGCTTCTATCATAGCTCAGTCAAAGCACGAAATCGAACGCATAAGAAAGGCATGGATAACTTTTAAATCCCACCTCCCAGTTTGCCTCCGTCTCCTAACTTGCCAAGGAACTTTGCAAACACCAATGTTCCTTCGGGCCAAGGGCCGTGTCCGGACTCCGCATTGATATGGCCGGCCTCGCCTGCATCCACCAGCGTGGCACCCCAAGCTTTGGCAATCTCGTCGGCATGGTCATAGGTGCCGAACGGGTCGTTGCGACTGGCAACCATCAAAGTCGGAAAGGGCAGCGGCTCGCGCGGGTAGGGGCCAAATGTCATCAAATGTTTTGGTCTGATTGCGCTATTGGCAACGTCTGGCGGCGCAACCAGAAAGGCACCTGCGACTGGCTTTGTGAAATGGGGCGCGGCATGAATGACCGTCGGCACGCCCAGCGAATGGGCAACAAGCACGACAGGCTTTTCGGCGCGGTTCACCTCTTCGATCAGGCGGGCAACCCAATCCTCCTTGACGGGTTTGGCCCATTCGGCCTGCTCCACGCGCCTTGCTGAGGAAAGCTTGCTTTCCCAGCGGGTTTGCCAATGATCCGGGCCAGAGTTGGTGTAGCCGGGAACGATGAGGATGTCTGCTTGTGATGCCTTCATTGTACCTATTTGGAATCGTGGTGACGTGGCGTCAAGGGCCGACCGTGTGATCATGAGGGGATTTTGCATTTCCCGCCACCTCTCCGCGCATGGTCAGCCGGGGATTTATGATCATTGGTTTCGATGACGTTCAGCCGGTTCTCCAAGTGATAGCACTTTTACTATGAGAATCATGTGGCGATCTCTTGTCTAAGGTGCGTATACTTTGTGGCGAGGCGAGGCTTATGTTGTATATGCAATATACTATTTTTACGAGTAATTATACAATTAAAATAGGAATGGAATATGTTTTCGATCTCCTGATTGTTGACATAGTATAAATTATTTCAGTATATTAAATTGATTGCTAATATATAAATATTGGTTTCATGGTCCAATATTGACGTGAAATTGAACGCCATATGTAAATAATTTTATTTTGTTGATGCTGATTATATCATTTTTATACATGTATTTTTATAGTGTGTTGGCGTTGGTTTCATTTTGGTCAATTCGCGCGACGGTTGCTGATTGTATCTTCTCGATATATCAGAAGCGTGCATCACTCTGGGTTGTTTAATTTTGTCGTCTTTGTTCAATGCACCGACATTGTTTCTATGTCTGTTGGCGGGGTGGGGCTTGGTTGCCACTTTGCTGACGGCAAGTTGGTTGCTGGAGAGAAGATCGCAGCAACTTGCTTATTGGTCCTGTGGACTGTGGTGTATTTCGTTTGGCTGCCTGCTTCAGGCTGTGCGTGGGCTGCTGCCCAATGGTCTCGGTTCCGGCGTTGGTCTATCGATTGTCTTTATCGGAGTTGGATTTATCTGGCTGGGTTTTCGCGTGTTCGATGGCTTCCCCAAGTCATATATCGTTGCATTCGGTTTTTCGGGGGCCTGGACGCTGTTCTTTTTCGGGGTAGGCGGCGTGTCAACGGAGCCCAACGTTCGCGTGGCGGTGTACACTGTGTTGCTCGTGTCTCAGGTCGCTTTGATCATTCATTCGATCTGGTCTGGGTGGAAGCGCGAGCGACTGCCTGCCAGACTTTTCATTATGGCGATGTTGATATGCTATGACACGATAACCTTCTTGCGTCTTCCGCTGTCACTGCTGGCCCCGGTGAATGATGTGGCCGGCGTCTACCAAACCGCATGGTTTGGCCCTCTGCTCTTCATTCTCTATGTGAACGGTCTTGGAATAGGCATTGGCATATTCTCTCTCAGTTACGAGCGCAGTTTGCGGCAGTATAAGCGCGTCTCTGAAATCGACAGTTTGACGGGTGTGTTTAACCGCCGTGCTTTCAATGAACTGGTGGAAAGCAGGATTGTCGCAAAAGGTGGTGTTGTCGCGTTAATGGACATCGATCATTTCAAGCGCGTCAATGATAGTTATGGTCACGCGGCTGGAGATCTGGTGCTTTGTCGGTTTACGGGCATCGTCACACAATATCTGACCGAGGGAATGATTTTCGGGCGAACAGGCGGTGAAGAGTTTACGCTGTTTGTTCCGTCTGAACGGTGTGGAGATGTTGCTGCGTTGTGCGAACAATTGCGGCGCGTGGTGGCCGATACGCCGATTGTCTGGCGCGACGCTGTCATCCATCTGACGGTGAGTATTGGCATACGAGAGGCGTCGCAGGCCGGTGAAGAACTTGATGCCGTCTTGCTCGGAGCCGATGCAGCGCTTTATGCCGCAAAGGACCGGGGTAGAAACATGGTAGTGGTGGGTGTGTCTCAATGTATTGGCGGCCACCATGGGTCGCCAATTGGTGGGTTTGCACCCGTTACGGCATAGTGTTCTGAGCGCGTTGCATGGCCGTTCTTGCTGCGATGATAGGTTCAGGCAATGATTGCATTGGTCTCCACCATTGCGGGGCCTGAGACGACACAATTGCGCCCCTGATTTTTGGCCCGGTATAGGGATGTGTCGGCATGCATAAGGCCAGTCTCTAGGCCTTTGCCGACATACCGTTCGTGGAAAATTCCAATACTAATGGTGATGTGTATTGTCTCATCTTTCCAGATGATTGGAGTTTGCGAAACAGTACTCCGAATAGATTCGCAGAAATTGATGATCTCGCTGATATGCGATTGCGGAATGAACAGGCCAAATTCTTCACCGCCCATTCGGCAAAAGATCATATCTTTGGTCATATGGTTGCTGACCATTGCAGTGAAGCGACGCAGCACCTCATCACCTCCCGCATGGCCATAGCGATCGTTGACGTGTTTGAAGTGGTCAAGATCAATCAGGGCAAGAGTGCCGCCGGCCTCGGCAAATTTCTTGCTTGCCCGGTCATAGAAGGCGCGCCGGTTCAATACGCCCGTCAGCATGTCTGTTTCCGATGCGTGTTTATATTGTCTCAGGCTGCGCTCTCGGCCCAAGGCAAACACGCCGAAACCCATGCCCAAAGCATTTGCGTAGAGAATAAACATCAAAACGCCGTACCAGGACATCAACGCAATACCATTGACCTCGGTGAGCGGATAAAAGAGGGAAATTGCCACCTTCACAACCGTGATCACGCAGTAGACTGCACCGAGAATGATGATGAGGATGCGTGACGGCAGGCGCTCCCGCTTCCAACCATGCCATATAGACAGCATGATCGTCGCGAGTTGCGCCACAATGATGAGGCTGAAAAGGGTAATCCGGTTATTCGGCAAGTTGAAAATCTGAGGTGCGCCGAAATACAAGGTAATCCAAACCGCTGCTGGCACAAACGCGACCACATAGGGTCTGGAAAACCCATCGAAGGCTCTGAAGCCAATCCAAACAATTCCAATGCCAACAAAAATAAACATCACGCCCGCGCCTGAGCCTATGCTCTCGGGAACAATTCCGCGCAAGGATTGCAGCATCTGGCCAATGGAAAGCAGCGAATAACCAATAGCCCAGAGGGCAACGTCTTGCGATTTTTTGTCAAAGCACCAGCTGATCGCCATCGTTGCCGCCACCAGAAGTGACGCAACCAATGCGCATAGGTTTAACGTGGGGACATTGAACAGCGAAACCAAGGGACGGTAACCACACTAGGTTTTAGGCGTCTTATTTTTGCGCAAAACAAAAACAAGACACAACTAATTGGTGAATGATGTAAACGCCGTGTATCTTACCGTTTGCCTGTAAATAATTACTCACAGGCTTCGAGAGTATAAGCTTTGATTGCTTTAGTTCTTTATGAAGTTCTTGCCTGTTTTGCAGCCTCAGCTGCAGCATTATCAATGGCTGCAGCCCGACGAAAAGCATCTCTGTCTGTCATGCGTGCAATGTAGTCCGTGAAGACGGGGCGCTTTTCAATGCCGCACATGTTTATCTCGAAACTGAGGTGCGAGGCGAGGTAAATGTCGGCTGCGGTAAATGTGTCGCCTGCAATGTACGGTCCGGCTTTGATTGCGGCCTCTATGGCGTCGTGCATCATATCCAAAGCGCCATAACCCAACATGCGGCGCTTTTCCTCCGGCGCAACAAAGCCAAATGTGTTGTTGATAACAGCGGCCTCCAAGGGGCCAGCAGTGAGGAACAGCCAACGATAATAGGCGGCACGATTGTTTAAAGATGGCGCGAGCCCAGCCTCAGGAAAGGCATCGGCCAGGTAAGCGAGAATGGCGGGTGTTTCAGTAACAACGTGTTGGCCATGGCGAATAGCTGGCACTTTGCCCATGGGATTGATCGCCAGAAACTCGGGCGACTTCATCTCAGGTCCATAGGCCACCCATTCGGTGGTGTAGGGCTGGCCAATTTCCTCCAGCATCCAGCGAACCATACGACCGCGCGACATGGGGTTGGTGTAGAGAGTGACTTGTTCCGTCATGGTGACCTCCAAAAATTTATTGTCATACAGGACAAAAAACCCGGCGCGGAGGCCGGGTTTTCTGTTGTTTGATGCCAGCCTTAAGCTGTCATGGCCTTCTTCAGGTTCTCGTCAACCTTGTCGAGGAAGGCTGTGGTGGACAGCCAAGGCTGATCAGGGCCGATCAACAGCGCCAGATCCTTGGTCATGAAGCCAGCTTCAACGGTGTCCACACAAACCTTTTCAAGGGTGAGGGCGAACTTTGCCAGCTCTGCGTTGTCGTCCAGCTTGGCGCGGTGGGCAAGGCCACGGGTCCATGCGAATATCGACGCGATAGAGTTGGTCGAGGTTTCCTGACCCTTCTGGTGCTGGCGATAGTGACGGGTCACGGTGCCGTGGGCAGCTTCGGCTTCAACCGTGCGGCCATCGGGCGACAGCAGAACCGAGGTCATCAGGCCGAGCGAGCCAAAGCCCTGAGCCACGGTATCCGACTGCACGTCGCCGTCGTAGTTTTTGCAAGCCCAAACGTAGCCGCCAGACCACTTCAGAGCGGAAGCAACCATGTCGTCGATCAGGCGGTGCTCATAGGTGATGTTGGCTTCTTCGAACTTGGCCTTGAATTCAGCCTGATAGACTTCTTCGAACAGATCTTTGAAGCGGCCGTCGTAAGCCTTGAGGATGGTGTTCTTGGTAGACAGGTAGACTGGCCACTTACGCATCAGGCCGTAGTTCATCGAAGCACGGGCGAAATCGCGGATCGAATCGTCAAGGTTGTACATGGCCATGGCCACGCCAGCGGAAGGCGCATCAAATACGTCCTTCTCGATCACCTGACCGTCTTCACCGACGAACTTGATGGTGAGTTTGCCCTTGCCGGGGAATTTGAAATCGGTTGCCTTATACTGGTCGCCGAAAGCGTGACGGCCAACAACGATGGGCTGGGTCCAGCCGGGAACGAGGCGAGGAACGTTCTTGCAGATAATCGGTTCGCGGAAAATAACGCCGCCGAGGATGTTGCGGATGGTGCCGTTCGGGCTTTTCCACATTTCCTTGAGGTTGAATTCCTTCACGCGGGCTTCGTCTGGCGTGATGGTTGCGCATTTGATGCCAACGCCGTGCTTCTTGATGGCGTGCGCGGAATCAATCGTCACCTGGTCGTTGGTGGCGTCGCGGTTTTCCACCGAGAGGTCGTAATATTCGATTTCCAGATCAAGGTAGGGCAGGATCAGCTTTTCCTTGATGAACTGCCAGATGATGCGGGTCATCTCATCGCCGTCGAGATCGACGACAGGGTTTGCAACCTTGATCTTTTGCATGTGTTTTCCTCATCAATAGCGCGGCCTTGAAATGCGCCGCATCGGAGTTTGAATAAACCGGATTTGCCTATAGCATTCTCAAAGCCCAAGGCAAACAGGAAGCGGTGTTCGCCTCTGGATTTTCGCGCAAGCCGGGTTCAAATCTTGCGGAGCACCTATAAATCCCACGGGTTTTGATGGTGGCCTTGTTGTCTCAGCTCTTGCCTTTTGCATGATTTATGCCCATTCAGGCGTCAAAAAACCGATACTCGGTGAAATTCAGGACTTGAACCATGGCAGGCACCAACAGCGAACGTGAACTCATTGCAGAAGGCCCGGCGATTGTTCTGGTCGAGCCGCAATTGGGTGAAAACATCGGCATGGTGGCCCGCGCTATGGCCAATTTCGGCCTTGGTGAATTGCGTCTGGTGAACCCGCGTGATGGCTGGCCATCAGACAAAGCCCGCTCGGCAGCCTCCAAGGCGGATCATGTGATTGATGGCGCTGTGGTTTTTGCAACGGTGGAAGAGGCGATTGCAGACCTCAACTTTCTCTATGCCACCACGGCCCGCCAGCGAGATAATTTCAAGTCCGTCGCCTCTCCCGTCACGGCAGCTTCCACCTTGCGCAGCCGTTTTAAGGCTGGCCAGAAGACCGGCATTCTGTTTGGCCGTGAAAAATCCGGCCTGACCAATGAGGATGTGGCGCTGGCCGATGAGATTGTGACCTTCCCGGTCAATCCCGCCTTTGCCTCGCTCAATATCGCCCAAGCCGTGCTGTTGATGTCCTATGAATGGATGAAATCCGGCATGGAGGATGTCACCGCCACGCCGTTTCAGGAAATTGATCAATTGCCCGCCACCAAGGATGAGGTGATTGGCCTGTTCGAGCATATGGAAGATGCGCTGGATTCACGCGGATATTTCCGCCCCGTCCATAAAAAGGCACGAATGGTGGACAATCTTCGCGCTGTCTTGTCGAAGCGCGGGTTCTCGTCGCAAGAGATCAAGGTGATGCGCGGCGTGATTTCGTCGCTGGATCGGTTTTCGCGCAAAAACCCGCGTGGTGCTGGTGCGCCAGTGGAGGGGGATGATTTCGATGACGGGCATGACATCTGATCTGAAACCGGTTCTGGTGTTTGATTCCGGCATCGGTGGCCTCACAGTGCTGCGTGAAGCGCGGGTGCTGATGCCGGAGCGCGGCTTTATCTATGTGGCCGATGATGCAGGCTTTCCCTATGGCGATTGGGAGGAGGAGCCGCTTCGCGCACGGATCATCGATCTGTTTGGCAATCTTTTGTCTGCCTATGATCCCGAAGTGGTGATCATTGCCTGTAACACTGCGTTTACGCTGGTGGGGGCCGACCTTCGGGCAGCTTTTCCCGATCGGCGGTTTGTGGGCACTGTTCCGGCCATCAAGCCAGCGGCCGAGCGCACTCGCTCCGGCCTGATCTCAGTGCTGGCAACGCCTGGTTCGGTTAAGCGTGCCTATACCCTTGATCTCATTCAATCATTTGCCAGCCAGTGTCAGGTCAATCTGGTGGGATCGAAACATCTGGCCAGTTTGGCCGAAGCCTATATTCGTGGCGAGCAGGTTTCGGATGAAGACTTGATGGCGGAAATTTCACCGTGTTTTATCACGGAGGAGGGCACAAGAACCGATATTGTCGTGCTGGCCTGCACCCATTATCCGTTTCTTGCCAACAGGTTCCGCAAGCTTGCTCCTTGGCCTGTGGATTGGCTTGACCCTGCGGAAGCCATTGCCCGTCAGGCGAGGCGACTGGTGCCGATGATTGAGGTTGAAACTCAAGGTGAGGGTACCGATTTTGCCGTGTTTACCTCCGGTCGGCCTGATTTTGCCACACGCCGACTGTTGCAAGGCTTTGGGCTTTCCATGCAAGATCGTGCAGGCACCCCCATAAAAGTATAGGATTTTGCGGTCTTCGCCCGGAATTTTCTGTCGCAATGGCGGATTCCCCCTGTGAAAGTGCATATCTGCATTTGGATTGCGGGCGTGAATTGTGTTAAAGCTTAACCCCCGCCGCCTTTGTGTGGCTCCTATGAGATTTTAAACAGCTTGATCGCCGAAATTGTTATTGTCGCCCTTCTGACTTTGTTGAACGGCGTATTGTCAATGTCCGAGCTTGCGGTTGTTTCCGCCCGCTCCGCCCGCCTTAAGGTTCTTGCGGAGGCTGGGCATCGAGGGGCCGCTGTGGCGTTAGTCCTTGGTGAAAACCCCGGACGTTTTATCTCCACAGTGCAAATTGGTATTACCCTTGTTGGCGTTCTGTCGGGTGCATTTTCCGGTGCAACGCTGGGCGCGCGCTTCACGCAATGGTTGGCTGCGCAAGGCATGACAGAGCCGCTGGCCAGCGCTTTGGGTGTTGGCTCTGTTGTTGTGCTCATCACCTATCTCTCCCTGATCGTTGGAGAACTGGTGCCAAAGCAGATCGCCCTGCGCAACCCGGAACTGGTAGCGGCCCGTATGGCTGGAACCATGGTGGTCTTGTCTAAGGTCTGCGCGCCGCTAGTGTGGTTGCTGGATGGCTCAGGCCGCGCCGTTCTGGCGCTGTTGGGCCAAAAGGGCAGCTCGAACGGCACTGTTACGGATGAAGAGATCAAGACGGTTCTGGCGGAAGCCCAAAGCGCGGGCGTGATCGATTCGGAAGAATCACAGATGATTTCCGGCGTCATGCGCCTTGCCGACCGCACCGCTCGTGGCCTGATGACACCGCGCCGCGACGTGGACACCATTGGCGTAGACGATACCGTGGATGAAATCCGCGAAAAGCTCAATGAGAGCCAGCATTCCCGCATGCCAGTGCGCAATGGCAATTCCGATGAAATCATCGGCGTGATGCCGGTGAAGAATTTTTACGATGCTCTGGCCCGTGGCGCTGACATTGATATTCGTGAGCTGACACAGGACGTGCCGATTGTCTCTGACTTGGCTGGCGCTATTGACATTATCCAGTCCATCCGCAAGACCAGCCAGCATATGGTGTTGGTCTATGACGAGTACGGCCATTTTGAAGGCATCATCACCTCTGGCGATATTCTCGAAGCCATCACGGGAGCCTATCAGGAAGATGGCGAGGAAGAGCCAGCGCTGCTGATGCGTGAAGATGGCTCCTACCTCGTGGCAGGCTGGACACCGATTGATGAATTTGTTGAGCATATCCGCGTGCCGGTGGATGATGACCCCGATTTCACCACCGTGGCCGGTTTTGTGCTGGATGAGCTGAAGCGCATTCCATCCTTGGGTGAAAGCTTTGTCAAAAACGGCTGGAAGTTCGAAGTGATCGATCTGGATGGTCGCCGAATTGATAAAATTCTGGTTTCTCCGGTGCCGTTGTCTGATCCGGATTGATTGGCCTGATAGATTGGGTTTGAGATTGCCTGTGGGTTTTGCCAACAAGACCCACGCAAGCCTTTCATTTTCTGTTACAGCATTTCCAGCAAAAGTGCGCAGCGGTTTTGTGTCCGGAAATGCGACAAAGCTGGGACATAGATCATTTCATTGTTTCCTTGGAACAATGAAATGATCTATGTGATCAGGCTTGATCGGGCATACGCCCATTTTCCAGCTATCACGAGGGTTATGACGTTGCAGGTCGGAATCGATATGGGAACAGTGTCGGGTGGCCAACCCGCCAAGCTCGATATCGAGGAATTGCTGGCAACGCGCCTTTTGGTGCAGGGCAATTCCGGCTCCGGCAAGTCGCATTTGCTGCGGCGGTTGCTGGAACAATCGGCGCAGTGGGTGCAGCAGATCATCATTGATCCCGAAGGCGATTTCGTCACGCTCTCCGATAAATACGGCCATCTGGTTGTTGATGGAGAGCGCAGCGATGCCGAACTGATCGGCATTGCCAACCGTATTCGCCAGCATCGCGTGTCTTGCGTTTTGACGCTGGAAGGGCTGGATGTTGAGCAGCAGATGCGCGCCGCTGGTATTTTTCTCAACGGCCTGTTTGATGCCGAGCGCGAATATTGGTACCCCGTGCTGGTGGTGGTCGATGAGGCACAGATGTTTGCCCCCGCCGTTGGCGGTGACGTGTCGGAAGAGGCGCGCAAACTGTCGCTTGGCGCGATGACCAACCTGATGTGCCGTGGCCGTAAACGCGGTCTTGCTGGTGTGATTGCCACCCAGCGCCTTGCAAAGCTTGCCAAAAACGTGGCGGCCGAAGCCTCGAACTTCCTGATGGGCCGTACCTTTCTTGACATCGACATGGCCCGCGCCGCCGACCTGCTTGGCATGGATCGCCGTCAGGCCGAGATGTTTCGAGATTTGAAACGCGGTAATTTTGTAGCCCTTGGCCCCGCATTGTCGCGCCGTCCGCTGCCGATTATCATTGGCGATGTGGAAACCTCGGCCCGCTCATCCAGCCCCAAGCTGATGCCGCTGCCGAACGCGCCGCAGGATGTGGAAGATCTGATTTTCACGCCCGACCCTGAAGAATTTACCCGGCCTCTGACACGGCGTGTTGTGCCAGCACCACGCCCCACTACGGATATTCTGGCAGAGCTTTCCCGCGCCACGCCGGTGATGAGCGAAGAAGCTACACCAGCGCGCCCATCGCAGCCGGAAATGACACCGGAAGACCGCGAAGAGCGGATGGCAGCGGTGCTGGCCGAAATCCTTGATGATCCGCAGGCCGCCTATCGCACCGACGCGGTGCTCTATCAGGAATTTCTGGTGCGTGCCCGCATGCGCCGCGTGGGTGGTCCACCCATGCCCATGGGAGAATTCCGCCGCCGTGTGGCTGTGACCCGCGCAGGCGTGGATGAAGAAACTGCAGCCTCCGAAGGCTGGCAGACCGCCCTGTCGCTGTCGATGCGCGTTTCGGATGATCTGCAAGGCGTGTTTTTGCTGATGGCCAAGGCAGCCCTTCGTGCCGAGCCATGCCCATCCGATCTCCGCATTGCCCGCGCCTACGGCACCCATTCCGCCCGCCGCGCACGGCGTCTGCTGGGCTATTTCGAAGAGCAGGGGCTGGTGGTGGTCCACACCGATTTTTCCGGCAAGCGCATTGTTGCCTTCCCGGATCTGGAGGCCGAGACCCAACCCGGCGATGCAAACGGCAGTGATGATGATCTTGCCGATGGTCGTAGTGCTGCCGAATAGATGGTGTAGTCACACGGTTTCGGGTTTGAAAGTGTGACATAGAATGTTTGGACGACGGGTATTTATGACTTTTCTGGCGGTAAGCCCTTTTATGGATGCTTTGGCCAATCCACTCTCGACGGATGCCACCCCCCTTTGGCCCGCAGAGCCACCGGGCGGCGGTGGGCCGGAAACAGGCCCCGTGGTCGATCACCATGGCTGGGTCACTAGCGTTGCAATCCCCACATTACGAATGGTGCGGCCAGATCGGCCAAACGGCACAGCGGTCTTGATTGCTGCGGGCGGTGGCTATCGATTCATCTCTGAAAAACACGAAGGCGAGGCTGCCGCCAAATGGCTGACTGAGCGCGGCGTCATCGCCTTTATTCTCACCTATCGCCTGCCCGGCGAGGGATGGATTGTTGGGCCGCTTGCTCCCTTGCAAGACGCCCAACGCGCCTTGCGCCTCATTCGCGCCCAGGCGGCCAGCCTTGGCCTTGATAACACAAAAATCGGCTGCATGGGTTTTTCCGCAGGCGGTCATTTGATGGGCATGCTCTCAACCCGGTTTGATGAGGCCAGCTATCAGCCAGTGGATGCCACGGACAGCCTGTCGGCAAGGCCGGATTTTTCGGTGCTGGCCTATCCGGTCATTGCGCTCCAATCCCCCTATGATCACACGTGGACGCGGATGAAATTGGTGGGCCGCAAACCAAGCCCAGAATCCGTGGCGAAATGGTCAGTGGAAACCGGCGTCAAACCCAATGATCCGCCATTTCTGCTGGTTCACGCCAAGGATGACCCGGTGGCTGATTTCAACAATTCGCTTATCATGCAGGCGGCGTTGGAAAAAGCAGGCGTTCCGGTTGAGCTGATCCCATTGCAAACGGGCGGCCACGGCTTTGCCATGGGTGGCAAAAAACAAGAGCCGGTGGTCTGGACCCCGGCTCTTGAAGCGTGGATGCATCAGCATCAACTTCTGTAAAGCTACTGGCGTCTTGCAATGATGCAATGCCATTCAGTTGGCAGTTTATCGTAACCGGACCCGAGCCAGCGTTCATGCTCTAAACTTGCCCATTGGCCGTTGCTCGACCAGAGCTGATTGAGTTCGCTCTCGCTGAGGTAATTATAATAGCGGCCAAGCCCATCCAGCCCTTCTTGCTGCCCGCCTTTGAAGCTGGCCCACACATATCCGCCAATTTTCAGAGAGCGATGGATTCGGCTGATAATATCCGGGAGGTCCGTGCGTGGTGCATGCAGAAGCGAAGCATTGGCATAAATACCGTCATAGATTTTTTCTGCCTTTAGCTCGGTGAACAACATCTGGCGAACAGGCTGCCCCAGCAATTTTTCGGCCTCCTGCGCCAGTTCGCCGGAACCGTCCGTGGCATCGACGCGAAAGCCCGCATTCAGCATTGCTTTCGCATCAACGCCGCTGCCTGTACCCAATTCCAGAATCGTGCCACCGTGCGGCAAGCGTTCGAGAAAGCTGTTCAAACGTGGATTAACGGTGCCGTGTGAAACATATTCTGCTGCATTAGCGGCATAAAATGCCAATGTCTTGTTGTTCATTTCGGCTTACCGTCAATCCTCTTTGTGCGGGCTTAATTCGCCCGCTCTTCCCAAACCTTCACCAGCTCAACAATGGTCTTCACCGACATTTCCATATCCTGCACGCTGATCCATTCCAGCGGAGAGTGATAGGCATGGCCGCCGGTGTAGATATTGGGGCAGGGCAGGCCCATGAACGACAGGCGTGAGCCATCTGTGCCGCCGCGAATGCTGTGGAGCTTGGGCGCAAGGCCAACGCGGCGCACAGCTTCTTCGAGGTTGCTCATCACCATCGGGTGTTGATCCAGCACCACTTTCATGTTGCGGTATTGTTTCTTGACCTTGAAGTTGTAGCTGGAGCCAGGGTAATCACGCATCACATCGCGGGTGATCTCTTCCAGCAGCGCTTCTTTCTGCGCCAGACCTTCATCCACAAAATCGCGGATGATGAATTTCAAGTGCGCTTCATCCATCGAGCCGCTGATGTCGGTGGGGTGGATAAAGCCCTGACGGCCCTCGGTGGTTTCCGGCGTCTGATCTTTGGGCAAGCGGGCAATGATGGCGCTTGCGATCTTGATGGCATTTTCCATCCGGCCCAAAGCGGTGCCGGGATGGATGGCAACGCCGGTAATGGTGATGTCCACGCCATCGGCCGAGAAGGTTTCGTTCTCGATTTCGCCAACCGTGCTGCCATCCATGGTGTAGCCGAATTCGGCACCCAGTTTTTTCAGATCAACCTTGTCGGCACCTCGGCCAATCTCTTCATCCGTGGTGAAGAGAATTTTGATGGCACCATGCTTGATCTGCGGATTGTCTAGAATGAACTGCGCCGCCGTCATGATCTCGGCAACGCCCGCCTTGTCATCAGCACCCAGCAGCGTCGTGCCATCGGTGGTGACAATGTCTTTGCCGATCTGATTGTTCAGTTCAGGATTGTTGCTGACGCGGATGATCTGATTAGGATCGCCGGGCAAAACTAGATCGCCACCTTGATAATTCTTCACCACCTGCGGCTTCACGTTGGTGCCGGTAAAATCCGGTGCCGTATCCACATGCGAGCAAAAGCAGATGGCTGGAACGGGCTTATCCACATTGGCTGGAATGGTGGCATAGACATTGCCGTGCTCATCCATATGGGCGTCAACGAGGCCCATATCCTGAAGTTCCTTGGCCAGCAGGCGGCTCAGGTCCTTTTGCTTTTCCGTGGAGGGCTGGGCCGTGCTTTCAGGGTCGGATTGGGTGTCAATCACCACATAGCGCAGCAGGCGGGCGAGAACGGTATCGGTCATAGGTGCATTCCAATTTTCATCGATCTGGCAGCTATAAACCTGTTCTCCGCCGTGGTGAATGCACCACGGCGGAAGATGGCATCAATTATTCGATCTTGCCCGCTATTCTATCTTGGCAGTGGCATCATCCTTGCGGGTGGCCCAAAGCGAACCCACGATGCCAGCGGCCAGAATACCCAGCGTGATGCCCAGAGAGAGCAACGGCGGGATTTTGGTAATGCCCAACATATCGGCCACGAAAATCTTGGAACCAATGAAGATCAGCACCACAGACAGCGCGTATTTGAGATAAGCGAATCGATGGATCATGGCCGAGAGCGCAAAGTAGAGCGCACGCAGGCCAAGGATGGCGAAGATGTTCGAGGTGTAGACGATATAGGGGTCAGTGGTGATGGCAAAAATCGCTGGGATAGAATCAACCGCAAACACCAGATCGACAAACTCCACCATAATCAAAGCCAGCAAAAGCGGCGTGATATAGGTTTTGAGCTTGCCGGTGGCTTCATCCTGCTTGCGCACGACGAATTTGTCGCCTTCCAGCTTGTCCGTCACGGGCAGATAGCGTCTTGCCAGTTTTAACACCGGGTTGGCGGCAACATCATATTCTGAGTCGGCTGACAGCAGCATTTTGACGCCAGTAAACACCAGAAAAGCCGCGAAGAAATACAGAACCCAGTGATAGCTTTCAACAATCGCGGCACCAGCGCCAATCATAATGCCACGCAGCACGATCACGCCCAGAATACCAAACAGCAACACGCGGTGCTGATAGGCGCGGGGAATGGCGAAGAAGCTGAAAATCATGGCTATGACAAAGATATTGTCCATGGCCAGACTTTTTTCGATCACAAAGCCAGTGAGATATTCCAATCCCGCCTGCGGACCGGATTGCCACCAGATCCAGCCGCCAAACAGCGTGCCGAGGGTGATATAGAAGGCTGAGAAAGCAAAGCTTTCTGCCATGCCAATTTCCTTGCTGTTTTTATGCAGCAGGCCAAGATCAAGAACGAGAAGAAAGAGAACGATTGAGATAAAGAAAAGCCACATCCATGTGGGCTTGCCCATAAAATCGACCCAAAGAAAATCCATTGTCGGATTCCTTTGCCGGAAGGGTTTTAGATTGCAGCTCCGACATCACGGGTATCCGGCACTCGCGTCAGAGGGGCCCGGAACTGCCAATAGACACGTAAATGTGATGGCGATTGACGATGTTCAAGACCCCGCCGCATCATTTTCCCCTTAAAGCCTAGTTGCTTTAAGGGGAAAATGATGCGGCAAATTTAAAGTGTTACAGCATCTTGTGTGCGTTTGATAAAACGCACGATGCTGTAGTGCTTGACTTTTATTGTCAGTCTGCTTAGAGACGCCCCAACGCCGGGTGGTAACGCCCGGTGTTTTCATGACATGTCCCGTGGCTGTTCCGCTAGCTTAGCGTGAGCCGCCTGTCAGGAACGCTGATAAGGCAATCCAAAGGAGGGCGTGTTTCCGAAAAACAGGTTGAGCAATCAGCCTATAAAAACAATAAGGAAATACGATGAGCAAGCGCGCATCTTCCAAGTATAAAATTGACCGCCGTATGGGCGAAAATATCTGGGGTCGTCCTAAGTCCCCAGTCAACCGTCGCGAATACGGTCCTGGCCAGCACGGTCAGCGTCGTAAGGGCAAGCTGTCTGACTTCGGTGTTCAGCTGCGCGCCAAGCAGAAGCTGAAAGGCTACTACGGCGACCTGCGCGAAAAGCAGTTCCGCGCAACTTACGACGAAGCAAACCGTCGCAAGGGCGATACCTCTGAAAACCTGATCGGCCTGCTGGAATCGCGTCTGGACGCAATCGTCTACCGCGCAAAGTTCGTACCGACTGTTTTCGCTTCGCGTCAGTTCATCAACCACGGCCACGTGACTGTGAACGGCGTTAAGGTCAATATCGGTTCTTACCGTTGTAAGGCCGGTGACGTGATTGAAGTGCGTCAGAAGTCCAAGCAGCTGGTAACAGTTCTGGAATCGGTTCAGCTCGCTGAGCGTGATGTTCCTGATTACATCGAAGCTGATCACAACAAGATGGTTGCGACCTTCGTTCGTGTACCAACGCTGTCTGACGTTCCTTACGCTGTTGTTATGGAACCACAGCTGGTCGTCGAATTCTATTCGCGCTAAGTGTGAATTTGAATTTTGGAAAAGCCGCCCGGTGGGCGGCTTTTTTCTGTTTGCAGTGCAGCAAACTTGCTCTCATATACACGAGCGAGATGGTGAGGATACCAGATGGATCTGCAGGCTGTTGTTGATGATATCGTAGCGCTGATGTCTCCCCGTTTGGGTGAGGGCAAGGTGGCCGATTATATTCCCGAACTGGCGCGGGTTGAGCCAAAGCAATTTGGTATTGCCATCACCACGGTGGATGGGCAAACCTTCACGGCGGGCGATGCAACCGTGCCATTTTCCATCCAGAGCATTTCAAAAGTGTTCATGCTGACACTGGCGCTCGGCAAGATGGGTGAAAGCATCTGGAAACGAGTAGGGCGCGAGCCATCCGGCTCGTCCTTCAACTCGATTGTGCAGCTGGAGCATGAGCACGGTATTCCACGCAATCCCTTTATCAATGCCGGAGCCATTGTGGTGACGGATATGGTTTTGGCGGGTCATAAGCCGCGCGAGGCCATTGGCGAGTTTTTGCGTTTCATGCGCTATCTGGCCGACGATGATACGATCACCATCGATGAAACCGTTGCAAAATCAGAGCATTTGACAGGTTATCGCAATTTTGCGCTGGCCAATTTCATGCGCGGTTTTGGCAATCTGGAACATGCGGTTGAGCTGGTTTTGGGTGTTTATTTTCACCAATGCGCTCTGGCGATGAATTGCCTGCAATTGTCCCATGCGGGTCTGTATCTGGCCAATCGTGGTACCAATCCCCTAACCGGGTTTTCGGTGGTATCGCCCAAGCGGGCGCGCCGTATCAATGCCTTGATGCTGATGTGCGGCCATTATGATGGCTCGGGCGATTTTGCCTACCATGTGGGCCTACCCGGCAAGAGCGGCGTTGGTGGCGGCATTTTGGCTATTGCGCCGGGGAAGGCCTCCATCGCCGTATGGTCGCCAGGTTTGAACAAGGTGGGCAATTCGGCACTGGGGTCAGAAGCATTGGAGATGCTGGCCACGCGCACGGGCTGGTCTGTGTTCGGCAATTGACGGTGGGGTGTTGGTAAACGGCCGATCGTGGCAGTTCATACACTGTTAAATTTTCACATTTGGCTTACCGCAACGGCTGATCTCTCGCTGCTGGTCGAAAAATACCCTATAGAGCGGCGCAACAATCCGCGTTGTGTGGTGCCGAAAGGACGAATGAGAATGTTGAGCATGGGAAAGCAGTTTGGCCCACGGGCGATTCTGTTGTTTATTGGCGCTTTCGTTGTTGCCTTGACGCTGCACGCCACGCTGTCGCGCGTGAATCTCGATGGCTATGGTGACATGGCCGAAAATTACGCCTGGGGCGTGCTGTGGCAATGGGGCTATTACAAGCACCCACCCCTGTTTGGCTGGCTTGTGGCCAGCTGGTTTGCTGTGGTTCCCAAGAGCGATTGGGCCTACTATCTGTTCGCCTCGCTCAATGCCGCAGCAACGCTGGTGTTCATCTGGCGCATTGCCGCCCGCTTTGGATCAACCAACTATCAGATGTTTGTGGTGCTGGCCTCGGTGGTGGTGCCTGCACTGTCGTTTCAAGCAATCAAATACAATGCCAATACGGCGATGACCCCGCTCTGGGCCGCCATTTTCCTCTATTACCTCAAAGGTCTGGAAAAACAGCGGCTGATAGATGCCGTCATACTCGGCCTTCTGGCCACAGCCGCTATGCTGGCAAAATACTATTCCGCCGTGCTGCTGGTGACATTGCTGATCCACGCCATTGCTGATCAGGAAGCCCGCAAGATTCTGCTGTCGAAATTCGGTGCTGTCGCGGCTGCCGTGTCGATCCTCGCTTTCGTGCCCCATTGCATCTGGCTGTATAACAATGACTTCATGCCGATCATCTATGCGGACGAGCAGGGCGATGGCACTATCAAGACCTTTGTGGTGATGCTGTTCAAGTTTCTGCTCGGCGTGGTGGGCTATATGCTGCCAGCGCTGCTGCTGGCCGGGTTGACGCGCAGGCCGCGCGATGGCCAGCCATTGTTTTGGACCTCGGCCCTAGCTGAGTTGAAACAGACGGTTGAGGGCAGGGCGTTGCTGTATTTTGGCGGCCTCACCATTCCCGTTACGATTATATTTGCCGCCGCAGCCGGGGCTGATCTCTCCGTGGTCTGGGCCATTCCGGTGTTTTTGTCGGTGGTGATCCTGTTTGGCAAATTTGTGCCGCCGCAAGCGCTGGAGCAGCGTCTCTCGGCTGCCTGGCTGGTGGGCCTTGTCTATCTTGTGGTGATTGTGGCCATCGCTCCTTTGCTGAAAGGCCAGCTGGCAGATCGCAACGGCTATAACAAGACTATGCCACTTCAACAGATGAGTGCGGTTCTTGATGACTATTGGAATAAATACGGCGGCGGTTCCGAGAATTTCGTGATTGCCGGAGAATCGCTGCTGGCCAATTCCTACAATTTCTACTCCCATCACAAGGCGATTACCCTGGAAAACAACTCCTTCGAGGTCTCCAAGGGCTATATTGACCGGCAAACTTTCGACAAACGGGGCTATGTGCTGATTTGCCAGCTGAACGATGAGCATTGCCTGACCATGACCAATGAGCTGCGCGGCAATCGCCCGGATGCTTTTGTGGTGGTGTTCAAGGTGCCGGATTTCACGGGTAAAAATTTCTGGGAATTCCGTGCTGTTTTGGCCGGGCCACAGCAGCCATGAACGTGAAGGAAAAAACCGTGCCTCTTATGTCGCTTGTGGTTCCGTTTTTGAATGAGCGCGACACCGTGCAGCAATTTGCTGCCTTTGGTGAGAAGCTGAGAGCAGAAATCAAGCAGCGGCATCAGCTCGATCTGGAAATCGTGCTGGTGGACGATGGTAGTCGTGATGACAGCATTGAGCGCTATAAAGAGACGCTTACCGGCGCGTGGCGCATCGTTGAGCTGTCCCGCAATTTCGGCAAGGAAATCGCTTTGTTTGCCGGCATCGAAGAAAGCCGCGGCGATTTTGTGATGATGGTGGATGCTGATTTGCAGCATCCCTATGATGTCTGTCTTGAAATGATCGATGCATTGATGACCGATCCGCAGTTGGATGTGGTCTATACCATCCGCGATGATCGCCGTGATGAATCGATGCGCAAGGCCGTTCTGGGCGATATGTTCTATTGGCTGATCAATGCCCGCCAACGTTTTAACATCCCCGCCAATGCCGGTGATTTTCGCATCATGCGCCGCACTGCGGTGGATGCGCTGCTCAAGGTGCGTGACAAGCGCCGTTTCAACAAGGGGCTTTATGCCTGGCTTGGCTTTCGCCAAAAGGCCATTCATTATATCCCGGATCAGCGCGTGGCCGGTGCCACCAAGTGGTCCAAGCTGGCACTTTTGACCCTGTCGCTTGAGGGCATTACCTCGTTCACAGCTATTCCGTTGCGTTTGGTGTCGATTATGGGGCTTCTGGTCGGCCTTGGCGGTGTGGCTTATGGTGCGCATATCATTGTCATGGCGCTGATCTACGGCACCGACGTTCCCGGTTATCCCAGCCTGATGTCCGCTGTTACCGTTTTGGGCGGTTTCAATCTGGCATTGCTTGGTTTGCTGGGAGAATATATATGGGTTGCTGTTGGTGAAGTAAAAGACAGGCCTTTGTATCTCGTGCGGCGTTTGCACCAGTCAGAAAAAAAAGAAAACAATGGTTGATGTAACGATGCAAGAAAAGCCACTGTACCTCGTGGCCGATGATTACGGTTTGTCTCCCGGCGTTGATCGCGCCATTCGCACCCTGCTGTCTGAAGGCAAAATTGCAGGCACAAGCTGCATGACGCTATTTCCAGAGTGGCCCGATGAGGCGGCGTTGTTGATGCCGGTGATCAAAGAAACGGGTGCCGAGGTCGGCCTGCATCTGACACTGACGGATTTCATGCCCCTGAGCGGCGTGCGTGTGATGTGTTCGATGCGCAAGCGGGTTGCGCAATGGATTTTGGGCAGCGTCGATAAGGGCAAGCTCCAGCGCGAACTGGATGCGCAATTGAACGCCTTTATCGATGTGGTTGGGCGCGCTCCGGATTATATCGATGGCCATCAGCATGTGCATTTTTTTCCGATCGTGCGGGAATGGCTGGTAGAGCGGCGCGATTTGCTGATTAGCCCCAGAGGCACAGGGCCATGGCTGCGTGGCGCGCCGGATGCTAGCCTTTGCAGCAGCCTCTCCATTCGCGGCAAAGTGTCGATCATTGAGCGGATTGCCAATGGATTTGCCTCCGAGATGTCGGCGGCGGGCTATCGCGTGCGCGGTCCTCTGATGGGCTTTTACGATTGGCGCAAGCCGGACAATTTCCCGGCGGCCCTGCAATATTTCAAGACCCATGCCCCTGAGGGGACAGTGGTCATGTGCCATCCCGGCCATAGCGACGCGATTTTGATGGCCCGCGATGAGCTGATTGATGCCCGTGAGGTTGAATTTGCCGAATTGATGCGGCAGTAACAGCGCATTATTTTTTGGAACAAGGCCGCCCCCGATCATGACCCTCGCTTTTTCCGACACAGAGACAGAAAATGCCGAGGATGGGGCAGAGGGTGCCCCCAGCCATCCGTTGTTTGACACGGCACCAAGATCGGTATCCTTCAACAAATTGCGAAAACGGCTGCTGCGGAATGTTCGGCAGGCGTTTGATGATTTCGATATGCTGAAGGGGCAAAAGCGCTGGCTGGTGGGCTTATCCGGCGGTAAAGACAGCTACGGCTTGCTGGCGCTGCTGCTGGATTTGAAATGGCGCGGCCTGTTGCCGGTGGAGATTTTGGCCTGCAATCTCGATCAGGGACAGCCGAATTTTCCAAGGCATATCCTGCCGGACTATCTCACCTCTATTGGCGTGCCACACCGGATTGAATATCGCGATACCTATTCAGTGGTGAAGGAAAAGGTGCCACAAGGGGCCACCTATTGCTCGCTATGTTCGCGCCTGCGCCGCGGTAATCTGTATCGCATTGCCCGTGAAGAGGGCTGCGATGCGTTGGTGCTCGGCCATCACCGCGAAGATATTCTTGAAACCTTCTTCATGAATTTTTTCCACGGTGGGCGGTTGGCTGCGATGCCGGCCAAATTGCTCAATGATGAGGGCGATTTGTTTGTGATGCGGCCTTTGGCCTATGCGGCGGAAGATGATCTGGCCAAATTTGCCACTGCCATGCAATTTCCGATTATTCCTTGCGATCTCTGTGGCTCTCAGGATGGCCTTCAGCGCAATGCCATGAAGGAGATGCTGGCCGGTATTGAGGCAAAAATGCCGGGGCGCAAGGATACGATGCTGCGGGCTTTGGCGCATGTGAACCCCTCGCATCTGCTGGATCCAACACTTTTTGATTTTTCCAGTCTGATTGTCACGAAGCCGTCACAGGCTGCGGGCAGGCAGGGTGATTGAAAGTCAACAGTCCAGAGAAAGTTCCCCTGTGTTTAAAGATCATGATATCGACGCCGTCCTCGACATTGTAAAGGATGCCGCCGCTCGCGAAATCATGCCCCGGTTTCGCCGCCTTGATGCCAGCGATGTCACCGAAAAGAAGTCTTCAATTGATCTCGTGACAGATGCGGATCTTTTGTCGGAAAAGCGGATGACGGAGGACTTTCTGGCCCGTTGGCCAAAAGCGCTCGTGGTCGGCGAGGAGGCCTGCGAAGCCAATCCGGCATTGATTGGTGCGTTGAAAGATGCAGAGCTTGCCTTTGTGATCGATCCGGTGGATGGCACGTTCAATTTTCAGGCAGGCCTGCCCACGTTTGGCACCAATTTGGCTGTTGTGGTGCGTGGCGAGACTGTGGCCGGCATTATCCACGAATCGGTGCTGGGTGACACGCTGGTGGCCTCCAAGGGTGCCGGAGCGCATATGCTGCGGGCCGATGGTCATCGTTCGGCTATTGCGGTCGCAAGACCTGTGCCGCTTTCCTCAACCGTGGGGACGATTTCCATCAATGACATCGCCTATGAGGAGCGTCGGCGCATCGCTGGCAATCTCGCCAAGACGAAGATGGCCTTCGCCTATAATTGTTCAGCTTACGAATATTGGATGGCGGCCACGGGCAAGGTGCATTTCATCGGCCATCATAAATTGATGCCGTGGGACCATCTGGCGGGCGTGCTGATCCATATGGAGGCTGGTGGCCTGACGGCGCGTTTTGATGGCACACCCTATTTGCCCGGCGACATAACTGGCGGCATTTTGTCGGCTCCTGACAGAGAGAGCTGGGAAGAAATCTTGAGAGACGTTGTTTTTGCGTGATTCAAATTATGAAAAATTCACGATAAGCTATTGAAAGGATAAGACATGGTGGACGTTGATATCGCAGCCCTTGCCAATCTGTTGCAGGATGCGGCGGTGGAGGAAATTTTGCCGCGTTTCCGCAATTTGCAGGAAGGCGATGTGCGGATGAAAACCGAGGCCATTGATCTTGTTACCGAGGCAGATGAGGCCGCAGAGCGTCTGATCCGCGCGGGTGTTGAGCGGATACTGCCGGATGCCGTGTTTATCGGCGAGGAGGCCGTTGCTTCCGATCCGTCTTTGTTGGGCAAGCTGGCTGAGGCGGATCTGGCCGTTGTGGTCGATCCCATCGATGGAACGTTTAACTTTGCGGTGGGCCTGCCGCTGTTTGGCGTCATGCTCAGTGTGGTGCATAAGGGCGAGACCATTGCCGGCCTGATCTACGATCCGATGGGCAATGACTGGGCGATCACCGAAAAGGGGGCCGGCTCCTGGCTGTGCAAGCCCAATGGTGATCAGGAGAAGATGGAAATGATGCCTGCTCCATCTTTGTCTCAGATGGTTGGTATTGCCAACACCGGCTTTTTTGAGATCGAAACCCGACGCAAACTTCTTGTCAATCTTGCGGAGGTGCGGATTTTCACGAGCTATCGTTGCGCCGCCCACGAATATCGGATTTTGGCTCAGGGCCACATGCATTTTGCCATGTACAACAAGCTGATGCCTTGGGACCATCTGGCGGGTACGCTGATGGTGCAGGAAGCTGGCGGCTATGCGGCCCGGTTTGACGGCTCTCCCTATTTGCCATCGCATACCAGCGGCGGCTTACTGATTGCGCCGGATGAAGAAACATGGCTTGAGCTGAAGCAGAAGATTTTTACAGTCTAGAGTTTGTCAGGGAATAGTCGAACCCGGTTTTCCCGAAAAGACAA
>DNPN01000205.1:5307-14079 GCA_003501385.1 Rhizobium sp. | reverse complement strand
CGGTTTTCCCGAAAAGACAAACGAAAATAAGAGTATTTAGAGTCTGTTTGGTTCAATCTGAACCTGACAGACTCTAAGCTATTTTCGGTTTTGTTTTACAGCTTCGTCCATGAAAAAGGGCTACGGCATCTCTGCCGTGGCCCTTTTGGTTGTTGAGGTGTCTTAAACCTTTTGGTTGTGTGGATGAAACAGTTTGCCTTTTTCGGCGATCAGCACGAACACAAGGCCGATGATGCCGAGAAGAAAATATCCAAACACCAGAGGGCGGGATGTTCCATCAAAGGCCTGACCAATCACGGCACCAATGAGGGAACCGCCGACCGTTGAAATAAAGCCAAGAACCGATGACGCAGTGCCCGCGACATGGCCCAGAGGCTCGATTGCCAAGGTCTGGAAATTACCACCGATCCAGCCAAACTGGAACATGGAGACGCCGAAAAACGCCATATACACCACAAATGGCAGGGGTGCGGGACCAAAGGATTCTGCTAGAAACCAAAGTCCATTGACGGCGATGAAGCCAAACAACGACGAATGCGACAAACGGCGCATACCAATGCGGCCCACAAGCTTTGAGTTCAGGAAAGCCGACAGCGACATGAAAATCGCAACGCCCGCGAACGCCAGAGGCGACCATTCACCAAGGTGGTAGATGCCGGTATAGATCTGTTGTGCTGAGTTGATGAAGCCGAACAGCGCGCCGAAGATAAAGGTGCTGGCCAGCGTATAAAACAGCGCAGTGCGATTGCTCAGAACGATTTTGAAGCCCTGCAGAATCACTTCCGGGGTGAAATCGCGCTTATTTTCGGGTGTTAATGTTTCCGGCAATCTCAGGTACATCCAAATGCTGGTCAGCGTCCCTCCCACGGCGATGAACAGAAAAATAAGATGCCAATTGCCGAACAGCATGATCAACTGCCCTGTGCCAGGTGCCACAACAGGAATGATCATAAAGACCATCATGATCAGCGACATAATCTCGGCCATTTGCCGCCCGCCATAGATATCGCGCACGATTGAAATGGTGATGACGCGCGTACCCGCCGAGCCTGCGCCTTGAATAAAGCGCAAAATGAGCAGACCGGAAAAACTGGGGACGACAATGATGGCCACAGCCGCCAAAACATACACAATCAGACCAATCAGCATCGGCATGCGGCGTCCAAAGCGGTCAGACAGTGGGCCATAAATCAGCTGCGCGCAGCCAAAACCCACAAGGTAGGATGTGACAACATATTGCCGATGGTTTTCATTGGCCACATTCAATGCGGTACCAATTTGTTGCAAGGCGGGAAGCATGATGTCGACGGCCAGAGCATTCATCGCCATCAACGCAGCACACAAAAATACAAACTCCAGCTTGCTCATGCCTTTGAGGGCAGCTGGATTGGAACGGTGGGAATCCGTCATGAAAATATGTCCTAAAACAGCCGAAAGGCGTCGCAGGTTGCGACGCCTTTATTTAGAAGTGACGTTCGACAATAACGACACTATTTCGGAATAACAACAGACTTCTGACCAAATCAGGGCTTATGCTGCACCGCGAACGGTAATGCCCTTTTCCTGCATGTGCGCCTGAAGCTCGCCAGCCTGGAACATTTCGCGCACGATGTCACAGCCACCGATAAACTCGCCCTTCACATAGAGCTGCGGAATCGTCGGCCAGTTGGAATAGGTCTTGATGCCTTCACGGATCTCCATGTCCGACAAAACATTGATGCCTTTGTAATCAACGCCCAGATAGTCGAGCATTTGCACAACCTGGCCGGAAAAACCACACTGCGGGAACTGTGGAGTTCCCTTCATGAACAGCACAACATCGTTGCTCTTCAATTCATTATCGATGAATTCATTCACACCGCTCATGGATTTCGTCCTTTCACATGCGGGTCAAGGCCGCAGTTTGATAATGGTTATATAAGCATCGGTTGGCGGACATGCAAAACCGCAAAAGTTGAATTTTCTATCAACCTCTACTACGAGTTCTGCGGCGCGCCTGTCTGGCCGTTTTGCTGCGATGAACCGGCTTGGCGATTTCCGTCGCTTTTTCTGTCTGCGGGCCATTGGCCCTTTGCAGACGCTTTTCCTTATATTGCTTTCTGTCGGCCATCTCGCCCCGGATAGAGGAGAGCAGGGACTTGATGAAAGAAGAAACTGGGTTGCTCATGGCTTTGCGATTCTATCTCAAGCTTCGGGAATGGAGGTTTGCAAGGCCAATGCATGCAACACCCCGCCCATGTTGCCCTTGAGGGCATCATAAACCATTTGGTGTTGCTGTACGCGGCTTTTGCCACGAAAGGCCTCAGCCACGACTTCGGCGGCATAGTGATCGCCATCACCCGCTAAGTCGCGGATGACGACCTTTGCACCGGGAATGCCAGCCTTGATCATGTCTTCAATATCGCCGGGTTTCATTGCCATGGTTTTGCTCCCAATTCTTATTCTGCGGCGGCAAGGTTTGGAGCCTTGCCATCCATGAACTCAGGGAACCATGATTCATATGCCGTGCGCAATTCGTCAACGGTGATTGTGCACACATCGGTAATTGTCAGCGCATCACCTGCAACCTTGCCTAGACGACGGAATGGAATGCCAGCGCCTTCTGCATTGGCGCAGAGGAAGTTGCCAAGATCCGCAGGCACGGTAATGACATAGCGGGCCTGATCTTCACCAAACAGCAAGGCATGGTTCGGGCCACGGCATTCCGACAGGTCAATCTGCAGACCCTTTGACGATGCAATTGCCATTTCGCTGAGCGTGATGGCCAGGCCACCCGATGAAATGTCGTGGCACGCCGTGATCTGACCATTGCGAATGGCAGAACGAACGAAATCACCATTGCGCCGCTCGGCGTGCAGGTCAACTTCAGGGGCAGGTCCATCGGTGCGGCCCAAAAGGTCGCGTAAGTATATCGAGCTGCCGAGGTGCGAACCATCGGTACCGATCAACAACACGTGATCACCTTCTTTGGCACTGCCAATCTTGGCCATATGGGTCCAATCGGGCAGAAGGCCAACACCGGCAATGGTGGGTGTGGGCAAAATGGCAACGCCATTGGTTTCATTATAGAGCGACACATTGCCCGATACGATCGGGAAGTCCAGCGCGCGGCAGGCCTCGCCAATTCCTTTGATGGCCTCCACCAACTGGCCCATGATCTCTGGCTTTTCGGGATTGCCGAAGTTCAGGTTGTCGGTGGATGCCAAAGGTTCGGCACCCGTTGCGGTGATGTTGCGCCAGCATTCGGCAACAGCCTGTTTGCCACCTTCAAACGGGTCCGCTTCGACATAACGCGGTGTGACGTCAGATGAGAAGGCCAGCGCCTTGGTGGGATGGTTTTCCACCCGCACAACGCCCGCATCACCACCCGGCAATTGCAGCGAATTGCCCTGAATCAGCGTATCATACTGCTCATAGACCCAGCGGCGGCTGGATTGATTGGCCGAACCAATCAGAGAGAGAATCGCATCGCGATAATTGCTTGGCTCATCCACCAGATTGGCTGGAAGCGGGCTGCGCTTGTCAGACTGACGCCATGGGCGGTCATATTCAGGTGCCTGATCGCCGAGATCCTTGATCGGCAGATTGGCCACGTCTTCGCCCTGATGCAGAATGCGGAAGCGTAGGTCATCGGTGGTCTTGCCAACGATGGCGAAATCCAGACCCCATTTCACAAAGATGGCCTTGGCAACCTCTTCTTTCGAAGGCTCCAGCACCATCAACATTCGCTCCTGGCTTTCAGAGAGCATCATCTCATAGGCGGTCATGTTTTCTTCGCGCACCGGCACGGTGTCGAGATCAAGCTCGATACCGAGATCGCCCTTGGCACCCATTTCCACCGCCGAACAGGTCAGGCCAGCGGCCCCCATGTCCTGAATAGCGATAACCGCGCCCGTCTTCATCAGTTCAAGGCAGGCCTCCAGCAGGCATTTCTCTGTAAAGGGGTCGCCTACCTGCACGGTTGGGCGCTTTTCTTCAATCGATTCGTCAAATTCTGCCGATGCCATGGTCGCACCGCCGACGCCATCGCGACCGGTCTTGGCACCCAGATAGACAACAGGAAGGCCAACGCCCTTGGCTTCCGACAGGAAGATGGCATCAGACTTTGCAATGCCAGCTGCAAAGGCGTTGACGAGGATATTGCCGTTATAGCGGGCGTCAAACTCCACTTCGCCGCCCACGGTTGGAACGCCAAACGCATTACCATAGCCGCCAACACCCGCGACAACGCCCGATACGAGATGCCGTGTCTTCGGATGATCCGGTGCGCCAAAGCGCAGAGCGTTCATGGCCGCGATTGGCCGCGCACCCATGGTGAACACATCGCGCAAGATGCCACCGACACCCGTGGCTGCGCCCTGATAAGGCTCAATATAAGAGGGGTGGTTGTGGCTTTCCATCTTGAAGACAACGCAATCGCCATCGTCAATATCAACAACGCCTGCATTTTCGCCGGGGCCTTGGATAACCCGCGAGCCTGTGGTGGGCAGGGTGCGCAGCCAGCGCTTGGAAGACTTGTAAGAGCAATGCTCGTTCCACATGGCGGAAAAGATGCCAAGCTCGGTAAAGGTCGGCTCCCGTCCGATCAGTTGCAGGATCCGGTCGTATTCCTCAGGCTTCAGGCCATGGGAGGCGACCAGTTCCGGGGTGATCTGGATTGCATTCGGGATCGTCATGGTTCTCTCTTCATCCGAGGTGGAGGTTTTGCGGTCCTTTTATAACAGCCAATTCAATCGCGCGACTGGAAAATGTGGAGTGCCACTGGAAAATGCCGCCTTTCCAAGGTTTGCAGCAAAATTGCTGTTTCTTTGCCACATTGAGATGTTGTTCTGGGTCTGCTAAATGCGATTTTGATCCAATGGTGCAATCTGTTTGGGGATTGTGGATTTCTTTTCACCTTTTCGCTTGGCCTTGCGCTAAACTTGGGCAATCAACGAGTTGGCTCTTTTGATCCAATACAGCAAAGACATACAACAGGTGGCCCTGTGATCGACCCCTATTCCATGCTCGGACTTGAGCGCGACGCCGACGAGACGGCCATCAAAGCGGCCTATCGCAAGAAGGTCAAAAGCGCACACCCCGATACAGGCGGTGATCCTGACGAGTTTGGCCGGATCTCCACCTCCTACGATCTGTTGAAAGATCCGGTACGCCGCAAGGTGTATGATGACACCGGCTATGATCCCCAATTGGCTGATGTGGCCGATCTGAAGGGATTGGTCGTGTTGGAATCGATGATCAACGACATGATTTTGGATGAACGCGAGCCGGGAAGTTTCGACCCTGTGTCGGCATTGCGGCGCAAGCTGACGGATGATGTGCTGAAATCACGTTTCCATATTCTGGAACTGGAGCGGCATCGCGGGCGGATTCGCCAGCACGTAGATCGTCTCGGACGTCGTCCGGAAAAAGATGTGCTTGGCTCGATGCTGCGTGCTCGTACGCAATCGATTTCGGATGCTATTAAAGCCGCAGAGGCGCAGATCGATGCAATCGAGCGTGCTTATTCCATGTTGGAAGGCTATTCTTATGAGCTTGATCCGCTCGAGCCTCCATCGGGAGAGACGACATTGGATGACGATCATGATGACATGCCAGAAACAGTAGGCAGCGCGATGTCTAAGGCGGCAGAGTAGTCCCCTCTTTATATTGGGTGCTATTTTAAATCGGCCGGGCAGCCATGAGATGGTTGCCCGGCCGATTTTTTGTGTTTGGCGGCGTGTCCTTGAGAGCCGGCGCTCGCGTTCACGCGCTTCGAACACCAGTACCATCAATCCCAGCCATTCTTTCCGTTCGCGCAAAGCCTTTCATGATCAAGGGCCGGCAGGACGCATTATCATCCATGTCCTGAAATGGGCCACGTGAAAAAATCGCGATGAGCACAGGTGTACAAAAACGAGAAATGTGTCCCATTATGACACATGCTATGAAAAGTCATTAACTTGGTTTTAATATGAAAATTGCAAAGCGAGCCGCAAAATACTACTCTTTTTTGGGGGTATCTCCTAAATGAAGACTTCATACTTTTTGATAACTGTCAGGTCGGTTAATTTTTTTATCTAATTGATAAATATGTATTTTTTAATAATTTCAATGTCTTTTGGAATGCTGAAAATCAATTAAAAGGAGTATAAATTGACGATAACAACCAGTACCTTGGGGATTAACATTCGATTGCGCAGTTGTGTATCTTCTCGTAACATTTGTTTTGCCGCTGTTTGTTTTTCATAATTAAGAAATAAGAAAGAGAGCGCCTTATCTTCCCTCTTATTTATGGGGTTGGATTTGGGGTGCGGTCGCCGAGTGAACGGGACGCCTGCATTTGGAATTTTAGCGGTCGTTTTGGAACGATCTTCACATGTTGTGCGTTGTTGAGAGCTGTTTTTGGGCGAGGGGTCGTAGAGAAATGGCTATAAAAGGATTGTGATGTATGGCGCGTTTTGACGGTAAGGATCTTTCGGGGAGTGGCGAGGCGGCGTTTGGCGATGGGCTGGAAGTGTTGCGTGACGTCGCAGGAATGCATGCGTCTGATCTGCCCGGTGCATCCAGCGTATGCCAGAGCAAGCTGTGCAGTTGGAAAGACGACGTTTGTGAAATCGACGAACAGGACGTCTCCAAGATCGCAAAGACCCTGGGTGTTTCATCGTCTTGGCTGCTTACCGGGTGCGGTGATGGGCCTGCTGATCAAAGCGCAGAGACAGATATGGTCAATTTCCTGCGCTGGGAGCTTGAACGTCTGGAGCGCATGCACGACGAAACGGGGGCAATGATTGATGCATTGCACCGTCGCATCGCTGATATTGAACAAAATTCCAACTTTTAAAGGGAATTAACTTTGGCGGGTTCTTGTGTTCAATCCGCCGCAGTAGGGCCAAATACGGCTTCAAACGCTGTGCGCAAGCGCATATCAACATCCGCCATCATCACAGGAAGGCCCAAATCGACCAGGCTGGTCACACCATAGGCTGAAATGCCGCAAGGCACGATTCCGCCGTAATGGGACAGGTCAGGCTCCACATTGAGCGACAGGCCGTGAAAGCTCACCCATCGGCGCAAGCGGATACCCAGCGCGGCAATCTTGTCCTCCGCCATGGTGCCATCGGGAAGGGCAGGTTTGTCGGGGCGGCGTACCCATACACCCACCCGATCCTCGCGCCGCTCGCCGCGCACGTTCATCATTTCCAGAGTGCGAATCACGACGTCTTCAAGGGCGGCCACGTAAGCACGCACGTCCTGACGGCGGCGTTTCAGGTCCAGCATCACATAGGCAATGCGCTGGCCGGGGCCGTGGTAGGTATATTCGCCACCGCGCCCGGTGGCAAACACAGGAAAGCGCTGGCTATCAATCAGGTCTTTAGGATCTGCGCTCGTGCCCGCCGTGTAGAGCGGTGGATGCTCCAAAAGCCACACCAGTTCATCGGCTTCACCATTGGCAATGGCGGCCACCTCGCGTTCCATGGTGGCAAGAGCTTCGTCATAGGGCACTGGCTGGTCAGAGATACGCCAGCGCACAGCAGGACAGCCCGCAGCAGCAAACATTTGGATATTGATATCGGTGCGAAGCATTGTGCGGACTGTCTCGTGTGTTTTGCTTATTTATCGCAGCATATAGCTGTTGTTGGCCTATGGTGCCAGATAGTCATGGACAACTTCGCCCAATCCCAGTGTAAGATCAGCGATAATATGCACCGCGGACAAGACTTCGAGAACTGGTAGTTCCGCCACGGGTGCCAGTGCGTGATCGAAGAGTTCAAGGCCAGCCGGACCTTCCCATGCACCTTTCAAGGTAATATCCGTCATATAATAGCGTACCAACTCGCAAATACGCGGGGTGCAATCCACATGCGGAATGATTTTCAAAAGGAAGTTGGCAGCGCCCAGACTCTGCACCACAGGATCGGATTCAAGCGCTTTATGCTTAAAGCCCATGGAGCCATTGGCAACGCGCAGCGGACCGACATCGAGCGTACCGACGAGAGCGTTTCTCTCATTGCGCAGGGATGGTTCGGCCAGTTTTTTGGGAAAGCCCCAAATTTCACGGCCACCAGCAATCGGCGCATCATCATTCAAGTACATGGCGTGGACGTATCCGCCCTTCTGCCCCTTGAAGGATACCGGAATGACCTGTCCCGACTCGGTGTAATCACCAAAGCCAGTTGAATCCGGCATGCGAATGAATTCGAATTTTACGACAGGTTCTGTGACTTCCAACGGCGCTGGAACCACGGCGCGAAGCTTTTCCATATCGGTGCGATAGCTCACGATCATGAATTCGCGATTGACGAACCGATAGGGGCCTTTCGGGTAGGAGGGGTTGGAAATCGGCATTGAGAATGCTTGTCTGCGGATGTCTTCAGGTGTCATCTTGGCGTACGTCCTTCTTTTTTTTACGTGTTGTGCTTTAAATTATGCATTTCGAATTCGTAAAAATAATATGCGCCGAACTTTGGTGCCTGTTGGCCAGAACTCAGCCTATATTTCTTAGTGCTGATTCATGGCCGGGTCAAAAGCTGTTGTGGCAATGAGCCATTGTTGAGGCGGGGTGCGGCAATTGGCGCGGGGCATTCTGCACGCGACAGAATTCACACGTTGCGTTGAAATTTAAAAATCCAATAAATTCATAGGGAAAAGACGTTGTTGGAGTCGATTTTCGAGGATTTCACAAAAATGTTGCACGCCACTCTTGTGCAGTCCAAAGGCATTTGCTAGATGCAGCGTCGTCGCCGCAAAACGGCAGACACTACCACGATGCGGTCGTGGCGGAATTGGTAG
>DNPN01000205.1:0-5037 GCA_003501385.1 Rhizobium sp. | reverse complement strand
GACGCGCAGCGTTGAGGTCGCTGTGGGGCAACCCGTGGAAGTTCGAGTCTTCTCGACCGCACCAAAACAACCCGGCTTCGCGCCGGGTTTTTTTATATTTATTCAATGCTTTGAAAAATTGATGTTTGCCAGGTCATCCGCCTCTAAATGCTTCACTTGAACTGCGAGAGCTTTGGTCACCTATCTCAAGGGTGAGAAAGCCAGCACACCCAACGATCAAGATGTTCGCAACAGCAAGCGGATCATTGTCACCTTCCTCCACCGATCTTGCCAAGCTTTTGTCTATCGAACTGTCAATGCAATCCAGAAAAACAACGTTGACTATAATTCCATTTGGGGTAGCATTTAGGCCGCAAAGGGAGGAAGGATCATGGATACTTCAAGTGCTTTGTATGCATTTCTGAAAAATGAAGCTGGCAATCAGGCGGCCATCGCTATTTCTGGAGACGCACTTTCATCCTTGGTAGTAAAAAGATTTCAAGAGGCAGCTGGAAAATTTACTAACATTATGATTCCGCTTCAAATATCTGGTGTTTCTGTAGTTCCACGCACTGTAAACACAGATGTACATTCACTTCGTGGACTCATACAGAAGGAAAGTTCCGGGTTTTCGGTGGCGCTTTCTAGCCCTGTAGAAATTGAACTGTCCTTGATGACAGACAATGGTACCAATTTAGAATACAGCGCGGTTTTATATAATGTTAGAGCGTTGAAGTTCCGCGTCGATGCGGCGCCGCCTGAATTGATATTTTCGGAGCCTGAATTCGATGTTGATCCCTCCTTAAATCCAGCTGCAACTCGGGGGGACGCCATAGCAAGCACAGGCATTCGCGAGGAGGATCTTCTCCGAATTGAAGGTGCAATCGCATTTTTAATGCACGAGCGCATCATCGCGGACATTTTTAGCGGCGTAGGTGCAGTCAATCTGCAGGACATTCTAACTTCGTTCCGGTTCTCCGGGGCTTGGCGCTTGGTGTCTGACGGGAAAGCGCTCTGCATAGTGCCGTCAGGCGGCATCGAAATTCTGCCACCCCACGAGTGCCCAGATGTCGATACTGTTGGAGACCTGGATGTAACCGGTTCCAATAAACAAGACGCCGGCGATGGGCATGCGGCGTGGGATCTAGGGGTCGTGCACACACCGTCTGCGACACACCTCAGTAACACCAAGGATGTCGCTGGTTTCGTTAATGTCTACTTACCGAAACCGATCCTTGAAGTGAGATTTGACACTGTAAGGCCATCCATTCCTATTAGCCTGCGAAGTGGAGGGTTCGTAAACTGGGGCGCCGATGGCTCAGTATGGCTAGACTTCGCGAAGCTATCGATCGACATTCCGGGCAAATCTCTAATACTTGAGCTGGAGGTACATGGCAGCGTTCACGCGGATATCAGCGTTAAGGTTCCATGTGTTGGTAACAGAAAGGTTGCAAGAGCAGATGCTTCACTTGGGCCTTCTACACTAGCAGTGCGCTATCGGTTCAGCAGTGTGGACAACAGCAGACTTGTCCTACGCGCATTCCTGGAAGCAATCAGAATTGGAAAAGTCGAGGTTGAATTTGAGTTCTTCTCGAAATGGCTGGCATTTGCAGGAGGCCAGGGCCTTATAGCCGGGCTCATTTTGGACACCATCATGCAAAAAATCGCGGAGCATAACATCCCTGTCGAGCTTCGAAAAATGATCCGAAAAGAGGTGAATTCCCAAAACATGGATCTCCTCGATCTTGCGAAATACACCGAGTTTGCGAAGTTTGCGTATGGCTTCAACGTTGCGAGCTTTGGAGGCGACGCTGATGGTGTATTAATCGGCCTCCTCTCTGATGGCTAGCACCGGCAAGCTCGGACTTTGGACTTGAAACTCTTTCTAAGCTGATGGTCCTGGCGAGTAAAGCAGTTGGTCGTGCTATCGATGGACGGCGGGCGGCATTATTGCAAGCCTGTCTGCCGTCTATCCGATCATTTACCACGGTTTACGAGATCGTTTATAGCGACCGATCTCAAGCAAATCGACCATAGCATATTCTATCACCGTCTTCCCCAAACCGTAACACCGCTGTCAACAGGCTGACCCGGCTTCGCGCCGGATTTTTTATGGCGATATTCCGGAGGAATCCCTAAACGAAGCGAAATTCACGCACGGGAGGCATCGACCAGCATCCCTTCGCATCCGCGAAATCCGCTTGACTTGGCGCGGATTTCGGAGCAACGCCAATAGCGTGACGGCCACTGGCCCAATCTTTCACAAGGACTCTTATTATGGACCCCGACAGTCGAAAGTCGACAAACCGTTATCGTCCGGTCCGCTGAGGAAAGTTCCAGCTCCGGACGGCGAAAAGCTGCAAGGAGCATTCAATGTTGCGTATGTATTTCCGCGAGGCCGAAAGGCTGGTTCTTCGCGATGCGTCCGAAACCGGCCACGACCAGGGGCTTTTTCCCGTTCTCTGGTATGACCTGATCAATCCCACCTTTCATGAAGGCAAGCAGGTCGAGACGGCGCTCGGCATTTCCGTGCCGACCCGCGACGAGATGGAGGAGATCGAGCTTTCCGCCCGGCTCTATCAGGAGGATGGTGCCGAATTCATGACGATGACCGCGCTCACCAATCTCGACGGCGACGATCCGATCAAGACGCCGGTGACCTTCGTGCTGAAGGGCTCGACACTGGTGACGGTCCGCTACGCCGATCCCAAGCCGTTTTCGATGTTTGCCAGCCGCGCCATGCGCCTCAACGGCCAGTCCTATGTCGGCGGCGAGGCGATGATGCTCGGGATCATGGAATCGGTGATCGATCGCATGGCCGATGTGCTCGAGCGGATCGGCAACGAGATCGACGGCATTTCGCGCGAAGTGTTTCGCGGCAAGGCGGCGAGCGTGACCAAGAAGACCAAGGACCTGAAGGACCTGATCGAACAGCTCGGCCAGAAGGGTGACGTGCTGACCGGCATCCGCGAGAGCCTGGTCTCGACCGCGCGGCTGGTGGCTTACCATGCCGCGGCACTGGAGAATCCCGGCCGCAAGCCGACCAAGGAGACCCGTCAGATCATCAAGCTTCTGCAGCGCGACGCGTCCTCGCTCGGCGAGCATGCCGCCTTCCTGTCCGGCAAGATCAATTTCCTGCTCGATGCGACGCTCGGACTGATCAATCTTGAGCAGAACCAGATCATCAAGATCTTCACCGTGGCCTCGGTGGTGTTCCTGCCGCCGACCCTGGTGGCCTCGATCTACGGCATGAATTTCGCCGGCATGCCGGAACTGAGCTGGATGCTCGGCTATCCCTGGGCACTGCTGCTGATGATTCTTTCGGCGGCGCTGCCCTTCTATTATTTCAAGCGGCGGGGATGGCTTTGACGGTCATTCGTCGGCGCGAGCTGCAGTCTGCGCTCCGCCGCAACCAATGAATGTTGTCGCCATGATCCCCGCGATTGGGGCGAGAGTTTGTTGGCCATGTCTATGGACCTTGCCGCAAGCATCTGTTTTAATCCGATTTTCAATCGGAGACGACAGTGCTCGCACAACCATCAAGTGTCGATTTTCTCCAGGGCGGCGGCGAAATGGGGGCGCTGACCCGGGCCTATGATTGGACGAATTCACCGCTTGGTCCGCCCGAGACTTGGCCGCAAAGCCTGAGGGTGACGGTCCGGCTGCTGCTCAACACCCGCCATCCGATGTTCATCTGGTGGGGCCCCGACCTCATCCAATTCTACAATGACGCCTATGCCGGCACCATGGGTCCCGAGCGCCATCCGGCGGCATTGGGCGGCAAGGGACGCGAATGCTGGGCCGAGATCTGGGAGATTATCGGGCCGCAGATCGATTATGTCATGTCGGGTCATGGTTCCACCTGGGACGAGGAGCGGCTGGTGCCGGTGACCCGCAACGGCGCGCGCGAGGATGTCTGGTGGACCTATGGCTATAGCCCGATCGATCTCGATGATGGTGTCGGTGGCGTGCTGGTGGTCTGCAACGACGTCACCCGCCAGCACAATGCCAAGAAGGCGCTGGAGGACTATTCCGGACGGCTGGAGCAATTGTTCGAACAAGCGCCTGGCTTCATTGCCGCACTGAGCGGTCCAGATCATGTTTATGAACTCACCAACGCCGCCTATCGGCAAATGGTGGGGCCGCGCGATTTCCTCGGACGTTCCGTGCGCGATGTGTTGCCGGAAGTCACCGGCCATGGCTTCTTTGACTTGCTCGACACGGTCTACCGCACCGGCATCGCCCATGTCGGCCGGCGCATGCCGATCACTTTCTGCCCTGGCGCGGGCAGACCGCAGAAGCGGGTCTTCGTCGATTTCGTCTACCAGCCGATCCGCGATGGCGAAGGGACGGTGACCGGTATTTTCGTCCAGGGCTCCGACGTCACCGACCTCGATGACGCCGAGCGCGCGCTGCGCGACAAGGAGATCCAACTGGTGCTGGCGCTCGAGGCCGCCGAGATCGGCGTCTGGGAATGTATGATTGGCGAAGACGGCTTCGTCGATCTCAAGGAAGACGATCGCGCCATGCGCCTGCTCAACCGCTATCCCGGCGAACAGGCGACCTTTGAAGCCTTTGCTGCCCGCGTCCATCCGGAGGATCGGCTGGCATTGAAGGAGGCGGCGCGCGCGGCGCTGGATCCGGAGGGCGACGGTTTTATGCATGTCGAATATCGCATACTGCCGCGACCCGGGATGAAGGCACGCTGGGTCTCGGCCAAGGCCAAGCTCACCAGCTTCGGCGGCATCCGCAAGTTTGTCGGCACCGTTCGAGATATCAGCGATGCCAAGGAGGCCGAGGCACGCCAGGAAATCTTAAGAGGCGAACTGCAGCACCGCATCAAGAACCTGATCGCCATGGTCGGCGCCATTGCCACCCAGACCCTGCGCGGCGATGACATCGCCGAGCGTCGCGAGACCTTCAATGCCAGGCTGCAGGTGTTGGCCCAGGCGCAGGACATGCTGATGGCCAACCCTCCGCAAAGTGCTGCGATCCACGACACGATCCGCGCGGCGCTTGCGCCGCATGACGGCACGATGAGCCGCTTTACGATCGATG
>DNPN01000175.1:7139-7488 GCA_003501385.1 Rhizobium sp. | reverse complement strand
AATCCTGAATGTCGATCCGCCCTAGGCCTCTAGATGACTTGGCAAGGATAGGAGCTGGAGTTATTCAGGGAAATATTGAACCAGACAACCTCTAAATCGCGGCCCATTTTATGGCATGACGTAAACTGGGAGAGAATTGGCTGGGGAACCTGGATTCGAACCAAGACTAGCGGAGTCAGAGTCCGCTGTTCTACCATTAAACTATTCCCCAAGTCTGAAGGCGGGCTCTGTGTTCCCGGCCCAACCAGGCTCGGCGCCTCTCCCGCAGGGGTCGGGCGAACGCGGCGAGACTATGCTGCAAGTTTCTGGCGGCCGCAAGAGGCCTTCGCACATGCAATCACAATGTAAA
>DNPN01000175.1:0-7081 GCA_003501385.1 Rhizobium sp. | reverse complement strand
GGGAACCTGGATTCGAACCAAGATTAACGGAGTCAGAGTCCGTCGTTCTACCGTTGAACTATTCCCCAGCAAGGGCGGCGTTGCCGTCTGATGAAACGGGCTTATAAACAAATGTCCGTTGATTGCAACTGTCTTTTTAGGAAAAATCCTGAAGTTTGATGTCCTAAACGTTCGTACCCCTTTCTTTGACGGGCAATTCCTGGTAAAATATTGTTTATATTGAATGGCTTATCCATTTGTTGGCGCAGTGCATTTTTCGTTGAAAAACCAAGATTTTTCCCAGTTGATAGCGCTGTTTTGGCCCATTGTGCCGGTGTTTTAAAAAGCGTTTGGAGAAGCTTGGTTAGCCTGCTACAATTTTACCAACGAAAATCAAGCAGTCGCCAGCGGCACACCGGATAAAGGTCGTGCGCGGCGCAATGGAAGACTTCAGTGGTAGACCCCGGCAGTGGCGATAAGCCGCCAAACGACGGGGCGTCGAAGGCAGGCCGTGCGGCGGGGAAACCCTCCCGGCGCGGCAGGGGAAGGCGTAAAGGCCACAAGGCTGGAGCGACGCATTCTCCTGAGACTGGTGACCGGACGGTGCAAGCCGTCACGGAACGACGCCCTATAGAGAGCGATCAGCAAGCGCCTGCGAAAAAGCGCAAGCGTCGAAGAAAAAATCGTGGCCAACAGCCCGGTGTATCCCCTGCGCAAGCGACAGAATCCCAAAATGCGTTTTCCAATGCGGAAGGGGCTCGGGTCAAAGGGGTGTGCCCACCAGTTTCTTCTGAAAAAGCAGGTGCATCGGCAGCAGTTCTGTCCCATGTCGATGGTGTTGGCAAGACATCTAAACGGCGACGCAAAGGACGTGGTGTTAAGGCAGGACAGGTGCGTCCATTGCAGCCTGGCAAAACGGTGCAGCCCAAGGCGCATGCGCCGAGCTATGTGCCGCCTGTTGGCCATCCGCAAAAGGTGGGCTCTGCAGGCGGAGATTCTGTGCAGGCGCGTCATCGCCATGCGCCGGAAAAGGCGCGGGGAGAGCAGCGTGGTTTTGGTCATCATGCCCATTTTGGTGATGAGCACTCCGCTGAGTTTTATGCGGCCCTCGATCTCGGCACTAACAATTGCCGTTTGCTGATTGCTCAGCCCACCCGTCCCGGTCAGTTCCGGGTGGTGGATGCCTTTTCGCGCATTGTGCGTCTGGGCGAGGGGCTTGCGGCATCGGGCAGGCTGTCGGACGACGCCATGGATCGCGCCGTTGAGGCGCTGAAAATCTGTGCGACAAAGCTGAACGGTGTTGAGTTGCGCCGCAAACGCCTGATTGCCACCGAGGCCTGCCGCGCTGCTGTGAACGGCGAAGAGTTTTTGGCACGGGTGAAGCGTGAGACCGGGCTGGATCTGGAAATCATCAATCGTGAAACAGAAGCACGGCTGGCGGTGTCTGGCTGCTCATCACTGGTTGGCCGTGAAACGCGCTCGGTGGTGTTGTTTGATATTGGCGGCGGGTCTTCGGAAATCGCGGTTATCCGCATTCAGGATCATCGCTCCAGCCGCCTTGCCAATCACATCACCCATTGGACCTCACTGCCGGTGGGAGTGGTGACGCTGTCGGAGCGCCACGGTGGTCGTGATGTGACGCCAGCGGTGTTTGAGGGCATGATTGCGGAAGTGTCGGGCATGCTTGCGCAGTTTGATTGCCCGCCGATTGCGACCTTTGGCCAGTCCTCGACCGACGAGGATTTTCATCTGATTGGCACGTCTGGCACAGTCACAACACTTGCGGGCGTGCATCTGGATTTGCCGCGCTATGATCGCCGCAGGGTGGATGGGCTGTGGTTGAGTGATGATGAAGTCTCGGCCATGCAGGCCAAGCTGTTGTCGTGGGATTATCAGAGCCGGGCGGCCAATGCCTGCATTGGGCCGGATCGGGCCGATCTGGTGCTGGCAGGCTGCGCCATTCTGGAAGCCATCCGGCGTCGCTGGCCGTCGAGCCGCATGCGGGTGGCCGATCGTGGTTTGCGCGAAGGCTTGCTGACAGACATGATGGCCGACGACGGTGTGTGGCGGCGCAATCGCAGCCGCAAGCCGCATGGTGGTGGTCATGGGGTTGGCAAAGCATTTCCAGAAAAAGTGTGAAGCGGTTTTTCGTCCGGAAATGCGCGAAAAAAAGCTATTTCCAGAAAAAGTGTGAAGCGGTTTTTCGTTTGGGAATGTCATAGTATAAAGATCGCGCCCATGACGGCAGCGGTATGAGAGAAAGTTGAGCAGGATATGGTAAAGCCACCCATTGGCGGCAATCGCACCGGGCGCAAGCTGGGGCAGAAGGTCAAAAAAGGCAAGCTGAAGGCCTCCTCCAGACGCTGGCTGGAGCGCCACATCAATGACCCATACGTGCAGCGGGCCAAGCTGGAAGGCTATCGCGCGCGTGCGGCGTTCAAGCTGCTGGAAATTGATGAGAAGCACAATATTCTCAAAGGGGCCACGCGCATCATTGATTTGGGGGCTGCTCCCGGCAGCTGGTCGCAGATTGCGGCCAATGTGACCAATTCTACCGATGATGATATTCGCGTCGCGGCCATCGACTTTCTGGAAATGACGCAGTTGCCGGGCGTGAAAATCCTGCAACTGGACTTTCTGGATCCCGAAGCGCCTACCAAACTGATGGAAGCGGTGGGCGGCGTGCCGGATCTGGTGATTTCCGATATGGCGGCGCCAACCACGGGCCATCAGAAGACCGACCATATCCGCACCATGCATCTGTGCGAAGTGGCCGCCTATTTTGCCGTGGAAGTGTTGGCCGAGGGCGGGCATTTTCTGGCCAAAACCTTCCAGGGCGGCACGGAAAAAGACCTGCTCAACATGCTCAAACAGAATTTCCGCCAGGTGATGCATATCAAGCCCGCGTCTTCGAGGCAGGAATCGGTGGAAATGTTCCTGCTGGCCAAGGGGTTTAAGGGCAAGCGCGTGGGTCTGCCGTCGCATGATGAGGACGAGGGTGAGATGCCTTACGATCCGCGCGAAGACGCAACGGCGGATGAAAATCAGGATTGAGAGATGCTGCTCTATATCACTCTTGGCTCAAATGATCTGGAGCGGGCTAGTCGGTTTTATGACGCCGCGCTGGAGACGCTTGGGTTCGTGCGTCGGGTGAGCGAGAGTGATGAACTTGGTTATGCGGCTGCCGATGATAGTCGCTGCCGCTTCTGGGTGGTGAAACCCTATGATGGGCAGCCTGCCAGTTTCGGCAATGGCTCGATGACGGCCTTGAAGGCTCAGTGCCGGGCCGATGTGGATGCCTTTTATCATGCCGCCTTGGCACACGGCGGCAGTGATAAAGGTGCGCCCGGTCTTCGGCCATTTCATCCGAATTTTTATGTCTGCTATGTGCGTGACCCGGATGGCAACAAGCTGTCTGCCGTCTGTGAGCGCCCGGAATAAGCGCTATTTTGCCGGAATATTCTCCGAAACAGCAGCAATAGTGCCGCGTTTGCGATGGCCAGACACATCCGCCCCCGCATCTTTTGCCAGCCGAATATACGGAATGGCAGCGGCAAGCGACAGCAGGGCCACCACGGCAAAGGCCAGATGGAAATCTGCCAGGCTGAGATGATCACCGGTGATGGCCTGACTGGCTTCCAGAATGAAGGCGGCGCAGGCAACGCCCAGCGCAAGGCTGACCTGTTGCAGCACCGAGGCAATTGATGTGGCCTGGCTGGCTTCATTGTTATCAATATCGGCATAGCCCAGTGCATTGGTGCCGGTGAAAAAGAACGAGCGGCAAAACCCGGAAATCAGCAAAAAGAACATCAGCAGCGCATGCGGCGTTTGCGGGGTGAAAAAGGCGTTCATAAAGGTTGTCGTAGCGCCCGCGACGGCAGCGGTAATCAGGACCGAGCGGAAGCCTGCGGCGGCAAACACCCGTCTGGCAATGAATTTGGTGGTAATGGCCCCGATGGCCCCGATAAAGGTGGTCATGCCGGATTCAAACGGTGTCATGCCAAAGCCCAGTTGCAGCATCAAAGGCATGAGAAACGGAATGGCACCGGTGGAAATGCGGAAAATGGTGCCGCCGGTTTGGGCTGCCCGAAAAGCGGGCTTGCGAAAAAGCTTGAGATCCAGCAGCGGTGCCGGGTGGCGGTGCGCGTGGATGATGTAATAGAAACCGCAGGCAATGCCAATCACCACCGTGGCTACGCCAATTTCCGGCGGCAAAGCGGGCAGGCTGATCACGGACAGGCCAAACACCACGCCTGAGGCGCACAGCGAGGTGAGTGCGAAGCCAACATAATCAATCGGTGCGGTTTCGGTGGCTTCAATTTCGGGCAGGTAAATGGTGGCCAGAATAATGCCCACCACGCTGATCGGCACGTTGATGAGGAAAATCCAATGCCAGGTGAAATAGGTGGTGATGAAGCCGCCAATCGGTGGTCCGGCCAAGGGGCCAACCAGCGCTGGAATGGTCAGAAGCGCCATGGCCGAGACCAGCTCCTCACGCTTGGTGGTGCGCAACAACACCAAACGGCCCACCGGCGTCATCATCGCGCCGCCAATACCTTGAAGAAAGCGCGCGCCCACGAACTGGAACAGTGATTCGGACATGGCGCAGCAGATCGAGCCAATCGTAAACACCATGATGGCGGCGCGGAAAATACGCTTTGCCCCGAATTTATCGGCCATCCAACCACTGATCGGAATGAAAATCGCCAGTGCGACCATGTAGGAGGTGAGCGCCAGCTTCAGCGTAATCGGCCCCACACCAAGATCATGGGCAATGGCCGGAAGCGCCGTTGCAATCACCGTTGAATCCATATTCTCCATGAACAAGGCCACGGCGAGGATCAGGGGAACGATACGATTCATGATAATTTGACCGGATGAGTGGGGCCACTGAAGACTGTGGATGGGCGCGCGAAGGCTTTGTAGTCTGGAAAACATACCGTGCCAATGGTGCATTTTTAGATGTGGTCGCAATCACGGATACGTGATTTTTCTGGTCTTCACACGATTTTTACCTATCTGACTTCGCAGGTGATGAGTTTGATATGGAGGTTCAAATGGTTTCGATGGATAGAAGAACGATGATGACGGGCGCGGCTCTCGGAGCCTTGGCGAGCCCATACCTCATGACAAGGGCAGCTTTTGCGCAAAGTGGGACTTCGATGAGCATAAACCACGCCATGCCACCAGAAACCCATCGCTTCAAGCTTGGGGCCTTTGAGGTGGTGGTGATTAAAGACGGCTTGCGACCATCCGGAGCACCCATTGAAACCTTTGGCACAGACCAGAAACCGGAGACGGTTGCAGCCCTTTTGAAGCAGAATTTTCTGCCCACCGATGCCTTTGTGAATGGCTTTTCGCCGGTGCTGATCAACACGGGCAAGGATGTGATCCTGTTCGATACCGGCATGGGTGAGCAAGGCCGGGCTGGCGGCATGGGCCGATTGGGCGAAGGCATGATCGCCGCAGGCTATTCTCCGGAAGATGTGACCATTGTGGTTCTCACCCATATGCATGGTGACCACATTGGCGGCCTGATGGAAAAGGGCAAGCCAGCTTTTCCAAAGGCGCGCTATGTGGCAGGCCAGCGCGAATATGATTTTTGGGTTAACCCGGCCCGCGAAGGTACGACCGCCGCAGGCGGGCAAAAAGGCGTGCTGACCAATGTGAAGCCGCTGGCCGAGACAATAACCTTCTTGAGCGACAAGGGCGGTGATGTGGTGTCCGGCATCACCGGTGAGGCGGCGTTTGGCCATTCGCCCGGCCATATGATCTACCGGGTTGAATCTGAAGGGAAACAGCTGGTTTTGACCGCCGATACCGCCAATCACTTTGTTCTGTCACTGCAACGGCCCGATTGGGAAGTGAGGTTTGACATGGATAAGGCCGCGGCAGCCACCACGCGCAAACGAGTGTTTGATATGGTGGCAACGGATCGTGTGGCCTTTTTGGGTTATCACATGCCGTTTCCATCGGTTGGCTATGTCGAAAAGCAGGATGTGGGCTATCGTTTTGTGCCCAAGAGCTATCAGTTCGATATTTGAGGAGGCCAAGGCCCTGTTCGCGCAGGGCCTTACCTCTTCTCAGAGAAAAAGCTCTTGAGCAGCTCGGCTGACTCCACCTCGCCAATTCCGGGGTAGACCTCTGGCGCATGATGGCAGGTGGGCTGCCCATAAAAGCGCGCACCGTGGTGAACGCCGCCGCCCTTGGAATCTTCCGCGCCATAATAAAGACGGCGTATGCGGGCAAAGGAAATGGCGGCCGCACACATGGTGCAAGGCTCCAGCGTCACATAGAGATCAGCACCCGTCAGCCGCTCATCGCATAGAAAGCTGGCAGCGCGGCGAATAGCCAAAATTTCCGCATGGGCTGTGACATCGTTGAGCGCGCGGGTTTCATTGCCCGCGCGGGAGATGATTGTGCCATCCTTGACCACCACGGCACCAATTGGCACCTCGCCACGCGCACCCGCTGCCTGCGCTTCTTCCAGAGCAACATCCATGAAACGGCCCATGGAACGGCCCACAAAACCGAATGTCTGCGTCATCCTCAACTTTCCACTTAACCAACTCGTCGTGAACTGATAGGACACAGCAAACGACAGGCAAGCAAAAAATGACCGATAAAGAAAAGTTCACGCGGCCGGGCTCCAAACCCGCTGGCCGCCCCCGTAAGGCATCCACTGAGAAATTCGCCAATCAGGTGTCTAAAAAAGACATTGATGCGGCGCGTAAACCTGCGCCTGCAGTATCCGGTGGCGAAGAGGCGTTGAAGCCAGAGCGCATTTCCAAGCTGCTCGCGCGCGCAGGCATTGCCTCGCGCCGCGATGTGGAGCGCATGATCATGGAAGGCCGTGTGGCCGTCAATGGCAAGGTGCTGGAAACGCCTGCACTCAACGCCACCATGGCAGACCGTATTGAAGTGGATGGCGAGCCCATTCGCGGCATCGAGCGCACCCGGCTGTGGCTTTACCACAAGCCATCTGGTCTGGTGACGACCAATTCCGATCCGGAAGGTCGCCCAACCGTGTTTGAGAACCTGCCGGATGACCTGCCACGGGTCATGTCCATTGGCCGTCTCGACATCAACACCGAAGGCCTGC
>DNPN01000285.1 GCA_003501385.1 Rhizobium sp. | reverse complement strand
CGGCGGCAGCGTGGGGCGGCTGGAGCCCGGCCAACGGGCCGATATTGTGCTTTTGCGCCGCAGCCGGGTGGCGCGTCCGTTCATTGATGCGCAAACGCCCATCAGCGAAGCCGTGCTGCACCGGGCCACGAAGGACGCGGTCGATCAGGTGTTCATCGATGGCAGACGGGTGGTGAATGCTGGCAAAGTCACGCTGATCGATAGAGAGGCGGTGCTGACGGAAATTGCCGACAGACTGGCCGCCCCCGAAAATGCCAAAGAGTTGACTGCGCGGACAATGGTCGCCCAATTGATGCCATATCTTGAGGCTTTCCATCGCGACAATCCTTTGCCACAAACGGAAGGCTCTTATCGCTACAATGCGATAGGCTAAACCCGCCAGCATGCATAAAAACAACCACGGCAGACCCATGACCCAACAATTTGAAAACGGCCCCCCGAAAAACGCCGCCGGGCGCAATGGCATGATGATAGCGCCCCACTGGCAGGCAAGTGAGGCCGGTCTTGCCGTGTTGGCCCGGGGTGGCAATGCCATTGAAGCGGTCATTGCCGCCGGTGCGGCCTTATCTGTACTCTATCCGCATTTTTGCGGTCTTGGCGGTGATGCGGTCTGGATGGTGTCTGATGCCGATGGCAAAGTCTCGTCCCTGCTTGGCATCGGTCAAGCGCCGCAGAATATTGATGGAATTGAGAGTATTGCTGTGCGCGGGCCGGGGTCCATGCTGACCACTGCCTGCCTTGTGGACAGTTGGGGGGTGCTGCTTGACCACTCGAAAGACCTTTGGGGTGGGGTGGAGAGCTTCGCGAACCTGCTCGCCCCTGCCATCCAACTGGCCGAGGAAAGCTTTGCTGTCAGCCCCTCGCAGCAGTTCTGGTTTGATCTGCGCGCTGGCGAGCGGGGCAGCTGGCCAGGGTTTGCCAATTTGTTCGTTCGGGAGGGATTGCAGCGGCAACCGCAATTGGCTGAAACGCTGCGCAGTCTCGCTCAAAATGGGCCTCGCGACTTTTACGAAGGTGCCTTGGCGCGCAAAATCGCAAAAGGCCTGGGCGATTTGGGTGCCCCCTTGACCCTTGATGATCTGGCCGCCACTCGCGCCAGATTTGCCAAGCCGGTTAGCCTGACCTATCGCGATTTGACCCTGCTGGCTCCGCCGCCGCCAACACAAGGGCTGACCACGCTTGGCATCATGGGCGTTCTCGGTCACCACTCTATGGCAGATGAACCCTATGGCAGCGCAGGTTTCTATCATCATTTGGTCGAAGCGGTGAAACAGGCCTTTCTGGATCGGCAAGTGATCGCCGATCCAGATTTCAGTGGGTTGGCAGAAGCGGCACTTTTGCTGGATCCAGCCCATCTTCGCGCAAAGGCGCAAACCATAAACGCCGATCAAGCCTTTGATTGGCCCCATATTTACAAACAGGGCGACACGTCCTTTCTGGCTGCCGTGGATGCGCAAGGACGTGCCGCCTGCGTGCTGCAAAGCATCTATTTCGATTGGGGAAGCGGTGCTGTGGTGGGTGACACCGGCATTCTCTGGCAGAACCGAGGTGCCGCCTTCAACCTTGATCCGAAAAGCCCCAATTGCCTTCAAGCCAGCAAACGGCCCTTCTATACGCTCAACCCCGGCATTGCGTTGAAAAATGGTCGCCCGCATTTGGTCTATGGCACCCAAGGGGCCGATGGGCAACCGCAGACCTTGGCGCTGCTGCTCAGCCTGCTGATTGATCATGGCCTATCCCCGGAAGCGGCGCTGGCACAGCCGCGATTTTTGCTGGGCAAAACCTTTTCCGATAGCCGTGACAGTTTGAAGCTGGAAGATAATCTCAGTGAAACAGTCCTGGCTAATCTCCAAGCAAGAGGGCATCAACTGTCGAGACTTCCGGCTTTCAGCCCCCTTGGCGGTCAAGCGGGGATTATCAAAATTGAGGATGACGGCAGGATTTTGGCTGCCCATGATCCCCGCAGCGATGGAGCCGCGCTTGCTCTTTGAAGACACTCCTGCAGAACAATATGATCTCATCATCCGCAATGTGCGTATCGACGACCAAGCGTCCACCGTGGATATTGCCATCAAGGATCAGGTGATTGCAGCCATCGGTCCCGGATTGCGCTGTAACGCGGTCAAAGATTTCGATGCAGGCGGTGCCTACGCCTTCGGTGGTTTTATCGAAACCCATATTCATCTCGACAAAGCCTGTATTCTCGACCGCTGCACCCTTTGCGCTGGGACTCTCACGGAGGCCGTTCAACAAACCGCACAGGCCAAGAGCGGTTTTACCGAGAGCGACGTTTATTCCAGAGCCGCCAAGGTGGTGGAAAAGGCCATTGTCGCCGGTACCACGCATATGCGCAGCTTTGTCGAGATTGACCCACGCGCCGGATTCCGCTCGTTTGAGGCGCTAAAGCGGATCAAAGCCGACTACGCCTTTGCCATCGACATCGAGCTTTGCGCCTTTGCCCAGGAAGGGTTGACGCAGGAGCCCGAAACCTTTGCCATGCTGGACGACGCCTTAGCGCAAGGCGCTGATCTGATTGGCGGTTGCCCTTACACCGATCCAGACCCCGCCGCCCATGTGGCTTTGATTTTCGATCTGGCGGTCAAACACAATGTGGCGGTTGATTTCCATCTCGATTTTGATCTGCAACCGGACTCCACCAACCTGCCCGCCGTGATCGAACAAACAGATCGCCACGGCTGGGGTGGCCGTGTGTCAATCGGGCATGTGACCAACCTCTCCGCCATGACACCGGAGGCGGTGGACGCGATTGGACACAGCTTGGCAAAGGCAGGCATTGCCCTGACAGTTCTGCCTGCAACAGATTTGTTTCTGACTGGACGCGGGGTACAGACACTGGTTCCCCGTGGCATTGCCCCGGCCCATCGGCTTGCAAACCTCGGGGTTGTCACCACCGTTGCCACCAACAATGTGCTCAACCCTTTCACGCCCTTTGGCGACGCCTCGCTGATCCGCATGGCCAATCTCTACGCCAACGTCGCCCAGCTTTCCTTTGATGCCGATATACAGAGGGTATTCGAGATGGTATCCAGCGCGGGCAACCGTCTTTTGAACCGCGCTGCCCCCCTTGAGGTTGGCTCCATTGCCACCCTTGTGCTGTTGGATTGCGCTGGTCCTGTTGATGCCGTTCGTGAGATTGCCCGTGTCATCGGCGGCTGGAAAGCTGGCCGCAAAACCTTCTGGAATGGCCGCCCCAGCCTGTTTTGTCCCAGCACGTAACGCATCAGAACCTCGCGAAAATCGGCAAAAGCTCAACATATCGTATCGGTGAGACGGATAAATCTAACGTTCGTTTTTTTGGGATGAGAACTTTTCTATTGCATAATTTTCTCATTAAACAGGAATCGGTTTAAAGAGGAAATTATGCAACACATATAAAGCGTTACAGACAACCTTTGTGCGCCATATAGAGCGCACGGCACAGTCGGTATTGTCGGGTTGTTTGTCTTTGATTGTAATCGCTGGAGACCTAACATCGTTGATGTGCGACGAAATAGGCCGGAGCCAGTGTTTGCCCGCATTGTCGTTAAGTTTACAATGTCCCAGAGCCGCTCTCCAACAAACACCAAGCAGTACAAATCAGACTTTCGACTCTTGGCTTTACGGCTCATCCGCCACACTGGCCGGGGTGATCTATGGATCCAGCGGCAGAAAAGTCGCGCTACATTTGGATGCGCGCCAATCTGTGGCGATGGCCTTCATGTCTGGTCGATAGACCCGATCTCGTGCGGTGATGTCGTTGGCGATCGTATAGTCCGCAATGGAGGACATTGCTTCCGAAGCGGGAATACGGCGACCGGCTCTGCCAATCACGACAGCAACCTCCAACTCCCAGTCTACTTCTTTCGCGCCCTGTGGCAGAATGATTTCGTCATACAGACCTGTCACTGCCGATGGCAATTTGACAAAGGCAAAGGGTTTGCCCGTGGCGGCACGCTCATCCATCACTTTTGCCACACGCTCTGCGCGATCCGCAGATGCAAGACCGGCGTGGGCCGGATCTGGCTGCTTCAGCGTCAGTTCGATGACGTGTTTGCGATAATTGGCACCGGAGCAGAAGATTTGCCGAGGCACAATCGGCGGAGCGACCTTTAACGCGGCTAGAGTCTGTCAGGTTCAGATT
>DNPN01000292.1 GCA_003501385.1 Rhizobium sp. | reverse complement strand
GCCTTTTTGAAACTTTCAGTTCCTAAAGCCTGTCGCAGTGAAGAGGATTCACTTCGACAGGCTTTATCTCTTATTTAGCCGCATGTACGTTATCGTTTTATTGAGGACAATAAAACGCGACATGCTTTAGTGACCCTCTCAGGATGTCGTGGTGTTTGCTCGCAACAGAAAGATCGCGTTACTGGCTGTAACGCAATCACGTTTCGGATATCTCCGGGAACGGCAATGATTGTGGTGCTTTAACGCTTATGGTGTTGCATCTGCTTCGGGCTCAAACCGTGTCCAGCCCTGACTGACCAAATGTTCCTGCGGCAGAAAGCGGATCTTGTAGTTCATCTTGCGTGAACCATCGACCCAATAGCCCAGATAAACATGCGGCAGGCCCATCTCATTGGCACGGCGGATGTGATCCAGCACCATAAATGTGCCCAGTGAGCGCTTGTGTAGGTCGGTGTTGAAGAAGGAATACACCATGGACAGGCCATCGCCCAGGATGTCCGTCAAGGCAACGGCAACGAGTTCGCCCGGGCGTTCCGATTCAGGCTCCGGTGGCAGGCGGTATTCAATAACACGGGTTTTGACGTGGCTGTCCTCTACCATGATGGCAAAATCCAGCGCTGACATATCCGACATGCCGCCAGCCTGATGGCGGTCATCCAGATAGCGCCGAAACAGCGAGAATTGCTCGGTAGAGGGCTGGGCGGGATAGACGCTGCTGATCAGGTCGGCATTGACCGTCTTGACCTTGCGCATGGTGCGGTTCGGCTCGAATTCCTTGGCGATGATGCGCACGGACAGGCAGGCGCGGCAATTTTCACAGGCCGGCCGGTAAGCAATGTTCTGGGAGCGACGAAATCCGCCTTGCGTCAGTAGGTCGTTCATCTCGGTTGCGCGTGCGCCCACCAAATGGGTGAAGACCTTTCGCTCCATTTCACCCGGCAAATAGGGGCACGGTGCCGGTGCCGTCAGGTAAAACTGGGGGGAGCTTGTGGCCTGTGTGTTCATAGGTTTCTCAATAGCCCTCCGCGATGCAGATTCAAAATCCGTTATATTTCCCAACAACCATTATACATAGATAGATTCATTGTTACAGCAGCTTGCTATCGCTTGTTTGAGAGATGTGCGCTCGGTAACTCCCTTCAATATTAGAATGGATAAAGATAAAAAAACGTCAATGGCCGGACAGAATGATCCAGCCCTTCCAATGATGTTATACACAATATGGCGAGGAGTACGGTGAGCGTGGAATAAAGTTACGGACGAGAGGGGCGTCGCGCGTGTGGCATGCCCCTCCGACTTTGTTACATGGTGCGAATCGTCGCTGTGCCGAGCAAGAGGTCATGCACGAGTCTTGAGCGGGAAATAAACAGGCCCGCCAGCAGGATCAGCGGCGTCAGAACCGAGTTCAAAATCCAGAACAGTGCCAGATGGGCAATGGCGGTGACAAAGTCGATCTTGCCGCCATCAAGACGAATCATCGCGATGCCCATGGCCCGCATGCCCGGCGTTGCCTGCGAGGCACCGGCCAGCGACAGGCCGAAATAGAGACCAGCGACCACGAAAAACAGGATCGGGTAGAGCAACCAGCCCAGCCCCAGCGTGACCACGCCGATAAAAAATACGGCCACGGCGGCGGGCAGGCAGAGCAGAGCCACCAGCACATAGTCAATCATAAAGGCAAAGACCCGGCGCGACAGCACGCCGCTATAGGCACGCCAGTCGGTCGGGACAGTGGTGGCGGTCATGTTCGGGTCGAAGCTCATGGTTATCCCCTCGAGCATTTCCAGCAAAAGTGCATCGCGGTTTTGCGTCCGGAAATGCGTTAAAACAAATACCTACAGCAGTGGGCGTTTGATAAAATCTACGCTGCTGTATGTGTTACAAGGGATATGGGAAGCCTCGGCCCGAAATTCAAAGTACTGTCCTAAAAAATCAGCGAAAATCAGCTTTTGGCCAGCTTTTTCGCCGCTTCAATGGCAAAATAGGTCAAAATGCCATCGCAGCCTGCGCGTTTGAAGCACAGCAGGGTTTCCATCATCACCCGGTCTTCATCAATCCAGCCATTCATGCCCGCTGCTTTGATCTGGGCATATTCACCAGAAACCTGATAGGCAAAGACAGGAAGGCTGAAGGCCTCTTTAATCCGCCAGCAAATATCCAGATAGGGCAGGCCGGGCTTGACCATCAGCATGTCTGCGCCTTCTTCCACGTCCAGCGCGGCATCGCGCACGGCCTCGGTGCCGTTTGCCGGACTGATGTAATAGCTGTTCTTGTCGCCCTTCAGCAGGCCGGAGGTGGAAATCGCCTCACGGTAAGGGCCATAATAGCCCGAGGAAAATTTGGTGGCGTAGGACATGATGCCTACATTCTGATGGCCTGCTGCATCCAGCCCACGGCGAATGGCACCAATGCGACCGTCCATCATTTCAGAGGGTGCAATAATGTCTGATCCGGCCTCGGCCTGCAAAATTGCGGCCTTGATGACCTGCTCAACCGTTTCGTCGTTGACAATCTCATCGCCGCGCAAAATGCCATCGTGGCCGTGGCTGGTGAAGGGATCAAGCGCGACGTCGGTGATAATGCCGATGTTGGGAACATGCTTTTTAAACGCCACGGTGGCCTGATTGAGCAGGTTGTTGGCCTCCAGAATATTGGAGCCGGTCTGGTCGCGCTTGTCCATTTCAATATTGGGGAACGTGGCAATGGCCGGAATGCCAAGATCGGCCGCCTGTTTCACTGCTTCAACGGCTTTGTCCACGCTCATGCGGTTCACGCCGGGCATGGCGGGGATGGGATCGACAATATTGCTACCGGGCACCAGAAAGATCGGCCAGATCAGATCATCCACCGTCAGCCGGTTTTCCTGCACCAGCCTGCGGGTCCAATCGGCCTTGCGGTTGCGGCGCATGCGGCGGTGGCCGGTGATCTCGTCTACCAGATGGGTTTTGTCTTGCATGGCTGGCCTCCAGTCGCTGTCTGCATAAACTGTGTCTGGATGCAGGGCCTAGCATGGATGACCGTCTTTGCCCACTGCGACAAGCTGACCAATGCTTTGCGGAATGGATGTTTCAATACGGCGCATGTTTGCGTGAAGGCTCTGGCGGTCGCGAACCATTGCGGTTATCCTCCCCCCATGATTGATGATAGCGTCCACCCTCCGAAGTTCAGCATCACGGATGTTCTTTTCGTGGTCTTTCTGCGCATCGTCGCATTCATTGGTATTTGGCTGGGGCTGGAGTTCTGGGCCATGCTGGTGGGCTATTCCCATAATGGTCTTGCGCGGTTTGATCTTTTAACCGTGCCGTGGCGGGTGGCGACCTGCGCTTTGGCCGTTATTTTCCCGGTCGCGGGCATTGGCCTGTGGATGACAGTGTCCTGGGGGCCGGTGATCTGGTTCATCGGCGCGCTGACGCAAATCCTGATGTATGGGGTCTGGCCACAGATTTTTGGCGAAAACCCGCTGTTGATTGCGTTTCATATCATTGTCGTGGTCGTCTATGCGGCCTTCTGTCTGGCCATCATGCTGGAAAAGCGGGATGTTCACCGATCATAAGACTTGGTTTACCCTGATACAAAGCCTGTGGATGGTAAGCCTCTGTTAAGCCTGCGTTTTAAATAGAATTTTATGGGTATTCGATATTGTCTGTCTCAAGGCGGGTGAAAACAAATAGAACCGCCACCCAAAACAGTGAGGCAAACCGATATGACCAACACCAATATCAAAGCGCAGGTTCCCGCCGTTGATCAGGAAGAGCAGGCGATCCGTTCCCTCTATCTCGACTCGTTGCATCTGGTAGAGCGTTTGCACCGCCGCCTGCTCGACGTGATCAAGG
>DNPN01000254.1:6063-6468 GCA_003501385.1 Rhizobium sp. | reverse complement strand
ACAATAAAACGCGACATGCTTTAGAAATGGATGGGCCAAAAAAAAAGCACCCGTTACCGGGTGCTCAAGATGTGGAGATTACATCCTCCAGAGGGGAACAGCTGAATATGCGAACCGCTAGAGAGAAGTTCACGGTATCAACTGAAACTGATGTGGGCCTTTTCCTGGGCAATTCAATGGCACGGGATGATTTTTCCCGAATAAAAATTCGGCTTGAGATTTTGAGCAAAAAAAATTGAGATTTTGAGCAAAAAAAAGGGGCCACCGGATTACTCCAGGGCCCTTAAAGTGTGAAGGTTAAATTAAACCTCCAGAGGGGAACAGCTGGTGCGGTGGAACTGGGAGGAAGCCACCGTGTGCATCAGCTGAGAGCGGTATGATGGTTTTTTGTGCAGTGAACAATGC
>DNPN01000254.1:0-5816 GCA_003501385.1 Rhizobium sp. | reverse complement strand
TTTGTGCAGTGAACAATGCTTTTTTGTGCATGGGAGGCATGCAAATGTCGCAAGTCTGGTCTTTGTGTCGCTAATGGATGATTGTTCAACAATGCCTCGGCTGGCGAAAATCCCATGTTTTTCAGAGGCATTGACCAATTCTTGATTGTAAGCGCAGTCTGGTTAGAAGCTCCAGTTTCGCGCCTTTGCGACAATAAAATCACGAAAAACTTTTAGCTTCGCTGCATTTTTCATCTCATCCGGATAGCAGAAGTAGGTGTCAAATGACGGCACATCGGCATTGATCGGCAGCTGAATCAGGCCCGGATCGCGGCCAACGATATAATCCGGCAAGCAGGCGATGCCGATTCCCAACAGGCAGGCGCGCTTGATCGAGGTCTGGCTGTTGATTTGCAGATGCGGAATGCGACGATTGTCGGACGAGCGCCCTGCCACTTCCAGCCAGTTCACATCCAGCAGGTAATTGGGCGCGGGCTCACCGAAGGAAATGATGCGGTGCGTATCGAGATCTTCAATGGTCTGCGGCTCGCCATAGCGGTTGATGTAGGACGGTGCCGCGTAAACGTGCATGTGCACCGTAAACAGCTTGCGCTGGATCAGGTCCGATTGCTGCGGCTGGCGCAGGCGAATGGCGCAATCGGCCTGACGCATGTTCACATCCAGCTCTTCGTTGTCGAGAATGAGCTGGATTTGCATATCGGGATAGAGTTGCAGGAATTCCTGCACCTTGTCGGTCAACCAGCCTTGTCCGAGGCCCACGGTGGTGGTCACGCGCAGCTTGCCGCTCGGCTTGTCGGTCGTTTCCGTCAGCTGCATTTTCACTGTTTCCAGCTTCAGCAGCACATCATGGGCGGTGCGATAGAGCAATTCGCCTTGCTCGGTGAGAATCAGACCACGGGCGTGGCGGTGAAACAGCTTTACCCCCACATCCTGTTCCAGCGCGCTCACCTGACGGCTGATGGCCGATTGCGAGAGGTGCAGTTTGTCCGCCGCATGAGTAAAGGACCCGGCTTCGGCTGCGGCATGGAAAATCCGCAACTTGTCCCAATCCAGCGGGATATTGCTGCCCCCTCGCATCATGCTCTTACTCCGCGGCTTGGGCCGGGGCATCGGCCACGGCAAGATAACGTTCGGCTTCCAGAGCGGCCATGCAGCCCATTCCGGCAGCGGTGATGGCCTGACGATAGACATCGTCGGTCACGTCGCCCGCAGCAAACACGCCGGGCACATCGGTGGCGGTCGAATCGGGGGCGGTCCACAGATAGCCATTGGGTTTCAGCTTCAGCTTGTCCTTGAACAGTTCAACGGCAGGTGCATGGCCAATGGCCACAAACACGCCATCAATCGGCATCTCGGTCACGGCATTGGTCTCGATATTCTTCAGCTTCACGCCCGTAACGGATGGCGGCATGGGGTGCTTGGCTGGCGTGCCAGTGACTTCATCCACCACCGAGTTCCAGACCACCTTGACGTTTTCCTTGGCAAACAAACGCTCTTGCAGGATTTTTTCCGAGCGGAAGCTGTCGCGGCGATGCACAACGGTAACAGTCTTGGCGATATGCGACAGGTACAGGGCTTCTTCCACCGCCGAATTGCCGCCGCCGACCACAATCACATCCTTGTTGCGATAGAAAAAGCCATCGCAAGTGGCGCAGGCTGAGACGCCAAAGCCCTGAAAATGCTGTTCGCTCTCGATGCCCAGCCACTTGGCCTTGGCCCCGGTGCAGATAATCAGCGTATCCGCAGTCCAGACAGTGCCGCTATCCGTGTTGACGGTGAAAGGGCGGCGCGTCATGTCGACTTCGGTCACCAGGTCATTGACAATCTCGGTGCCAACATGGGTGGCCTGCTTGAGCATCTGCTCCATCAACCACGGGCCTTGGATCGGATCACCAAAGCCGGGATAGTTTTCAACATCGGTGGTGATCATCAACTGGCCACCCTGTTCCATGCCCGCAATCAGCACCGGCTTCAGCATGGCGCGAGCGGCGTAAATGGCGGCGGTATAGCCGGCAGGGCCGGAGCCAATGATCAGCACTTTGGTATGGCGGGCGGACATGTCAGTTCCTTTCAGTGGCGAGGGACGCGATAGAGTTGGCATATAGGATGCCTGCCTCGCCTTTTCTTCGTTTATTTATGAAGGCTCTATGCATTTTATCAAGGGCAGCCTTGCGTTAATAACAAGGCAATTCAATCCACCGTAATTTTTATGCGCGAAGGCGACATATTGTTGCGCAGATGCGTGGCTGGCGTCATAACCCTGAGAAGACGAAGATAAAAGGGTGATCGCTGGTGTTTCGTGCTGAACTGGATGCTATCGACATAAAAATTCTCCGCGAACTGCAACGCGATGGCCGCATGACCAATGTGGAGCTGTCGGAGCGCGTTGGCATTTCAGCGCCGCCCTGTTTGCGCCGGGTGCGCAAGCTGGAAGAATCCGGCATTATTCAAGGCTATCACGCGCTGCTGAATGGTCCCAAGCTGGGCTTTGATCTGGTGGCGTTTTGCATGGTGGGGCTGAAGCATCAGTCCGATGCCAATCTCAAGGCCTTTGCCGCCAGCACCAATCAATGGCCTCTGGTGCGTCAGGCATGGATGGTGAATGGTGAGAGTGATTTTCTGCTGCAATGCGTGGCTGAAAATCTCACTGCATTTCAGGATTTTGTGATTGAGACCCTGACCAGCAATGAACATGTGGATACGGTGCGCACCATGCTGACCATTCGCCAGATCAAACATCTGGGGCAGTTGGAAATTTAGAGCTTTTCCAGTCCCAGCAGATTTTGATAAATACCCTCAAGCGCCTGTGCTTCGCCCGCCAAGGCAAAGTGTTCATGCACATGTTTTAAGCCTGCCTCTCCATGGCGCAGGGCAAGCTGATAATCGGCCAGATAGGGTGCAATGGCATTGCGCAAGGCGTCATAATCGCCTGCGGGTACCACAGAGCCGGTTTCCCCTTCAGCAATCAATTCGGCATAAGCTCCGGCATCGGAGGCAACAACGGCGGTTTGTGAAGCCATGGCTTCCAACGGTGTCAGGCCAAAGCCCTCATTGCGCGAGGGCGCAACATAGAGTGTGAGACGGCGATACCACGGCTTGATGTCGGGAACTTCACCGAGAAAGATGATCCGCTCTGAAAGGCCAGCCGCCGCCACATCTGCCTTGAGCTGATCAGCAAAGCTTGCATGTTCGGCGGTGACACGGCCAGACACCACGGCAGTCCAGTCTGGATGGTGCGGCAAAAGCTCAATCATGGCCCGCACAAACAGGTCGGTGCCTTTTTGGTGGCGTACACGGCCAAAGCAACCAATCAGATAGCGACCGGGCAGGCCTGTGGCGACAATGGTATCATCCTCATTGGTTGGCGGGTGAAACCGCACCAGATCAATGCCGTGACGAATCACGGTATGCGGCACCTTGAGATAGGAGCCGGATTTGCCACTGGTGGCCACCACGGCATCCATTTTCGAGATCAGCCAACGGGTGTAGCCTGAGTGATGGCGCTGGGCTGCCGAGGTAAACAGCAGTTTTAGTGGCATGCGCAGCACGTCGCGCAGAATCAGGCCCATCAGCATTTCATTGTTGCGGCGGGCATGCCAAACGCGGTGCGTAGCATTCAAAGGTCGCGCCCATAGCAGCGGCAGCTGCCAGAATGACATGGCGGGCATGTCATCCGGCAGGCCGGGGCCAAGCGTGGCAATGCCCAGTCCGCGTCGCCTGTGCTCTGGAATCAATTGAACCAGAGTAGAGGTGACGCCGGACAAACGCTTTTTGAAATTGGGCGCGATCACCACAATGGTGCGCAAAGAGACCACGGTGGAAATTGGCTTAACCCCAATTCACCGCAATCACTTCATAGGCCTTGGAGCCGCCGGGAGCGACAACTTCAATGCTATCACCCACTTCCTTGCCAATCATGGCGCGGGCAATGGGGGAAGAGATCGAGATGCGGCCAGCCTTCACATCGGCTTCCTGATCGCCAACGATCTGGTAGCTCTTTTCTTCTTCAGTGTCTTCGTCCACCAGCTTGACGGTTGCGCCAAACTTGATCTTGGTGCCGGACATCTTCGACAGGTCGATCACTTCGGCGCGGGCCGTCAGATCTTCCAGTTCCGAGATGCGGCCTTCATTGTGGCTCTGGGCCTCTTTGGCAGCATGATATTCAGCATTTTCTGACAGGTCGCCATGGGCGCGCGCTTCAGAAATCGCCTCAATGATCCGAGGACGTTCTTCTTGTTGACGCCAGCGCAATTCCTCCTGAAGCTTGGAGAAGCCGCTCTGTGTCATCGGTACCTTTTCAACCATGTCCTCTTCCTTCACCTTTCACGTCCGCATGGCGTGGACATGAAAATAAAACAGGTCCCGAAGCAAAGCTACGGAACCAGCCACAAATCAAACTCAGATGACTATAGCAGATTATGACAGGCAATTTCCAGATATTTCGAATTGCTGCTTTTACAAGCCGCTTCGCCTAGAATCTGTCAGGTTCAGATTGAACCTGACAGATTCTAGATTTAATTGTTTTCGTTTGTCTTTTCGGGAAAGCCGGGTTCCACTTTTCCCCGACAAACTCTCGTTTTTCAATAGAAAAACACCGCGCATCACGGGGGTGACGCGCGGTGTCGGATGACAGAAATCAATTCTGCTTATCAGAAATAGCTTTGCAGCGGACGCACTTCCAGCTGACCATTCTTCAAAGCCTGAATGGCTTCAGCAGCGGCCAGAGCCCCGGCCATAGTGGTGTAATACGGCACCTTCTGCATCAGCGCTGCACGACGCAGCGACTTGCTATCCGAGATCGCCTTGTTGCTATCGGTGGTGTTGATTACCAGCTGGACCTGACGGTTGCGGATGGCGTCTTCGATGTGTGGTCGACCTTCCAGCACCTTGTTAATCTTGATGGCGTCAATGCCTTGTTCTGCGAGGTAACGCTGTGTGCCACCTGTTGCCAGAACCTTGAAACCATTCTCTACCAACAGCTTGATGGCAGGCAACACGCGGGCCTTGTCATCATCACGCACCGACACAAACACCGTGCCACCGCGTGGCAGCTCAACGCTTGCACCCAGCTGGCTCTTGGCGAAGGCCAAAGCAAAGTTGGTGTCAAGGCCAATGACTTCGCCGGTTGAGCGCATTTCCGGTCCCAGCAGCGTATCCACGCCGGGGAAGCGGGCAAACGGGAACACGGCTTCCTTGACGGCAATATGCGTCAGATTGCGTGGGTCCGGCTTTTTGCCATAGGCGGCAATGGCGGCATCCAGCTTTTCGCCAGCCATGATGCGGGCGGCAATCTTGGCAATCGGTGCACCAATGGTCTTGGCCACGAAAGGAACAGTACGCGAAGCGCGTGGGTTGACTTCAAGAACGTAGATCACGCCATCCTTGATGGCATATTGCACGTTCATCAAGCCGCCAACATTAAGGGCGCGGGCCATAGCGGCGGTCTGGCGTTCCAGCTCGTCCAAGGTTTCCTTGCTCAAGGAACGCGATGGCAGCGAGCAAGCCGAGTCACCGGAGTGGATACCCGCTTCTTCGATATGCTCCATGATGCCCGATACGAAGACATTCTCGCCATCGCACAGCGCATCCACATCCACTTCGATAGCATTGGTGAGGTAGCTATCAAACAGCAGCGGGTTCTTGCTGAGAAGGGTGTTGATCTGACCCGTCTTGTCGTTGGGATACCGCTGCTTGATGGATTCTGGCACCAGACCCGGAACCGTATCGAGCAGATAGGTTTGCAGCATGTTTTCATCATGGATGATCTGCATGGCGCGGCCACCCAGAACGTAAGATGGGCGAACCACCAGCGGATA
>DNPN01000207.1:1053-8397 GCA_003501385.1 Rhizobium sp. | reverse complement strand
AGGAGCCTGAAATGAACATGGCAACCCGTACACCTGAAACACCATCCTATGGCATTAGCGCATGGCCGGACAACAAGGCGCTGATGGAACAGCTACAGGCTCTGCTCGCCCAACCGCCACGCGGCATCGCCAAGGCGAACATGCCGAAGGTGCTCGACTATTTTGAGCAAAAATGCCAGACTTCCAAGGCTTGGGCCAAGCGCGCTTCCGAGGTCATCCCCGGCGGAGTGCAGCACAACCTCGCTTTCAATTATCCGTTCCCGATTGCCGCCACCAAGGTGGATGGTGCCTATATGTGGGACGCCGACGGTAATCGCTACATCGACTTCCTTCAAGCCGGGGGCCCGACATTGCTAGGCTCGAATTATCGCACTGTTCGAGAAAAGGCCCATCAGGTCATCGACGAATGTGGTCCGGTGACGGGTCTGCTGCACGAATACGAGTTCAAGCTGGCGGAAATTATCCGGCAGTACATGCCCGGCATTGAGATGTTTCGCATGTTGGGATCTGGAACCGAGGCCTGCATGGGGGCTATCCGTCTGGCCCGCGCCCACACCGGCAAGAAATGGGTGATCAAGGTCGGTGGAGATTACCACGGCTGGAGCGACCAAATGGTCTACGGCATGCGTGTGCCCGGGACCGGTCGGCGCGAGGCGACAGGCATTCCAAAGGGCGCAACGGCCAACACCCAGGAAGTCTTTCCGAATGAACTCGGCACGCTGCGCCGCAAGCTGATGTTGAACCGTTTTCGCGGCGGCACTGCCGCCGTCATCGTGGAGCCCTTGGGGCCAGAAAGCGGCACGCGCCCCGTGACGCAAGAATACAATCGTGAGGTCAGAAAGCTTTGCGACGAGTTCGGTGCATTATTGATCTTTGATGAAGTCGTGAGTGGCTTTCGCGTTGGAATGGGCGGCGCGCAGGGCTATTTCAACGTCAACCCTGACATCACCGTTTTTGGCAAATGCCTCACAGGCGGCTACCTGATGGCGGGCGGCATTGGTGGACGCAAGGACATCATGATGACGCTGGTGGGCGGCATCGGCACTTCCAGCAAACGCGCCTTTGTCGGCGGTACGTTGTCGGCCAATCCCCTTTCTTGCGTGGCTGGCTACTATGCCATTGAAGAGATGGCCAGAACCAATGCTCCTGTGCTGGCAGGCAAAGCCGGTGACAGATTGGCAAGTGGGCTGAAAGAGGTCATCAATCGGCTGGGCCTTCCCTATGTTGTCTACAACATGGGATCCATCGTCCACCTTCAAACATCCGCTGTGCTGTTGATGAGCATGCGCACCCCCATCAAACTGATGCGTGAGGCCAACCCGCGCAAACATGTGATGGAAGAAATGGGAGCTGCCTATCTTGCCCATGGTCTCCTGACGCTGGCGGGAAGCCGCATCTATACCAGCATGGCTGACACGGACGAGGTGATTGATGATGCCCTCAATCGGTTCGAATCTGTTTTTCGTTTGGTGTAACATGTTGAAAAAAATAGAAGATACCACGACAGAAGATAATCTCGGCTTGGCAGCAGCCAGACTGGCTGGCAAAGGACTGCTGAAGCCCGGAGACATTCTTTCCGAAAGGGTTCCAGAGCGTAATGCCTTTGTGCAGGTGCAGATCAAGGTAGGGCAGGATGTGCCGCAGGAGTTTACGTGGACCAGCCTAAACGGTAAGCCGCAAGATATTCATCACCGCATCTATGCGGCGCGCCCGGATGTGGGCGCAATCGCCGCAGGAAAACTGACCTGGACCTCGGCGTTGGCGCGGCTCGACATGTCACTGCCTGCAGCGTTTGACGAACAGGTTCGCCATCTTGGTGTAGAGGCGAAACGTGTTGGCATGCGGTCGACGGACGACCGACCGATCCGGGCTTTGGCGAATGGGGCAAATGCCTATTGTCTTGATGACATGGCGCTCTGTTTTGGGATGGGGCTGGAGAGATTACTGCTCAATATCGAAATTCTGGAAAAAAGCGCGGAATGCTTCGTGCTGGCACAAAGTGCCACCGGCAAGGTCAAGCGTATCCCCTGGCTGATCAAATTCATCGCAAATGGTCGGTTGAGGAAGGACCAGAAAGACGCGGCCGTTCGTCACCTGCGCGGCGAACGCTCCATCATGAAAGCGGGCTATTAACATCGAGTTTGTCGGGGAAAACTGGAACCCGGCTTTTGCGGAAAGGCAAACTCTAGCCGAACGCCCTCGTGGCGTTCCTGCAAAACAGGCACGTTGGGAGGAGAAAGAATGATGCCAAATTTCGGAGACTTCCAAAACGAAATTTATCTCGCTGGTCTCAGTGGACCAATACCTGCCTTTCCTGTCGATTTTGCGTCACTGGAAGCGTTGGGCCGACAGGCGACGGCACCGTCAGTCTGGAGTTATGTGGCGTGAGGCTGTGGTAACGAATTCACCCAACGCAACAACGTCGAGGCCTTCAACCGTTACGGCATTGTGCCGCGCATGTTCAACGGTTCAGTTTCATGGCAAGGGCGGAATCTGCGGCAGCCATATACGAATGGGCCAATATTTTCGGTCACGTCATGGCGTGGGACGACTTGAAATGGGTCCGCGAGGCGACCCGCCTTCCCATTGTTGCCATAGGCATTTGCCATCCGGAAAACGCCCGGTGCGCCGCTGATGCGGGGTTGACGCCATCCAGTGCCCCAACCATGGAGGACGACCGGCAAATGGCGGTATCGCTGCGATTTCCCTGCTGGAGGACTTTGTTTTTGCGGTTCCTGATACGCCGGTTCTTTTCGATAGTGGCGTCAGAAGTGGTGCCGATATCGCCAAGGCGCTCGCCATGGGCGCGGCTGGTGTGGGCATCGGGCGTTCTCATGCTCGCGCTTGCCGCAGGTGGCACAGACGGTATTATACCAAGGCTCGAAGATGCTGACGCATCCTCGCCTTGAAGACATTGCAAATATCTCAAATGCATCAGGTACTTGAGATATTTACAAAAGGAATACCAAGAGTCATTTTCAATGGATCTTGGTATTATCCATCATGTACACGCACTTCTTGCTGAAACCGATCTTCTGATGGCTGTGAACGGGTATCCTTCCATCGCGGATCTGAAGCGGCGGGCGTTCGCTCAACGCGATGAGCGGCAACTTTCGAAAGCCCGACCCTTGTGAAGGGCGAGGGTCTTTACCGGCCATTTTTTGATCACGTGGGGCCAGCCCCCTGTCCGACTATTACCTTCGCGTTTCTGGTTCGATTACAGTGCATCCCATAATCAAAAAAGGGGTTCAGAATGCAAGAAACAGTATTGGTCACTGGCGGGAGCGGCTTTCTTGCCAGCCACCTCATCCTCCAACTGCTCGAAGCTGGAGCGATCGTCCATACCACCGTGCGGAGCATCCGTAACACGAGCAAGGTGCGCCCGCTGACAGACATGCAGGTGCGATTTCCAGAAAAACTAAAACTGTACGAGGCTGACCTGTTGGCCGCTGGCTCGTTTGATGCCGCGATGGCGGACTGTAGCATCGTTTTCCATGTCGCATCTCCCTTCAAACTGCCCGAAAAAATCAAGGACGGACAGGCCGAAATGGTCGAGCCAGCGCTACAGGGAACACGCAACGTTCTCGGCAGCGTCAATCGCACGCCATGTGTGCAGCGCGTGGTCATGACATCGACAATCGGTGCGATCTTTGGCGATTATATCGATGTTTATGCGATGAAAAACCGAACAGTGTCCAAGGAGTATTTCAACACCTCCAGTAACGTACACAATAATCCCTATCATTATTCCAAGGTGATTGCCGAAAAAGAGGCGTGGAAAATTCAGGCCGAGCAGGATCGCTGGAGCCTTGTCACAATCAATCCTGGGATGATCCTTGGCCCCTCGCTGACACCTGCGTCTGAATCCGGCTCGCTTTTTCTGCTGGATGAGATGTTCAAGGGATATTTCTTTTACGGAATGCCCGACCTTAGCCTCGCATGCGTCGATGTCCGAGACGTGGCGGAGGCCCATATCCTTGCAGCACTCAATCCGACTGCGAAGGGGCGCTATATCCTCTCAGAGGATCATACACGGACCTTCCTCGAAATTGCTAGCTTTGCGCGCCGCTTTCACCCCAGGCCCTACCTGCTGCCATCCTGGCAAATTCCAAACATCATTGTTCGGATCCTCGGCCCACTGTTCGGATTGACCCAACAATACATGACCAACCACCTTGGAATCCGCTTCGCACTGGACAACGCCGATAGCAAGAATGACCTCGGCATTGTTTACAGGCCGTTCAAACAGACCATGGCGGATCACTTTCGAAGCTGGGCCGAGCAGCGCCGCGCAAAAGTGACAAACGAGGAACCAGTGTGATGAATTTCTTTGGCAAATCCATTCTCATCGTTGGGGCATCTTCCGGCATGGGGCGCATTCTTGCACTGAGGCTTGCAGCTGAAGGGGCAAAGATTGTGGTGACTGCGCGGCGCGCCGGACATCTGGATAGGCTCGCAGAAGAAATTCGCGCGTCAGGCGGTCAATGCCTCGCTGTTGCAGCCGATGCGACCGATGCAAAAGCCGCAGCCGGGGTCATCCGCGCCACTATCGAGCAATACGGCCGTCTCGATCTGATCTATCTCAATGCCGGTGGTGCCCCCGCATTGGACATGCGTTTGATGACACCCGAAGAAGTGAACGCCTATATGCGGTCGAACTACGATGTTGTTGTCAACTATCTGTTTCCGGCTATGAAACAGATGATTCAGCAGGGCGGAGGCCATGTTGGACATACAAATTCTCTGGCAGGCTTGCTCGGCGTGCCGATGCAGGGGCCTTATTCGGCGGCCAAGGGGGCGGCGATTCTTCTCATCGACACATGTCGGATTGAATTTGCCGGTTACGGCATCCGCTTTACCACCGTCTATCCAGGGTTCGTCGCCACTGAGGTGACCGTTGGCGACGGAATGCCGGCACCACTTGAGATTTCAGCGGACAAAGCCGTTGATCATATCCTTTACGCACTGAGACATGAGAAGCGAGACTACATGTTTCCGATGCCCATGCGCTGGCTCTTGCGGCTCGCGCGCATATTGCCCAAACCGATCGTGCTCTGGATCTTAGGAAAAACGCTGCCCAGTCTGCCGGATTTATCCGAAGCGGATAAGCGGACATCACCCGCCTGAGCAAAGGTCCGATCTTCTAGAGTCTGTCTGGTTCAATCTGAACCTGACAGACTCTACGGCGTTAACAATGCAGCACCTTGCGCTTTATACGACGCATGCTATTTCAAAAGAGGTTACAATCGGCTCCATTCTTCCGTCCTGCAAAAGATCTTCAATGCGCATCCCGTGAGCTTGAGAGTTTTGCCTTCGACCGTTCCTGAGCCACTATAAGTTTTTTTGTTGCCCGGATCGGTAATTTCCCCGGCATAGTCTTGGCCTTTGCCTTTGAGTTTACCGATAGACTGTCCCGCATATTTCCCGGTCGTCATGGTGAGGCAGAAGCTGTCACCGCAGGCTTTGATTGCAACGACCTCGACAGAGCCATCTTTCCATTGCCCCTCAATCGGCTCGGCGGCTGACGCGCCCCCAGCAAATAGACCAATCACCATGGCGGACAGTACAAGTTTGTCAATGTTCATGGCATGCTCCCCTTTGTTGTATCTCGATACTCGCCTTCGAATATTTGCGGCTGAGTCATTTCAGGATAGTGAGCATCGATACTTGGGAAACGATCATTTCCGGCCAACAAGGGGTCTTATGGGAACCTGACTGGGGAGAAAGACGCTCCCACACACGCGGCACCAACGGCCCGCAAGATATGGGACTTGGTTCGCGCCCACAATGGCCGAAAATGATCCTTTTTTGGCTTCCATTCCTATTGCTGACCTGACTGAGGATCATATTCTGGACATGTTCTGAGGGCGCGCCAGGACGACGATGCGCCTCATCCAATTCGCGCTCACAGAGCGTGGTGTCTGCTGTACTGATCAAAAAAAATATAAAAATATAGAGTGGGAACGTCGCAATGAAATTGAGCAAAACGGGCTATGCATACCTGTGTCTTGTGATAGCTGGAATGGAGTGCGCGACCACGGTGCCTGCACTTGCGGGCGGATTTTCGCGCGGCGAAGCCAATACGGACATCCTCTTCGAGGAGGGGAGCGTCAACACCGAGTCCTCCCTCATTTATGTCTCTCCGAGCCGAAGCTATTCAGCCTTGATGGGTCAATCCGTTCATGACGGAGCCTATTCTGACTCATTTACGATACCAAGTTTTGCGATGGCGGCAAAAATCAGCGACAATTTTTCCTGCGCCTTGACCTACACTCAGCCCTTCGGCGCGTCCGCAAGTTATAGTTCGGCGGCGCAAAACGCTGAGTTCGCGACGGCTACGGCAAACGGAGACACTTTTCCGAACCCGACCTCAAAGATGAAATTTCATGCGGATGAATACGGAGCAACCTGTAAGGTGCAGATGGATGCAGGGCCCGGGAGAGTCCATTTTATTGGCGGCGTTTTCTTGCAAACATTCGATTACAAGGAAGACACCTGGATCGGCTCAGTCCACCTGAAAGATGATGGTGAACTAGGCTATAGACTAGGCCTCGCCTACGACATCCCAGAATATGCGTTACGCTTACAAATAATGTATCGCTCGGAGGTCAAGCAAAAAGGGGATGGTGTCTTTACAGCATCTGACCTCGGAATTGCCAACGGCATTGATGCCACTCTTCCTGCGACTGGTGCCGGTACTTTGCCGCAGTCGCTGAAAATCTCGGCACAGACAGGGGTCGCGCCGAGCTGGCTGGTTTATGGATCCGCAGAGTGGACCGACTGGAGCGTGCTGCCCCGCTTCAGCTATGATGTGATTGGCCTCGGTACATCTAACAAAGTCTTCAACTATACTGACGGCTACACCGTGCAACTTGGTGTGGGGCATGAGTTCACGGATAAGATTTCAGGAACGATTAACGTGACTTGGGACAAAGGCATTGGTAGCGGGGCTGACATAACAACAGACACCTGGACCCTCGGATTGGGCGCGGAATATAAAAGCAAGATTGGCACGTTCAGTTCGGGTGTTGCAGTGTCTTATCTGACGGCGGGATCACAACGTGCAAGCCGGGGAGCGACCTATGATGCGGATGCAAGTGGCGACTGGGCCGTCGCCTTTGGCGCATCCTATTCCTTGAAGTTTTGATAACGCGGTTGGTAAAACTGACCTTGTTTTGGAGTCAACCCGATCAGCCTGCGAACCACGTACAAAGTCGGAAACCCGGCCATAGGAGCCGGTAAAGCCGAGAACCACCATATCAGCACGAAGCCGCTTAAGTGTTTGGCGCTGCTTGCGCGACAGCCCTGTGCGGCGGCTGAGTCTAGAGTTTGTCAGGGAAAAGT
>DNPN01000207.1:0-719 GCA_003501385.1 Rhizobium sp. | reverse complement strand
GACAGGCTTTATCTCTTATTTAGCCGCATGTACGTTATCGTTTTATTGAGGACAATAAAACGCGACATGCTTTAAACCAAAATACATAAGCAAAGATCGGTGTCTGTGTTCTCAACCAGACGAATGAGCTCGGCCGTCCAGAGTTCAAGCGCGTTGCATGAAAAATCCGAAGGACGGGGCGTTGGTGGATCCGTTGTTGATTTTCAGTGATAAGGGGCTGGAACAAGAACTGTTCAAAATCATACGGTGTTTTATTGTCCAAAGGCCGCAAACGTTGATTTGGTGGAGATTGATTCATCTTTGGTTGTCTAATCGCATTCTGCAAGTCAAGCCCGTTTGAAGCAGGTGACGATCTCGAGAACCGGTTGTCGGCCCGGATCCCGTAAGGTTGGCACACAAGGGGTTCTCATTTCTCGCTCAGCGCTTCATTTCAGTATAAACGTGGCCGTATGTCGGGAGCGTGGTTGTCTCCGCGGTCGGTACAAAAGCGCCGCACAATGGTCTTCGCAGGCGAGGACTTCCTATGTTCTGTGCGCAGTTTCTAGAGTCTGTCAGGTTCATATTGAACCAGATAGACTCCAGATTCTTTTGTTTTCGTTTGTCTTTTCGGGAAAACCGGGTTCCACTTTTCCCTGACAAACTCTAAAGCATGTCGCGTTTTATTGTCCTCAATAAAACGATAACGTACATGCGGCTAAATAAGAACTCAAGCCTGATGA
>DNPN01000005.1 GCA_003501385.1 Rhizobium sp. | reverse complement strand
CAAAGCGGCAGATCAGCGTCAAACGACCCGCTTCGTTTTGTGGATTGAGAATATCAATCAGGTTGAGCAAGTCGTCAGCCTGCAAGGAAGGACCGCACTTCAAGCCCAATGGATTTTTAATACCACGGCAATATTCCACATGGGCATGATCGGCCTGACGAGTACGATCGCCAATCCAGATCATATGGCCAGATGTGGCATATGTGTCGCCAGAGGTGGAATCGACACGAGTCAGCGCCTCTTCATAGCCCAACAAAAGAGCTTCATGACTGGTGAAGAAATCGGTTTCGCGCAATCCACGATTGTTTTCAGCATTGATGCCCACAGCCTTCATGAAGTCCATGGTTTCGCTGATACGGTCAGCAAGCTTGCGGTAACGCTCGCCCTGCGGGCTGTCCTTCACGAAGCCCAGCATCCACTGGTGCACATTCTCCAGATTGGCATAGCCACCCATGGAAAATGCACGCAGCAGGTTCAGCGTTGCTGCCGACTGGCGGTAGGCCATCAACTGACGGCGAGGATTAGGAATACGGGCCTCTTCAGTGAACTCGATACCGTTGATGATGTCGCCGCGGTAGCTTGGCAGCTCGATATCACCTTGACGCTCCATATCCGAAGAGCGCGGCTTGGCAAACTGACCCGCAATACGGCCAATTTTGACCACCGGAAGCTGCGCACCAAAGGTGAGCACAACAGCCATCTGCAGGAAAGCACGGAAGAAGTCGCGGATGGTATCGGCACCATGTTCAGCAAAGCTCTCGGCGCAATCGCCACCCTGCAACAGGAAGCCGTTGCCTTCAGCAACGCCTGCAAGCGCAGTTTTCAACCGGCGGGCTTCGCCAGCAAACACCAGTGGAGGATAGGATGCCAGCTGCTGCTCGACTGCCTTCAATGCATCTTGATCTGGATAGGCCGGAACCTGCTTGATTGGCTTTTGCCTCCAGCTCGTCGGGGTCCAATTCTGCGCCATCGTCTTCACCTACATATAATCCTGACCGTCCTTACGACCAGCTTTGATCGGCGGCTTATAAACCGTCTAGCACAGCTTGGAAAGCTCTACTTAACCGCAAATCCGCTTTCCCAAAGCGGACATGGGCCGATATTCCGGCCCATGGTGTTGGCAGGTGGCGCTATCGTTATACGCGCACACCATTTTGAACGCGGTAACTTGGGTTGTACATCGTCACCAGCTCTTCCGCAGCCGTGGGATGTACCGCCATTGTCCGATCAAAATCATCCTTGGTGCAGCCAGCCTTCAAGGTAATACCCAGAAGCTGCGCCATCTCGCCAGCATCATGGCCGAGGATATGCGCACCAACAACCTTGCGGTCCGCTGCATTGACAATCAGCTTCATGATCATTTTTTCAGCGCGACCGGACAGCGTGGCCTTCATTGGCCGGAACTCTGCCTTGTAGATTTCGATCTCGGTAAAAGCCTTGGCTGCCTGCTCTTCCGACATGCCAACAGTGCCAATTTCGGGCTGCGAGAACACAGCCGTCGCAATCAGATCGTGATCTGGAGAGGTCGGATTGTTTTTATATTCTGTCTCGATAAAGCACATTGCCTCGTGGATCGCCACCGGGGTCAATTGCACCCGATCCGTCACATCGCCGAGCGCAAAAAGGCCCGGCACGTTGGTGCGGGAATATTGATCGACGATAATGGCACCGCGCTCGTTCACCGCCACACCGGCCGTTTCCAGACCAAGCCCCTTGGTATAGGGATCACGGCCAAGTGCCAGCATCACCTGATCTGCGTGGAGCACGCCATTGTGCTTGGTTTGAACGTTCAAAACGCCAGTCTCAGCCTTGGACACGCCTTCAATCACATCGGTGCACAGAATGCGAATGCCCTTGGCTTCCATGGCCTGATGCAGCCCGCGCCGAACATCCTGATCGAAACGCGAAAGAATTTCCTTGCCGCGATAGATCAACGTGGTTTCAACACCGAGGCCATGGAAGATATTCGCAAATTCCACAGCGATATAGCCGCCACCCGCAATCACAATCGAACGCGGCAGTTCGCTCAGATGAAAGGCCTCGTTGGAGGAAATGCAAAGTTCATGACCCGGCAAAGAGCGGTGATGATTGGCCTCGCCGCCGACAGCAATGATAATACGCTCTGCCGTGACAACCTTGCCTGTTTTGACAATGCGCACGCTGTTGGGACCGGCGATTTCGGCGCGGCTCTCAATCTGCTCTGCGCCCGCATTGGTCAGGCCTTTGCGATACAGACCCTCCAGTCTGGCAATTTCCTGATCTTTGGCAGCAATCAGTTTTTTCCAATCGAAGGTGCTCGCACCAACGGTCCAGCCAAAGCCAGCAGCATCTTCAAATTGCTCGTGAAACTGCGATGCGTAGACAAATAGCTTTTTGGGAACGCAGCCGCGAATAACGCAGGTGCCGCCAAATCGATATTCTTCCGCAATCGCAACCTTCTTGCCCATGGATGCAGCCAGCCGGGCACTGCGCACACCGCCGGAACCGCCGCCGATGACAAACAAATCATAATCGAAAGATGACATGGAAAACTCCTGACAGGAGGGCGCTCAACCGGATGAACCGGAAACCCGAAATGTATTACAATACCAAAGCATCGAAGATGCTGACGCATCCTCGCTTTGAACGAGTTTCGAATATCTCACATGCATCAGAGGCTTGAGATATTCGAAAATGGAATACGAAGAGTCATCTTCAATGACTCCTCGTATAAGACGTGTCTTTTGCCCCATCTGCCCCAGAGATCAAAGGTGCAAGCCACAAAGCTCATTGCATATGGCGACCAGTGCAGAAAAGTTAAAGACCGGAAAAAGAAAAGCCCGGAAAAATCCGGGCTTCGCAGATATGGCAAGCCACAGATCAGGGCTTGGCAGGTGCAGCAGGTGCTGCAGCCGGTGCTGGCGCATCAGAGGCAGGCATCGTGGTTTTCAGGTCTTTCCCGGCAATCTTCACCAAAACATCATTGGTGTTCTTCTCAAGGTCGCGGGCAATGCCGGAGGCCCAGATATCCGCAGCCTTGCCCAGCTCACGATTGGCCACAGGCTGATCGTTGATCAGCTTCTTGCCAGCGGGGCTATTGAAGAAGGTGGCAATCTGCTTCAACTCGTCCTGAGTGAAAGCCTTGGCATAAACAATCGCGGCTTCCTTTTCGAGATCACCACGGCGCGGCGCAAGGGCAATGGCCTGCTTGTCAACGGTGGAATTGATCTGCTCTTCCAGATTCGGATAGGACTGGAACAACTGCGCCTTCAAACGGGCAGCAAGGTTTGGCAGGATGTTGTCAAAAACATTCGTAACGCCCAGCGCCGTAATGGCGGAGCGAGCAACATCGATCTGCGCATCTGTGACATTCTGCGCGCGCGCCGCGGGCCCGGCCAAAAGCGAAGCTGCGATCACCACGCCGGCTGCCAAACGGCCGATACCTTGATATTTGCTCATAAAACTCATGCTCCTGTTCGCTTCAAAAGCGCTGCGCGTTCACTTCAAATCCACGCCGCGCACTTAACATATCTATGCACTACACCTGTTTTTGGCGCAGCGCTTGCCTTTGATCACATCAGGCTATCGGCTCCAACACCCGAGCACCACCGGCACCAGCAACAACGGCAAGCGATGCAAGGCCAATAAATAGCCCATGCTCAACCACGCCGGGAATCGCATGCAATGCCTCAGACAGCGCTACTGCATCAGGAATACGGCCAAAAGAAGCATCCAGAATTTGATGCCCGCCATCGGTGATGAAAACCTCGTCACCCCAGCGGCGCAACGTCATCTCGCCCGACAGCCCAAGCTTTGATGCGGCTTTTTCCAAAGCAATGCGGGTAGCAACAGCGCCAAACCCGTTGATCTCGATGGGCAGCGGATAGGCACCCAGCGTTTCAACCACTTTGGTCTCATCGGCAATGACAATCATGCGCGACGATGCCGCAGCCACGATTTTTTCCCGCAACAAGGCTCCGCCGCCGCCCTTGATGAGATTCAAGCAATGATCCAGCTCATCTGCGCCATCAATGGTCAGGTCCAGCTCCGGCAATTCATCCAGCGACTTGAGCGGCACGCCAAGCTCAACACACAGCCGGGCCGTGCGCTCCGATGTTGGCACACCCTGCACCTTGAAGCCGCCCGCGACTTTTTCAGCCAGCAACCGTACAAATTCCTCGGCGGTAGAGCCTGTGCCGATACCAAGCCGCATACCATCCTCGACATAAGATAAAGCCACCTCTGCAGCTTTGATCTTCATTTGGCGAACGTCCATGAGCCAACCGCTCCTTTAACAAAACAGCGTTGCATATTGATAAAACACGCAAACACGCAGTCATACTGAATTCTTTCACGACACTCCGCGGCCCGCCCAGAGACGTTCTGTAAATACACGAAGCTAACGCTGTTTACACCGCTCTCGACGCAAACGAAAGCCCCTTTTGGTACGCTGCGAGCGTTGCATTTATCGCCGGAAATGCCTACCGATTTTCACCATCCAGCATCGGAGAGAGATCCCACGTGTCACAGCCCACTATTGTTTTCGACCTCGACGGAACCCTGATCAATACGGCGGCAGATCTTGTTGCCAGCCTGAACCACACCATTGCCGCCGCCGACCTGGAACCCGTTGGCGCGGACGACCTGAACCATCTTGTCGGTCACGGGGCACGAATCATGATTGAGCGCGCCTTCGCTTTGCGGGGTACCCCCATCATGGAAGATGAATTCGCCCCGCTGATGGAGCGATTTATTGCCCATTATAAAGCCAATATGCCGGGTGAAAGTCGCCCCTACGATGGCCTTTTGGCAGCATTGGACCGCTTACACGCTGCTGGCTATCGTCTGGCAGTCTGCACCAATAAAATGGAAGGGCTTGCTCGCCCGCTTCTCGATGGATTGGAATTAACACCCTATTTCGCAGCCATTACCGGCGGCGACACGTTTGATGTGCGCAAGCCAGATGCCCGGCATCTGCTGGGGACGATCGAAAAGGCAGGCGGTCATCCGCACAACGCGATTATGGTGGGTGATAGCCGCAACGACATCCTTGTGGCGCAAAACGCCAATATCCCCTCCATTGCCGTGCCTTTTGGCTATTCCGATGTCGAGGTATCGACCCTTGAGCCCACAGTGATCATCAACCATTTCGATGAGTTGACGACTGATCTGGTGGAAATGCTGCTGCGCAAATAACAAAAGGCCCGGGATAAATCCCGGGCCTTTTGCTTTTATCGGCGAAAGATTAAATCTGGCTGGCGCGAGCAGCCGAGGTTGCAACAAAAGCCTTACGGGTTGCTTCGTCGCGGTTGTAAACATCATCGTAATAGCGCACAACGCCGTCCTTATCAGGCCAGGCGGTGAAATATGCCACATAGACCGGGAACTTCTGGGGAACCTGCACAGCGCGGTTCTGTCCAGATGCGATCTGCTTGTTGATGTCATCCACCGTGGTGCTCATCACCGCTGCCGCCATGCGACGCGGATCTACGAGACGCACGCAACCATGGCTCAAGGCGCGCATGTCGCGCTTGAAGAAGCTCTTGGCGGGTGTGTCATGCATATAGATGGCATGGGCATTGGGGAAGAGAATCTTCAAATCGCCCAGGGCGTTGTCACTGCTTGGCGGCTGGCGCACATCAACATCTGGGTTGGTGGCCCAATTGATCTGTGATGATTGAACCCGCTTGCCCTTGTAGCTAACCTCATAGCCAAGACGATCAAGATAGCTTGGGTCCTGTCGCAGTTTTGGCAGCATTTCATTGACGATGATAGACTTTGGCACGCCCCAATAAGGGTTAAACTCAACAGTGCGGATCATGTCCTGAAAGAAAAATGTCTGGTGCGATGGCGAACCAACAACAACCTTCATACCAAACTGCTGCTGATGATCGTTGATGTAATAGGCCTCAAACGCGGGCTGGTTGATAAACACATAACGCGGACCAAGATCAGCAGGCAACCAGCGCAGCTGCTCCATGGCCACAACCAGCTTTTCAATCTTCTCGGCGTTTGAATGCCCAACCATGGTCCTGACGGTGCTGGCACCAATCACACCATCAGCCTTCAGGCCGCGCTCTTTCTGATAGGCAGACACCAGCGCCACCAGATCCGGCGTATATTGGGTTGAGCCGGTGTAGTTTGTCAGCGTCATGGCATTGTCGGTCTTCAGGCTGTCGCTGCCGTAAGCCTTTATGCCTTCAATGATGTTCGGCAGTTCCGGGCTGGATGCACCCGGCTTCAAAGAACCCTTGAGGTTGATCACGATAGGCTTGCCCTGCTGCTGCTGATCGTCTGCCATCAGCTTTTTCAGCTCGGCCTTCAGCGCCAGGAACTGCGGATTGGATGGATCGCGGCTGTGCAGATAGGCCGCCACGTCCGGGCTGCTGCGCACCATGTCCAGCGCAGCCTCCAAAGGCACGGGCTTGCGCTTGAAATCATGATAGCCAGAGATGCGGTTTGGATCGAGACGCCCGCGCACCGTATCCTGCACATAGGTCAGCACGCGTGCCGACAGTGACAGTTCAAACTTCATCAACGCCTGCTGACGAGCGGTATCGTCCATGCTTTCAAGGCCCTGCGGCAGGGCAACAGCATAGTCTGCCGGATCAAGGCCAACGGTGTCGGCTGTTGCCAGCACCTCCATGGCGGCCTTGGCCTTATCAACAACAGCGCCATTGCTGACCCAGATCAGCGCGCCATTATTGTTGTAGTAATTCTGCACAACCGGTGCCACGTCCGGCGCTGCACTGACATTGACCTTAGACATGGCCAGATGCGCCATGCCAAGATCATGATCGGAGCCAAAAATGGCAATGGGCATCTCAGGAGGCTTGATGGTGATCAGCTTTTGCGCATCACCCTTATAGGTGTAATAACGTGGGGCCGCGACCTTGGAGATCGGTTCCGGATCAGCCAGCTGCGAGGGTGGTATGACCTCCGGCATGCGACGGGTTTCCTGCCGCTTTTCCGGTTGACCACGCAGAAGGTCCATCAACGTCGTTGCACCCGCCGATTGCGGCAAAGAGACAACAATGGTTGCGGTGGTCAAAAGGGCTGCGGTCAGCGCCCTGCTCAATAAAGGTTTTTGCAATTGCTTCCCCATTCAGAAAGTCGCGGACAGGAATCACGCCTGGAGCCCTGATCTATTTGGCCGTTTCCCTAAGCAGACTTTCGTTGGCAAGCCAACGATTCATCTGCTTAGATTTGTTATTTTTCCGCAGGTTCTTGTCGCAAAACCGTGCGACACTTTTGCGGAACCTGCTTAACTGATTGTATCAGCCTTGGAAAGTTTCCCACAGCAAAAAGCCCGAAAAACAGAGCGTCAACTTAACGTGACACCCTTTGAATCGGCCGATGTTTAACACAGGGGTAAGGTTAAGCCGCCAAATCGTTAATATTCAGTAACCATGTGCCATCAAAACTGCCCAAAGGTGATCACACTTGTGCGGCAGCGACCCTTTGACGGCATCGGTAAAACATGCATAGATTACTCATCTTTTTACATCGAGGGCGAGATCACCCACAATCGCCCCATAAAAGGGAAAACACACCATGACATCCACCCGCACCGAAACCGATACATTCGGCCCTATTGCCGTGGCCTGCGACCGCTATTGGGGCGCGCAGGCTGAGCGATCCTTGGGCAATTTCAAAATTGGCTGGGAAAAGCAGCCTTTGCCGGTGGTGCGTGCGCTGGGCATTGTCAAGCAGGCCGCTGCCCGCGCCAATATGGCGTTGGGCAAGCTTGATCCTGCACTGGGCGATGTCATCATTCAGGCGGCTCAAGAAGTGATTGATGGCAAACTCAACGATCACTTTCCCCTCGTGGTCTGGCAGACCGGCTCTGGCACGCAATCGAATATGAATGCCAATGAAGTGATTTCCAACCGGGCGATTGAATTGCTCGGCGGCGTGATGGGTTCGAAAAAGCCAGTTCATCCCAATGACCACGTCAACATGAGCCAATCCTCCAACGACACCTATCCCACCGCAATGCACATCGCCAGCGCCGAATACGTAACCCATCACCTGCTGCCGGGTCTGCAACATTTGCACGATGCGTTGGATGCCAAAGCCAAGGCCTTCACCCATATCATCAAGATCGGCCGCACCCACACGCAGGATGCCACACCGCTGACCTTGGGGCAGGAATTCTCCGGCTATGCCGCGCAGGTGGCATCCAGCATCAAGCGGATCGAACTGACCCTGCCCGGCCTGTATGAACTGGCCCAAGGCGGCACCGCCGTCGGCACCGGGCTGAACGCACCGATTGGCTTTGCCGAGAAAGTGGCAGAGGAAATCGCCAAGATCACCGGCCTGCCCTTCGTGACCGCACCCAACAAATTTGAAGCCTTGGCGGCTCACGATGCTATGGTATTTGCCCACGGGGCCATCAATGCCGCAGCGGCAGCCTGCTTCAAAATCGCCAATGACATTCGCTTCCTCGGCTCCGGCCCGCGTGCAGGCCTTGGCGAGCTGGCGCTGCCAGAAAACGAGCCCGGCTCATCCATCATGCCCGGCAAGGTCAATCCGACCCAATCTGAGGCCATGACACAGGTCTGCGCCCATATTTTCGGTAACAATGCCGCGATCACCTTTGCAGGCAGTCAGGGCCATTTCGAGCTGAATGTCTATAACCCGATGATGGCCTATAATTTCCTGCAATCAGTGCAGCTCTTGGGTGATGCCGCAGTCTCTTTCACAGACAATTGCGTGGTGGGCATTGAGGCGCGTGAAGACAATATCCGCAAGGGCGTTGAAAACTCGCTGATGCTGGTCACGGCCCTCAACAGCAAGCTGGGCTATGACGCCTGCGCCAAGATTGCCAAGACCGCCCACAAGAATGGCACCACCTTGCGCGAAGAGGCGGTTGGCGGCGGATATCTGACCAACGAAGAGTTTGATGAATACGTTCGGCCCGAATTGATGATCGGACCAAAATAAGTCCACTCCTTTTGCAGCGCAAGCGATAATCTTGCACTGCAAACTCCACTTTAGAATCATTTGCAAATCAACCCTCGCGGGACTAGACGGTTCTCTCGGAAAACATACCGATCCGGCAAGAAAGGTCCCGCGATGGCAGACGATCTCTTTCCCCTTGGCGAAGACAAGACCCCCTACCGTAAGATTACTTCGGATTATGTCTCGGTTGAGACATTCAAAGGCCAGGAGATCCTGACCGTGGAACCAGAGGGCATTCGGCTTTTGGCCGAAACTGCTTTGTCCGACATCAACCACCTGCTGCGTCCAGGCCATTTGCAGCAATTGGCCTCCATTTTGAAAGACCCGGAAGCCACCGATAACGATCGCTTCGTGGCGTTTGATCTTTTGAAAAACGCCAATATCGCTGCAGGCGGCATTTTGCCCATGTGTCAGGACACCGGCACCGCGATTGTCATGGGCAAGAAGGGTCGCAAGGTCTGGACCGATGGCGGCGACTATGAAGCGCTGGCCGCTGGCGTACGCGATGCCTATGAGCACAAGAACCTGCGCTATTCGCAGCTCGCCCCCCTCAAGATGTTTGAGGAAAAGAACACCAAGACCAACCTGCCCGCCCAGATCGACATCTATGAAGAAGGCGAGGACGCCTACAAGTTCCTCTTTATGGCCAAGGGCGGTGGCTCGGCCAACAAGACCTATCTTTACCAGGGCACCCCATCGCTGCTGACCCATGACCGGATGATCGACTTCCTGAAGGATAAGATCCTCTCGCTCGGCACGGCAGCCTGTCCCCCCTACCATCTCGCCATCGTCATTGGTGGTCTTTCGGCAGAGATGAACCTGAAAACAGTGAAGCTGGCCTCGGCCCGTTATCTGGATAGCCTTCCCACGGAAGGGTCTGAAAGCGGCCACGCCTTCCGCGACCTGGAGATGGAACAGGAAATCCACAAGCTCACCCAATCGCTCGGCGTTGGCGCGCAATTTGGTGGCAAGTATTTCTGTCATGACGTGCGGGTGATCCGCCTGCCGCGTCACGGTGCATCCCTGCCTATCGGGCTTGGTGTTTCCTGTTCTGCCGACCGGCAGGCCATGGGCAAGATCACCAAGGATGGCATTTTCATCGAGCAGTTAGAGGCCGATCCATCCAAGTATCTGCCAGAGATTGATGAAACAGCACTGTCGGATTCCATGGTCAAGATCGACCTGAACCAACCGATGAGCGCTATTCTGGCGGAACTATCCAAGCATCCGGTCAAAACCCGCCTGTCGCTGACCGGCACCATCATTGTTGCCCGCGATCTGGCCCATGCGAAAATCCGCGAGCGGTTGGAAAAGGGCGACGGCATGCCCGACTATATGAAAAATCACCCGGTCTATTACGCAGGCCCAGCCAAAACGCCAACCGGCTATGCATCCGGCTCGTTTGGCCCCACCACGGCTGGCCGTATGGATAGTTATGTGGATCAGTTCCAGTCCTTTGGTGGCTCCATGGTCATGCTGGCCAAGGGCAACCGCTCACGCGCGGTGCGCGAGGCCTGTAAAACCCATGGAGGCTTCTATCTCGGCTCAATTGGCGGCCCCGCAGCAAGACTTGCGCAAGACTGCATTAAAAAGGTAGGGGTTCTGGAATATCCGGAACTGGGCATGGAAGCCGTCTGGAAAATCGAGGTGGAAGACTTCCCGGCGTTCATCGTTACAGATGACAAGGGTAACGACTTCTTCCAGGAATTTAATTTGGGATAATTGCAGTATCGCGCAGCATGGCTGATGCGCGGAGTTTTTCTGCAATGTTATCAAAATCTTGCATGACATTTCTCTCGAATTGCGAGGTCGGAGACGTTATGCGCCAAAAGCACGAAAACGGGCAGCTCGCCGCTGCCCGCTTTTTTTATTGCTTATTCGACTAAAATATCATTATTGAATTTGTTCACGATTGTTGTAAACATTTTCGCGCACTCGAATTCTTAAATATTTAATATCAATTTAATAGTAATCTCAAGTAATGGCAAAAATAGCGGGGGCGTCTAACAAAATGACTTCAACTCCAAAAACACCAGGGGTGGATATCGCAGCCCAGATTACATTTGCCATGCGCTCAATGGGATTGCCTCCACTGCCACGCAACTATGCATTATTTTACGAAGCCTATATCGGATCCAATCCTGCGTTGACCCGCAAGCTTGCTGCACTTGGAAGCCAAGCAACTCAAGCCGAACTTGATGTGATCGCGGAAGAATTCTTCGGACACAATTCCAACAGGATCATAGAGAATGCCCATTCCCGTATGGTTTCCGAGCTTGATAGTCTTGTGCGCCTGCTGAAACAAGAACAAAGCTCTCTCGAAACCTACAACAAGCTGCTGGATGAAACCTCAGCTCGTATCAATGCCAAGAGCTCCAGCAGCGTTGATTTGCTGCGCAATGCCATTCAAATTCTAACCTTGGCCACGGGCGACACGATGGCTCGCGGAGAAAAGACGGCGGAAAGCTTCAACCAGCGCTCTCAGGAAATGGAAGCAGTCCGCCGCGAGCTGGACGAATACAAGCGCATTGCCAATACGGACTCCCTCACCCGCCTGGCCAACCGCCGCGCCTTCGATGAAAAACTTGCTGGTCTGTTCAGCTTCCCGACAAATCTTGCAAAGGCTGCCTTGATCCTGATCGACGTCGACCACTTCAAGCGTGTCAACGACACCTACGGCCATCCGGTGGGCGACAAAATACTGGCAACCGTTGCAGGTGTCATCCGTGCCAACGCCCCACGGGAGGCCTTCGTGGCGCGTGCTGGCGGCGAAGAATTTGCGGTTATCCTCGAAGGATCAATTGATGAGGATATTCACACCATGTGTGAACGCATTCGCGTCAATCTGGAAGGTACACCGTTTAGAAACTCGCGAACCGGAATCAACTATGGCCCCATCACCGCATCAATCGGTTATTCCACTGCGGCTAATTGCGAAGATTCAAGCGAGCTTTACAGCCGCAGCGACATTGCACTCTATTGCGCCAAGAACGCCGGGCGCAATTGCACACGCGAATTTGAATCCGGCATGCGCAAGGATTTCAACAAGAACTGGTTGATTTACAAAAGCTAGACGGTGCGTATAAAGACATTCAGGGGCACTTGTCATCGTAGCGCTCACGGTCGCCGTAACGGTTTGTGCTTCTGCCCCGACGTGCAGACCGATCCACATCAGCGATGACCGCGTTGGCCGCCATAGCCTTTAGAGTCTATCAGTGCTAAATTGAATCGTGTTCGGATTCCCTTTTG
>DNPN01000279.1:6150-19774 GCA_003501385.1 Rhizobium sp. | reverse complement strand
AAAAGACAAACTCAAACAAAGAAGTATAGATGTCTGTCTGGTTCAATCTGAACCTGACAGACTCTAAAAGTTTCAAATCCAAAAATGCCGCAGAAATCTGGGGCATTTTTTTTGTTGATCATTCGCCCCTGTCTGCGCGTTAGGGACAGATTTCACCGATCAGACGAAGAACTGGCCGCCGTTGGCTGAAATTGTCGATCCAGTGATGAAACCGGCATCGTCAGATGCAAGAAACACGGCAATGCGAGCAATCTCTTCCGGCTCACCGAGACGGCCAACCGGGATTTGCGGAATAATGCGCTCGTTCAAGACTTTCTCAGGAATGGCACGAACCATTTCAGTGCCGATATAGCCGGGGCAAATGGCGTTAACCGTGATGCCCTTGGCAGCACCTTCCTGTGCTAGCGCTTTGGTAAAGCCCAGATCACCCGCCTTGGCCGCCGAATAATTGGCTTGTCCCATCTGGCCCTTCTGGCCGTTGATAGACGAAATATTGATCACGCGGCCAAAATTTCGGTCACGCATGCCGGTCCATACGGGATGGGTGACATTGAAAAGCCCGGTGAGGTTGGTTCCAATCACATCATTCCACTGATCCGGCGTCATTTTGTGGAACATGGCATCGCGGGTAATGCCCGCATTGTTGACCAGCACTTCAATCGGCCCAAGCGCGGCTTCCACGCTTGCAATACCCTCAACGCAGGCTGCATAGGAAGAAACATCCCATTTGAAAACGGCAATGCCGGTTTCCGCCTCGAAGGCTTTTGCCTTCTCGTCATTGCCTGCGTAATTGGCAGCAACCTTGTATCCTGCTGCCTGAAGCGCAACCGAAATGGATGCGCCGATACCGCGCGTGCCGCCTGTCACCAGTGCTACTCTGCTCATGATTCTACTCTCCCTTTGTTCCGACTGCCGTGGCGGTTCTAGAGTTTGTCAGGTTCAGTTTGAACCCGACAAACTCTAGCTTCTCTTATTTTCGTTTGTCTTTTCGGGAAAACCGCAAGACACTTTTGCTCGAAATGCTCTATAGCGTTCTATTGTGTTGATTTTAGTCAAGGCTTCGCCAACCGCGCTTTCGGCGCGGTTGAACCATGAACGTGTTGTGGAAAAATCAGACTTGGAAGCGCTTACAAGGCTTCCAGGCACATGGCGACGCCCATGCCACCACCGATGCAAAGGGTTGCCAAGCCCTTTTTCGCACCGCGACGCTTCATCTCAAACAATAGCGTGTTCAAGATACGCGCGCCGGACGCACCAACCGGGTGGCCAATCGCAATGGCACCACCGTTGACGTTGACAATCGAAGTATCCCAGCCCAGATCTTTGTTGACAGCGCAAGCCTGCGCCGCAAAAGCCTCGTTTGCTTCCACCAGATCCAGATCGTTAACGCTCCAGCCAGCCTTTTCAAGCGCCTTGCGCGAGGCCGGAATGGGGCCAGTGCCCATGATTTTTGGATCAACCCCAGCCGTTGCCCAGGATGCAATGCGGGCAAGCGGCTGAATGCCACGGCGAACCGCTTCGGCTTCCGTCATCAACAGGGCTGCAGCAGCACCATCATTGAGCCCAGAGGCATTGCCAGCGGTCACAGTGCCTTCCTTATCAAAGGCGGGACGCAGCTTGGTCATGCTTTCCAGCGTCGCGCCAATACGGATATATTCATCGGCATCAACGGTCACATCGCCTTTACGGCCCGCAATGGTGACGGCGACGATCTCATCCTTGAACCGGCCTGCCGCCTGCGCAGCTTCTGCCTTGTTTTGCGACGCAACGGCAAAGGCGTCCTGCTCGTCACGGGTTAGTTGCCATTGGCGGGCCACGTTTTCGGCGGTCACGCCCATGTGATAACCATAGAAGGCATCGGTGAGGGCATCCTTGATCATGGTATCGACCATTTTCATGTCGCCCATTTTCGTGCCAGCGCGCAAATGAGCGCAGTGAGGCGACAGCGACATGGATTCCTGACCACCGGCAACAATAATCGACGCATCGCCTGCGGCGATCTGCTGCATGCCAATGGCCACAGCACGCAAGCCAGAGCCGCAAAGCTGGTTGAGGCCCCAGGCGGTCTTTTCCTGCGGAATTCCGGCTTTCATCGCCGCCTGACGGGCGGGATTCTGGCCTTCACCGGCAGAGAGAATCTGCCCCAGAATAACCTCATCAACCTCAGCAGCGTCAACGCCGGCGCGTTCCAGAACACCTTTGATGGCCACGGCCCCGAGTTCATGCGCAGGAAGATGTGCAAATGCGCCATTGAACGAACCAACCGCCGTGCGGGCTGCGCTGGCAATGACGATAGAAGGGGTGGCCATGGGGGTGTCTCCTCAAGTGTTTTTAGTCCTCTGGCCGGAGACTGGCAAAGCTCATCAGAGAAGTCAAACGTTAAGAGATTCTTTTTTTCATTCCCCGGTTGTGGTTTTGACGAATGCCAGTGCAACACACATCTTGGCGGTCTTGCGTCGCACAAAGAGATTGTCAGGCTGTGTCGTTTACGATTAGACTTCACATTGGGGAAGAGTATTGTGAACATGATCGAAACCGGCCAAATCAAAACCGGCTTGCGTTCGGGATTGAAATGGCACCAATCACATAAAGCGTTGCAGCAATCCTGAAGCCGTGCATGAGCGACTTTTTGATGCTGAAATAACGAAAAGCCGGGTTAGGAGACAAAGATGGCCAAGGCCGAGGGCGAAATTATCATTAAAAAATATGCCAATCGTCGCCTCTACAATACGGGCACGAGCACCTACGTCACTCTGGATGATCTGGCGAAAATGGTGAAAAAGGGGGAGGATTTCACCGTTCAGGATGCCAAGTCAGGCGATGATATTACCCATTCCGTGCTCACGCAGATTATTTTCGAGCAGGAAGGCAAGACCAACAACACGCTGTTGCCCATTTCATTCCTGCGCCAGCTGATTGGCTATTATGGCGATCAGATGCAAATGGTTGTTCCGAGTTTTCTGGAGCATTCCATGAAAGCCTTTACCGAACAGCAGGTGCAGATGCGCGAGCAAGTAACCCGTGCCTTTGGCGAAACACCCCTGACCAAAAATCTGCAGGCCCCCATGCAATTGATGGAGGAGCAGGTCAAGCGCAACACCGAGATGTTCCATCAGGCTATGCAGATGTTCTCACCCTTCATGGCCCCCAAGCCCATGCAGGATGAAAAACGCACGGAGGCCAAGGATATTGATGAACTGAAGGAACAGCTGCGTAATCTGCAAAACAAGCTGGACAAGCTGTAGTAATCCAAGGCTCGAAGATGCTGACGCATCCTCGCCTTGAATGCATACACAATTTTTTCTGGCATACGCAGAAAGCTAGACAATAAAAAAGGCCCGACAAACGGGCCTTTTTTAATAGATCCTCAGAAAACGCTTATGCGCTTTCCTTTGGTGTCAGAACCTGACGACCACGGTACATGCCGGTCTTCAGGTCAATGTGATGCGGACGGCGCAGTTCGCCGGAATTCTTGTCTTCCACATAGGTCGGAAGCTTGAGCGCGTCTGCAGAGCGGCGCATACCGCGCTTGGACGGGCTTGTTTTTCTTTTTGGTACAGCCATTTAAATTACTCCACGTGACGGGCGAAAGCAGAAGGATCGACCTTTTTGAGGGCGAAAAACATCTCTCTCGAACTCGGAATTTGCCGGGCTTATACATGCCGGATAGGGCTTTGACCAGACCCTGAATCGTTTTTTTTGAATCGGATGGCGTAGTTACGCCTCATCCTCCGGCACGATCCATGGTTCGGCCAGTGCTGCATTCTGCCATTTGACCCACGCAGGGTGAGCTTGAACACGCGCCATATGGGTTAGACTATCTGCATTTTGTGTCAGTTGGTAGACCGAAAATCGGTTTACCACAGGCGCAAACATCGCGTCTGCCGCTGAAAATTCGCCAAACAAAAATGGACCGCCGGAGCGGGCAAGTTGCTCACGCCAGATGGTTTCAATGCGTTGCACATCTGCTTTGATAGCGTCTGTCATCTCAATGGCACGCACGGGCCTTCTGAAATTCATCGGGCAAGCGTTGCGCATGGCCCGAAAGCCGGAGACCATTTCCAGACTGATAGCACGGGCCACAGCGCGTTGGGCGGCATCCTGCGGCCAGATGCGCGCGTTGGGGAGGATATCGGCCACATATTCGATGATGGCCAGAGATTCCCAAACTTTCACGTCACCATGCACCAGAACCGGCACCTGACCCGTGGGAGAAATGGCCTTGATGCCGGGATTTCCGCCAGGAAAATCAAACAGGATCTGCTGCTCATCAAAATCAATGCCAGCCGCAGTTAAGGCAAGCCATGGCCGAAACGACCATGAGGAATAATTCTTATTGGCAATGTAAAGGGTTAGGTCGGCCATGTCGCGTCTCCATAATTTATACCTTGTTTAACAAGGGACAAAACCCAAGGCCAACGCAAGTTTTTGATCTCACGGATCAAGGCAGGTGATGTATGGCCCGGCAGTGGCGGCCCGACGCTCAATCATGGCCGCCAGCCGCCGCAGACCGGGGCCAGGCTTGCCCGCGTTGCGCTTAATAGGATTGGGCAGCGATACCGCCAAAAGCGCTGCCTGACGGGCTGTGAGCTTGGACGCAGGAACCTTGAAATGGTAGAGCGCCGCAGCCTGCGCGCCATAAATTCCGGGACCCCATTCCGCAATGTTGAGGTAAAGCTCCATGGTGCGTCGTTTGGACCACAGCATATTGGCCGCAAGCGCCATGGGGATTTCCAAGCCCTTGCGAATGAAGGAACGGCTGTTCCACAGGTAGAGGTTTTTCACCGTCTGCATCGTGATGGTGCTGGCACCGCGGGTTTCTTCTCCATCCAGCGCATCATCGATCACCGAGCGCATTTGCACCCAGTCCACACCATTGTGGGCGCAGAACTGGCCATCTTCCGACATCATCACGGAGCGGATCAAGGCGGGCGAAATCTCGTTCAGCGGCACCCATTGCCGATCATAGCCTTGCAACAGGGCCAGATCGGCCAGCATGAGCGTTGAAGGTGGATGAATGAAGGACGGACGATAGACAAGCATCAGCACGAAGGGCAGAAGGGTGAGCACGACCATAAGCTTGAAGAGCCGATGCACCAACAGCCGCCAATCCCTTCCCTCGTGTTGCCACTCTGCCTGTATCTCGTTGTCAGGCGCGCTGTGCGTTTCCAAATCCCGTCACTCGTCCCTATCCGTTCAGCTTTCTTAGCCTTGAACGATGTTTGATACCAGCCCAACAGGCTGCGACAGCGGGCTATCGCACAGATTCTGATTGCGCCTTTGGGACGGGCATGCCAAACAGCGCCCCGCAAGCATGGGACCAGATGATGTTTGAGGATCTTCTCTTTGATACCGCAGCGCGCGTTCAAGCCCTTTTGAGCACGCTGCTGGAGCCGACGGTTGGGCAGGATGAAATTGCCAGACCGGAGCAGCTTTTGGCTGCCATGCGCCATGCTGTTCTCAATGGTGGCAAGAGACTGCGCCCTTTTCTGGTCGTTGAAAGTGCCCGCCTGTTTGGCGGCGATGACAGTGCGGCGTTTCGCGTTGGCGTGGCACTGGAATGCTTGCATTGCTATTCGCTAGTGCATGACGATCTGCCTGCGATGGATGATGATGACGTGCGCCGTGGTCAACCGACAGTGCATATTGCCTTTGATGAGGCCACGGCCATTCTGGCGGGCGATAGCCTGCTGACCTTCGCCTTTGATATGATTGCCGCCCCGGAAACTGCGCTGACCGATAGCGCCAAAACTGCGCTGGTGCTGGCTTTGGCCCGCGCCTCTGGCGTGGGCGGCATGGCGGGCGGACAAGCGCTGGATCTGGCAGCGGAAAAACAGGCACCCGATGAGCAAGGCATTGTTACATTGCAGGCTATGAAAACCGGCGCGCTGCTGCGTTTTGCCTGCGAGGCAGGGCCAATGATGACAGCAGCGCCTGCCGAAGACCGGCTCCGGCTCCGCACCTTTGGGGCCTTGATTGGCCGCGCCTTCCAGCTGGCAGATGATTTGCTGGATCTCACCGCTGATGCGCAAACCATGGGCAAAGCCACTGGCAAAGATGCGGGCAGGGGCAAGGGCACGCTTGTTGCCCTCAAGGGACAGGCATGGGCCGAAGCCGAGCTGGACCGGCTGGTGGATGAAGCGGTGACGCTGCTTGCCCCCTATGGTGCGCGTGCCGAAACGCTTATTCAGGCCGCGCGCTTCGTGGCAAACCGCAAAAGCTGAGCCGCAAAAGTTCAGATTGTCTCCGTGACACATATCAAATTGCGCACGGAGACGTGATCTTCTAGCCTCGCCCCCATTCTTCATGGCAGGGCGGCATCACCTATGATCACCGATCACTTTTCGCAGTTTCTCTCCGCCTATTTCGTCTATCTGGTGGCAGTTCTCAGCCCCGGTCCGGCCAATATGGCCATTATGTCCACCGCCATGTCGCAAGGGCGGCGCGCGGCGCTGATCATTGCTCTTGGCATTTTTGCTGGCTCGTTTACCTGGGCCATGGCCGCATCCTTTGGGCTTGCGGCGCTGCTGCGCCACTATGGTGAGGCGCTGAACCTGCTGAAAATTCTGGGTGGTGTTTATCTGCTTTACCTTGCGTACAAGGCAGGTCGCTCGGCACTGCGAAAAGATCAGCCCATCGTGGAGCAAGCCCCGCAAATCAAGCGGCGGCCTCCCGGCGCTATCTTTCTGCGCGGCTATCTCATCCACTTGACCAACCCGAAATCGATTTTCGGCTGGCTGGCGATTATTTCCTTAGGTTTGCCAGCGGATGCATCAACGGGTTCCGTCGTCTTTGTGGTGGGCGGATGCTTGATCACCGGATTTTCCGTGTTTTGCGGCTATGCGCTGCTGTTTTCCACCGCTCGGGCTTTGCGCATCTACAAGGCCAGCCGCCGCTATATTGATGGCGCTCTGGCGCTTCTGTTTGGGGTTGCCAGCGCCAAAATGTTAACAACAAGCCTATGAAAAAGCCGCCTCGCGGCGGCTTTCAGACTGCGTTAAATGTGCGAACCTTCTGCCGTCTCCGCCAGCAGGCCGCTGGTGTGGAGCAGGGAGGCAAAGCGGCCACCCTTGGCACTCAATTCGTCATAGCTGCCCATTTCCACAATCCGTCCATGGTCTAGGAACAGTACCTGATCGGCCTCCCGCACGGTCGACAGACGGTGGGCAATGATGAAGGTGGTGCGGTTTTTCCGCAGGCGATCAATCGCCTCCTTCACCCGCGCTTCGGTTTCAACGTCTAGCGCACTGGTGGCCTCGTCCAGCACCAGAATTGGCGCATCCTTCAAAATAGCACGGGCAATGGCGATACGCTGACGCTCACCGCCAGACAAACGGTTGCCGCGTTCACCCACGCTCGTCTCAAAGCCGTTCAAGCGGCTTTCAATAAAGTCGGTGGCAGCTGCAGCCTCGGCGGCCTTGACGATGTCCGCATCGGTGGCATTTTCACGGCCAATGCGGATGTTATCGGCAATCGACCGATTGAGAATCCCGGCATCCTGAAACACCGTTGCAATGCTGTGACGCAGCGAATGACGGGTGACGCTGGCAACATTGACGCCATCAATCAGGATTTCGCCCTGCTGCGGCTCATGCACGCGCTGAAGCAGATTGATCAGCGTGGTCTTGCCTGCCCCTGTTGGACCAACAATCGCAATGGTCTGACCCGCCTTCACCGAGAAGGACACATTTTTAATGCCCTGGGTGGTGTTGGCAAAATCAAACGACACGTCGCGGAATTCAACATCACCGCGCACGGCAGGCAGATCCTTGTTGCCCGCAGGCTCATCGCGATCCTGCACGGAATCTTCCAGATGGTAGAAATCCTCCAGCTTGGCGCGGGCTTCAAAAATCTGGGTGGAGAACTGGCGCATCTGGTCCAGACGGCCAATCAGCAGGTTGGCAAAGCCGATGAAGGCAATCACATCGCCAACCCGCAACTCACCCTTTTGCACCAGCATAGTGCCAACAATCAGGATGATCAGCATGGAAGCGGTGGAGGCAATGCGGTTCAGGCCGCTGGCAATCGCCCACCAGTCCAGCACCGGATATTGCGCATTGATCAGATCGGTCGTGAATTTCTGCAAAGCAGCCGTTTCGGCCTGAATGCGATTGTAGCTATGCACCACAGACACATTGCTGATCGAATCACTCACGTGCGAAAACACCGTGTGATAGTGGCCTTCCACCGAAGCCTGACCATCCTTGGTCTTGGCCATCACCACGCGGCCAATCAGCATATACACCAGGCCCAGCACAATGAGCACCATGGTCAGTCGCACGTCCATCGACAAGGCCGTGGGAATCAGGAGCGCCAACGCCACAATCGTAGCCAGATGGGTGCGCATAAACTCCAGCCAAAGGCCAAACAGCGTTTCGCTGGCACGCAACAAGGTATGCAGCGCATTGGACGTGCCACGTTGGTGATGCCACGACAACGGCATGGAAATGATTCGGCCAAAGGCCTCTGTCAGCAAGGTGGCGCGGCGGCCATGGGCAAGACGGTCTGCCTCTCGCGCCACCAGAACGAAGGCCACCGTGTTGAAAACACCAAAACCACCCCACATGATCAAAATGTCTGTGACGGGCTTTCCTGTTGAAATTGCATCGATAATCCAGCCAAACAGAACCGGCTCGGCAATGGTAATCACCGCGAGAATGATGTTAGCGATAACGACGACGCCAACCTTAAAGCGATAAGCCCCCAAATATTGAAGGGCTCGCCAATAGATTTGCAACAAGGACATTCCGTCGAATTCTCCATATCCGCCCCGGATTGCCCGGATCAGCGTTCATTGCCCATATTTTTATGGAAACCAACCTGAACATGGCCTGTATAGACATGCATCAGCTGTGCAAAGTCCTTTTTTTTCGATTCTATTTTCCGCGATGATCGTTATGGATGAGATTCGAAATCGGAAAATTAACCACTGCCCAATATTAAAATGGCACAGGTTTTTCACGTATGTTTTGACGCGATCAAATTCGATGGTATTTAGAAATTTATAATCTTCTGACATTAGGTCAGGCCAAGGGGGTTTTTGTGAGTGTCAACCATCTCATTCAGTTCATGGCTGTAGCTCAAGGATGTCGAAACCGTGAAGAGCTCCTGCTTGAATTGGAGAAAATTCTCGACGTTTATCGGTTCGACTATTACGGCATCGTGCGCAATCCAAAACCGGATCAAAATCCCTTAAGTCTCGTGCTCGCGGGCAGGTGGCCAGACAAATGGCCTCAGGTCTACGTGACCAAGAAGTTTGTGCTGATTGATCCGGCTGTGCGCTATCTGGCTCAGGCGCACCGTCCGTTCCGCTGGAGTGAAGCGCTTCCGGCTTTTAAGGACGATCCCCATTTCAAACGCATGCAGCGAATGATGACGGATGCCTATAAATTTGGTCTGGAAGAAGGATATATCTTCCCGATTCTCGGACGCGGCGGACTTTTGGGAAATATGACAATGGGCGGACGCCCTGTGGAGTTGTCGCCGATTGAAATTATGCTGTTTGATAGTGTTGCCAAGTGCGCCTTTTGGCGGATGATGGAACTGAGTGGCGAAGCAGACATTCTTTCAAGTGTGCCAAAGGTCGATGTGCGTTTAACCAGACGGGAACTCGAAATTTTGAATTATCTCGGTGAGGGCATGACCTCGCACGAAATGAGCAAGCTGCTCGAGATTTCGAATCACACTGTGGATTGGTACGTCAACGAATTGCAAGACAAGCTCACCGCCAAGAACAGGCAACATATGGTCGCTTTGGCAATGCGCCTTGGTTTGATCCATTGATCCGTCGATAACAACCGACACTGTCGAGTGCAAAGGTTCCGGCTGTTGAGAAAAACAGCCGGAACCTGAGGATCCAATATTTCAAATATTTTTTATGTTGCATTGCGCAGAAATTGCGTATGCCCTTAACTGAGGCTATGAATTCTTTTCGCAAGCGCGAAAGGAAGTGCTTGATGCTGAGGAGGGCCCATTGTCTATTTCGAAAATTCTCGTTGCCAACCGATCCGAAATTGCAATTCGCGTGTTTCGTGCCGCCAATGAACTCGGAATCAAAACAGTCGCCATCTGGGCGGAAGAAGACAAGCTCTCCTTACACCGCTTCAAAGCAGATGAAAGCTATCAGGTGGGTCGCGGCCCGCATCTGAAGCGGGATCTTGGCCCCATCGAGAGCTATCTCTCCATTGAAGAAATCATCCGCGTCGCCAAGCTTTCAGGAGCCGATGCCATCCATCCAGGCTATGGTCTCCTGTCGGAAAGTCCAGAATTTGTTGATGCCTGTAACGATGCAGGTTTGATTTTTATCGGCCCTAAGGCCGAAACTATGCGGCAATTGGGCAATAAGGTGGCCGCCCGCAATCTGGCCATCGAGATTGGTGTGCCAGTCGTTCCGGCAACGGAGCCCTTGCCTGATAACATGAGCGTGGTTGCCAAAATGGCCGCCGAGATTGGCTATCCGCTGATGCTCAAGGCCTCGTGGGGCGGCGGTGGCCGCGGCATGCGCGTGATCCGCAGCGAAGGCGATCTGGCCAAGGAAGTGACAGAGGCCAAGCGTGAGGCGCAGGCCGCTTTCGGCAAGGATGAAGTTTACCTCGAAAAACTGGTAGAGCGCGCCCGCCACGTCGAGAGCCAGATTCTCGGCGACACCCACGGCAATGCCGTGCATCTGTTCGAGCGCGATTGTTCGGTGCAGCGGCGCAATCAAAAGGTCGTGGAAAGGGCACCCGCGCCCTATTTGAACGAACAACAGCGGCAGGAACTGGCCGATTATTCCTTGAAAATCGCCCGCGCCACCGGCTATGTTGGCGCTGGCACCGTCGAATATCTGATGGACGCCGACACCGGAAAATTCTACTTTATCGAGGTCAATCCGCGTATTCAGGTAGAGCACACCGTCACCGAAGTTGTCACCGGGATCGACATCGTCAAAGCGCAGATTCACATTCTCGAAGGCTTTGCGATTGGCACGCCTGAATCCGGCGTGCCCAAACAGGAAGACATTCGCCTGCACGGCCACGCGCTGCAATGCCGCGTCACCACGGAAGATCCAGAGCATAATTTCATCCCCGACTATGGCCGAATCACGGCCTATCGTTCCGCCGCAGGCTTCGGAATCCGGCTTGATGGCGGCACCGCCTATACGGGTGCGATCATTACCCGGTTTTACGATCCGCTTCTGGTCAAGGTCACAGCCGCAGGCAGCACGCCGCAGGAGGCCATCAGCCGTATGGATCGGGCGCTGCGCGAATTCCGTATTCGCGGTGTTGCCACAAATCTGACCTTCCTTGAAGCCATCATTACCCATCCGAAATTTCGCGATAACACCTACACCACCCGCTTTATCGACACGACGCCGGAACTGTTTTCGCACGTTAAGCGGCAGGACCGCGCCACCAAGCTTTTGACCTATCTGGCTGATGTCACGGTCAATGGCCACCCGGAAACCAAGAACCGGCCCAAGCCATCGGAAAAAGCAGCAAAGCCGATTTTGCCCTATATCGACAGCGAGATTGTCGATGGTACCAGGCAAAAGCTTGATGCGCTGGGTCCGAAAGGTTTTTCCGAGTGGATGCGCAATGAAAAGCGCGTGCTGATCACCGATACCACCATGCGTGACGGCCACCAGTCCCTGCTGGCCACCCGCATGCGCACCCATGACATTGCCCGCATTGCCCCCATCTACGCCAAGGCACTCCCGAACCTCTTCTCGCTGGAATGCTGGGGTGGGGCGACGTTTGACGTTTCCATGCGCTTTTTGACCGAAGACCCGTGGGAGCGTCTTGCGCTGGTGCGCGAAGGCGCACCGAACCTGCTGTTGCAAATGTTGCTGCGCGGTGCCAATGGCGTGGGTTACACAAATTACCCGGATAACGTTGTCAAATATTTCGTGCGTCAGGCGGCCAAGGGCGGCATTGATCTGTTCCGCGTGTTCGACTGCATGAACTGGGTGGATAACATGCGCGTGTCGATGGATGCCGTGCAGGAAGAAGACAAGCTCTGCGAAGCAGCCATTTGCTACACTGGCGATCTTCTCAACAGTGCCCGGGCCAAATATGATCTGAAATATTACACCAATCTGGCGGTAGAACTGGAGAAGGCCGGTGCCCATATCATCGCACTGAAAGATATGGCAGGCCTGCTCAAGCCAGCGGCGGCACGGATGCTGTTTAAAGCGCTGCGCGAGGCCACCAGCCTGCCTATTCATTTCCACACCCATGACACCTCCGGCATTTCCGCCGCCACTGTTCTGGCCGCCATTGATGCGGGTGTGGATGCTGTAGATGCGGCAATGGATGCGCTCTCTGGCAACACCTCGCAGCCTTGCCTTGGCTCGATTGTTGAAGCCTTGAGCGGAACCGAGCGCGAATCCGGTCTGGACCCGGAATGGATCAGGCGCATTTCCTTCTATTGGGAAGCTGTGCGCGGCCAATACGCAGCGTTTGAGAGCGACCTGAAGGGGCCAGCCTCGGAAGTCTATCTGCATGAAATGCCGGGTGGCCAGTTCACCAACCTGAAGGAACAGGCGCGGTCGCTGGGCCTAGAAACCCGCTGGCATGAAGTGGCCCAAGCCTATGCCGATGCCAACCAGATGTTTGGCGACATCGTCAAGGTGACTCCATCCTCCAAGGTGGTCGGCGATATGGCGCTGATGATGGTGGCGCAAGATCTGACGGTGGATGATGTCGAAGATCCGCAGAAGGATATTGCCTTCCCGGATTCGGTTGTTTCCATGCTGAAAGGCGATCTGGGCCAACCACCCAGCGGCTGGCCTCAAGCGCTGCAAAAAAAGGCCCTGAAAGGTGACCAACCCTATACTGTGCGCCCCGGTTCACTGTTGAAAGAGGCTGACCTGAAGGCTGAGCGCAAAGTCATTGAAGACAGGCTGGAGCGGCCCGTCAATGATTTCGAGTTTGCCTCCTATCTGATGTATCCCAAGGTCTTCACCGATTTTGCATTGGCTTCAGACACTTATGGTCCCGTTTCGGTTCTGCCAACGCCCGCCTATTTCTACGGCATCGCCGATGGTGCGGAATTGTTTGCCGAGATTGAACGCGGCAAAACGCTGGTGATCGTCAATCAGGCCGCCAGCGCACCCGACGCTCAAGGTTTGGTGACGGTGTTTTTTGAGCTGAATGGCCAGCCGCGCCGCATCAAGGTGCCGGATCGCAGCCAGACCACCACAGCCGCCGTGCGGCGCAAGGCAGAGGCCGAGAATGCCAATCATGTCGGTGCGCCCATGCCAGGCGTGATCTCGCGGGTTTTTGTCTCGTCCGGTCAGCAGATCAAGGCAGGCGACGTGCTGTTGTCGATTGAAGCCATGAAAATGGAAACTGCCTTGCACGCCGACAAGGCTGGCAAGGTTGTGGAAGTTCTGGTGAAAAACGGTGACCAGATCGACGCCAAAGACCTTTTGATTGTGATTGAGGGCTAAAAATGAAAAGCGCCGCAGGTTTTATCAACCTGCGGCACTTTCAAAAATAGCCTATTGAGAGTGTGCAAGGGAAAAGAGGAATCCGGGTTTCCAAAAAAAGCAACCGTCAAACTTCCGCAGCATATGGATTCATCATTCGTGCTATCCATAAAATGCCGGGACGAAACACCTAGAGTCTGTCAGGTTCAGATT
>DNPN01000279.1:4279-5891 GCA_003501385.1 Rhizobium sp. | reverse complement strand
GATTGAACCAGACAGACTCTAAACTCTCTTGTTTTCGTTTGTCTTTTCAGGAAAACCGGGTTCCACTTTTCCCTGACAAACTCTAAGTTGCGTTTTCTGAAACCCATTTCGTTAGCAGTTGGAAGTATCGTGTCCGCAATTCTCGCTGGTCTTTCGGAAGAGTTGCGACAAGGTTTGCTTTGAAGCCGGCAATATCTTCATTATCGATGATAAATCTCTGGTAGTGTTTTCAAACCATCAAGATTGAGTAACCTTTGCAGAAAATCCTTATATGACACGTTCAACGTTTCCTATTTTGGTCTTCATACAGTTTATACACCAGAAGCGGCGGCATCCGAATGACATCGCCAAAGCGAACCTTCATGGAAATATGGTCAAAATAAATTCAGTTGGCACACGTATTTTTTAAAAAGGACCGTGCATTTCTTCCGTTCACGACAAACTGATAAACTCAAATGTCACGAATGATCACCCAGCGGTGAATCCGCGCTTTCCTCAATCCGCTCCATGTCATCATCGGACAGGCCAAAATGATGGCCGATCTCGTGGATCAGCACATGGGTGACAATATCGCCCAATGTCTCATCATTTTCGGCCCAGTAATCGAGAATGGGGCGGCGGTAGAGAATGATTTTATTGGGTAAATCGCCCGTATCCATGGTGAAACGCTCTGAAATGCCCTGACCTTCAAACAGACCCAGCAAATCAAAAGGCGTCTCAAGCGCCATGTCTTCAAACACGTCATCGGTTGGAAAATCAGCCACTTCGATAATGAGATTTCCGGTCAGATCTCGAAATTCTTTCGGCAAAGTTCCAAATGCCTCGATCGCAAGCGATTCGAAGGTGCTAATGGTCGGCGCATGTTTTTCGCGCCAGTCATCGGATTGATCGATCCGGGCCATGGGAACTCCTGCTAAAGCATAGCTGTGCAAAGGTGCAGTGACTTTGCAAAACGGTATGCTTAGAAATCAATGGCTTAACGCATCCTGTCCAGTTTTGACTGTCGCAAAATACCCTAAGATCTCCCCATATAATCGCTTTGCACCCATATTACGAGTGCAATTGCGGATCTACATTCATCTGAATTTCTGGCAACCACCTGCCAAGACATAAAAAGGGATGGGCGCAAGCACCCATCCCTGCGTCCGTCAAGCAGGAAGCTTGTTCTGGCGGTTTTCAATCAGGTCATCCACCACGGCTGGATCAGACAAGGTTGACGTATCACCCAGAGCGCTGAAATCATCCTCAGCAATCTTGCGCAGGATACGGCGCATGATCTTGCCAGAGCGGGTTTTCGGCAATCCCGGCGCAAACTGGACCTTATCCGGCGACGCAATAGGGCCAATTTCCGCTCGCACGTGCTTGATCAGCGTTTGCCGCAGCTCTTCATTGCCTTCATGCCCTGCCATGAGCGTGACATAGCAATAAATCCCCTGCCCCTTGATAGCATGTGGATACCCCACCACAGCCGCCTCGGACACCAGATGGTGCGATACCAGGGCGGATTCCACTTCGGCAGTGCCGAGACGGTGGCCAGAGACATTCAACACGTCATCCACACGACCTGTGATCCAGTAATAACCATCTTCGTCGCGGCGGCAGCCGTCGCCGG
>DNPN01000279.1:3685-4016 GCA_003501385.1 Rhizobium sp. | reverse complement strand
GCCGTCGCCGGTGAAATACTTGCCCTTGTAGGTGGAGAAGTAGGTCTGCACAAAACGGCTGTGATCACCATAAATCGTGCGGGCCTGACCCGGCCAACTGTCGGTGATGCACAGATTGCCATCGGTCGCACCCTCAAGCACATTGCCTTCATTATCAACCAGTTGCGGCTTAACACCAAAGAACGGGCGCGTGGCAGAGCCGGGTTTCAAGTCGGTTGCACCGGGCAGGGGGCTGATCAGAATGCCGCCGGTTTCCGTTTGCCACCATGTATCAACAATCGGGCAACGCTTTTCACCAACAACATTATAATACCATTCCCAGGCTTCCGGA
>DNPN01000279.1:0-3422 GCA_003501385.1 Rhizobium sp. | reverse complement strand
TTCCGGATTGATCGGCTCGCCCACGGACCCCAACAGGCGCAAGCTTGAGCGCGAGGAACGCTTTACAAACTCATCTCCCGCCCCCATCAGCGAGCGAATGGCGGTCGGCGCGGTGTAGAAAATATTGACCTTGTGCTTGTCGATAATTTCCCAGAAGCGGCCCTGATCGGGGAAGTTCGGCACGCCTTCAAACATCACCGTGGTGGCACAATTGGCCAGTGGCCCATAGACAATATAGGAATGGCCCGTGACCCAGCCCACATCGGCCGAGCACCAGAACACCTCGCCGTCCTTGTAATCAAACACATATTCATGGGTCATGGCGGCATAAACCAGATATCCGCCGGTGGTGTGCAACACGCCCTTGGGTTTCCCGGTCGAGCCAGAAGTGTAGAGAATGAACAGCGGATCTTCCGCCTTCATTTTCACCGGCGGGCAATCCGGCTTCACCTTGGCAACTTCCTGATGATACCAAAGATCGCGGCCCGGGGCCCAGCCGACCTTGCCGCCGGTGCGGCGCACCACCAACACCTTGTTGACAATGACATATTGCTTGGCCGCTATATCGATGGCGATGTCGGTATTTTCCTTCAGCGCCACAGGCTTGCCACCGCGCACGCCCTCATCACAGGTGATGATAAAGGTGGATTCACAATCGACAATACGTCCCGCCAGCGCTTCTGGCGAAAAACCGCCAAACACCACGGAATGCACGGCACCAATGCGCGCGCAAGCCAGCATGGCATAGGTCGCTTCTGGAACCATCGGCATGTAGATGGTCACGCGGTCACCCTTCTTGACACCGTTGGCTTTGAGCACATTGGCAAGGCGACACACATTTTCATAGAGCTGATTATAGGTGATGCGCTTGTCGATATAGGGGTTGTCCCCCTCCCAGATGATTGCCGTGCGCTCACCATGGGTTTTCAAATGCCGGTCAATGCAGTTGTAAGACACATTGGTCAGGCCATCTTCGAACCATTTGATTGGCACTTTGCCCTTGAAACTGGTGTTCTTGGCCTTGGTATAGGGCTTGTACCAGTCAATCCGCTTGCCGTGCTTGGACCAGAACTTCTCAGGCTCTTCGATGCTTTCCTCGTACCATTTCAGGTACTTGTCATGATCGATCATCGCCTGGGCCTTGGCCGATTTCAAAACGGGATAAATCTTGGCCGACATCGCATTCCTCCTCAAGTGATATTGCCCAGATAGGGCAAGGAGAGCTCCACTCTCTCCATTCATGCCTTGGTGCGAGGGATTTCACGAAAAGCCAAGGTCACGCTCTTGAACAGTTTTAGAGCACGATGGCTTGATAAAATCACGTCACACTTTCGTACATGCTTGAGCAATTCATAGCATTTCAAGGCAAAGCATCAATTAGACGAAGGTCATTTCACGCGTGGAGAATTGCATTTATGCGACAATCAGGGTATGAGAACAATGAATTCCCGGAAATTGTGGTTAGATCCACGGCCCGCGACACCCGGCGCGGACCTACAGAAGGATTGTAAGTTCATGGCCCAAACACTGCTCATGCCCAAGGCAACAGCTGTATGGCTCGTCGACAACACGGCGCTGTCATTCGATCAGATTGCCCAGTTCTGCAAAATGCACCCGCTTGAAATCAAGGCAATTGCGGATGGCGAAGCAGCAACGGGCATCAAGGGGCTTGATCCTATTTCGACTGGTCAGCTGTCGCGCGACGAAATCGCCCGCGCTGAAAAAGACATCAACTATAAGCTCAAGGTTTCCGAACCAAAGGTGCGCGTACCTGAATCCAAGCGTCGCGGCCCACGCTATACCCCGGTTTCCAAGCGTCAGGACCGTCCCAATGCCATTCTCTGGCTGGTACGCAACCATCCCGAACTGAAAGACACGCAGATTTCGCGTCTGGTGGGCACCACCAAGAGCACAATCGAGCAGATCCGCGAGCGCACCCACTGGAACTCCACCAACCTTGCGCCGATGGACCCGGTTACGCTTGGCCTGTGCAGCCAGATCGATCTGGACATGGAAGTGGAAAAGGCATCCAAGGGCCGTCCTCTGCCAACAGCCGCAGAGCTGGGCGCGACCTTGCAGGCGGCATCTGCCACCGAACATCTTGATTTCTATGCGCAGGAAGAAGAAAAAGAGATCGACGCCAACGCCGTGTTTGCCAAGCTCAAGTCGCTGTCTTCCGACCGCAAGACCGACGAGGAAGACGATCAATATTGATCTCTCGTTGCAGACTTGGACATCAAAAAACCCCGGAACGAATGCTGCCGGGGTTTTTATTTGGGTGCTCAGTCCGTCGCAACGCAATATTACGCACAACTCATAAATAAAATCAACGGTTGCCGAATATCGCAGAACCAACCCTTACGTTTGTTGCGCCAAAAGCAATTGCGGTCTCATAATCACCCGACATGCCCATGGACAGGCGCTCAACGCCGCATTGCTTGGCAAGCTTAGCCAGCAGCGCAAAATGAGGGCCGGGATTTTCATCCGCAGGCGGAATGCACATCAGGCCTTCAATCGAAAGACCCAGTTCAGTGCGGCAAAGCTCAACAAAAGCAATGGTTTCCTGCGGATCAATCCCTGCCTTTTGTGGTTCCAGCCCGGTGTTCACCTGCACATAGAGCCGCGTAGTTTTGCCCTGCTTGCGCATTTCTTCTGCCAGAGCGCGGGCAATCTTTTCACGATCCACCGTCTCAATCACATCAAACAGCGCAACAGCATCAGCGGCCTTGTTGGATTGCAGCGGGCCAATCAGGTGCAGCTCAATGCCATACGTCTCGCTTTTCAAACCCGGCCATTTTCCTTGGGCTTCCTGCACGCGGTTTTCACCAAACACGCGCTGACCTTCAACAATGACCGGACGAATAGCATCGGCATCAAAGGTTTTGGACACGGCGACCAATTGCACGGACTCCGGCTTACGATTGGCCTCTTCCGCCGCATCAGAAATCTTGCTTTTCACTTCTGCCAGTCGTTCTTCAATCGTCATCATGCAAATCCGTATTTTTCAATTTCCTGCTGTTTTCAGGATAGTTGATAACAAAGGCAAGAGCCAGACACCTTTCCATCGACAGGAAAGACCCTTGTTGGCCCCCAAAACCTTGACGCTAGAGCCGTTTCATGATGAAGGTCCAACCCAAATACGAAGCAGATACAGATTGAATCCGGACGCACATCAATGAGCACAGAACGTTACAATCCGCGCGACACCGAGCCTCGCTGGCAGGAAAAATGGGCTGACGCCAAGGTCTTTGAAACAGACAGCACAGACCCGCGCGAAAAATATTATGTGCTGGAAATGTTTCCCTATCCATCGGGCCGTATTCACATTGGCCATGTGCGCAATTATGCGCTGGGCGATGTGGTGGCACGCTACAAGCGCGCCCGTGGCTACAATGTTCTGCACCCCATGGGCTGGGACGCCT
>DNPN01000099.1 GCA_003501385.1 Rhizobium sp. | reverse complement strand
CATCCAGTTGACGTTGCCGCGCAACGTGTTGATTTCGCCGTTATGGGCCACCATGCGGTAAGGATGCGCCAGCTTCCACGATGGGAAAGTGTTGGTGGAAAAGCGCTGATGCACAAGGGCCACCGCCGATTCAAACCGTGGATCGGCCAAGTCCTTATAATAGGCACCCACCTGATAGGCGAGGAACATGCCCTTATAAACAATGGTGGATGACGACAGCGACACCGGATAGAAGCCGGTGTCTTCGCCGCCAAACTCATCATAAATCCGGTTGGAAATTACCTTGCGCAGCAAGAACAGGCGCCGCTCAAACGCATCCTGCGTGGCCGCATCACGGCCAGCGCCGATGAACACCTGAATATGGCGCGGCTCGGTGGCGGCAATGTCGGGCGCCTTGGACAGCGAGGCGTTATCCACCGGCACATCACGATAGCCAATCAGATGCTGGCCCTCGGCCAGACAGACATCGGTGATGACCTTTTTGAAATGGGCAATCTGCTCTTCATCCTGCGGGAAGAAGAAGTGACCAACAGCATATTCACCGGCCTTGGGCAGGGTAATGCCTTGAGCTGCCATTTCCTCGCGGAAGAAACGATCCGGAATCTGCACCAGAATACCCGCACCATCGCCCATCAGCGGATCTGCGCCCACCGCACCGCGGTGGGTGAGGTTTTCCAGAATGAACAGACCATCCTTGACGATCTGGTGCGACTTCTGCCCCTTCATATGGGCAATAAAGCCAACGCCGCAGGCGTCATGTTCGTTGGCGGGGTTATAAAGGCCCTGCGCTGCTGGCAGGCCATAGCGGATGGGAGTTCGACGGACATCGGCTTTCGCCTCCGCACCATGAACCACTGCAATCCCTTCGGATGGGGTCATCTTCGTCATCATCTTCCCTCCAGTTGAGCCATCGCACACACTCTGCACGATCCGGCACACAGCTATTTGACAGTTTCCGGCACGTTCAACGCAGCCAGTTCGCACCCCTTGCGCATCCGTTTCATGGATAAGGTCGCAAGATTGACCTATCCGACACTTTGAAATCGCTGCAAAATTGCCTTGGCAACAGCGGATTTTACGCATCCTTGAGGCGGTCTGCCAGAGTGCGAAAAGGAAAATCCCGCCTCGCATTTCCGGAAATTAGGTCAACTATAATGACCTATTTTCGCAATCTATATGCCAGAAACATCGCACCTTCGCAAGCCATCGCTGTAAAAAGTTAAGCACCAACACGACAGAAAACGTCGAAAAAAGCATCCGCCACGTTCTTTTCTGTCGCAACAAGCCAACAATCATTGTGCAAATTGCAGTTTCACCCGCAAGCACCCTCACACCAAAGGTGATGGATTGAACCCGCACCAAAAATGCTTAATGCTTCGCGGCAACAGTCATCCGTCACCATGCCGTCACTATACATGTCAGGAAACCATCGATGTTCTTTGCCTCGGACAATTGGGCCGGTGCCCATCCCGCCATTACTGAGCACCTCGCCAAAGAAGCTGCAGGCTTTGCCAGCGCCTATGGCACCAGCGATCTGGACAAACGCATTGAAGCCGAGTTCAATACGATCTTTGAGCGCGAAGTCGCGGTGTTTTTTGTGGCCACCGGCACAGCGGCTAATTCGCTGGCGCTGGCCAGTGTATCGCGGGCGGGCGGGGTGACCTTTTGCCACTCGGATGCCCATGTGAATACCAGTGAAGGCGGCGCACCCGAATATCTGGCCAATGCCAGCCGCCTTTATCCTGTGGAAGGCCCAGATGGCAAAATGGATATCAGTGCGCTGCACACCGCCGTCTCGCGGTTTACCGTGCCTTCCGTGAATCAGGGCCGCCCCATGGCCATCACCATCACGCAGGCCACCGAGGCAGGCACAGTTTACAACCTCGATGACATTTCCGCAATCAGCGCCATTGCCCGCGCCAAATCCTTACCCTTGCATATGGATGGGGCGCGCTTTGCCAATGCGCTGGTGGCGCTGGATGCCACACCTGCCGAGATGACCTGGAAACGCGGCGTTGACATTCTCTCCTTCGGGGCGACCAAAAACGGCTGCTGGTGCGCGGAAGCGATTGTGTTTTTCAAGCCTGAAATGGCAGAGGAAATGCCCTATATCCGCAAGCGCTCGGCGCATCTGTTTTCCAAAACCCGTTTTATCTCCGCCCAGCTGGATGCCTATTTCAAGGATAATCTGTGGATGGATATGGCCCGCCATGCCAATGCCATGTCCGACCGCCTGCGTGCTGGCCTGACCGGCAGCAACAAGGCGCGGCTGGCGTGGAACACCAGCTGCAACGAAGTGTTTGCTATTATTGACAAACAGGCCGCCAAAGCCACCCATGACAAGGGTGCAAAATTTTATGACTGGCTGCCACCGCGTGAAACACCAGACATGGTTGGCAAGGATGAAACCCTCATTCGCCTCGTCACCAGCTTTGCCACCACCGCTGATGAAGTCGATCAGTTTTTGGATATTTTATAATGCAAAAGGGCGGCCCTTGGCCGCCCTCCATTCATCTGAAGCTTTCAGCGCTTAAACCACATGCGCCTCAATGGCCTTGGGCTCATTCACCGGATCAGCGCTTATAGCAATCCGGCGCGGCTTCATGGCTTCGGGAATATTTCGCAGTAAATCAATGTGCAGCAGGCCGTTTTTCAGCGAGGCATTCTTGACCTCCACGTGGTCCGCCAGCTGGAAGCGGCGCTCAAAGCCGCGCTTGGCAATGCCGCGATAGAGAAATTCGGTGTGCTCCACCTGCTCTTCCGCAGCCTTCTCACCCTTGATGGCCAGAACATGGGCATGGGTCTCAATACTCAGTTCACGCTCATCAAAGCCAGCAACGGCCATGGTGATGCGATAGGTATTTTCGCCAGTGCGCTCGATATTGTAGGGCGGATAGCTTTGTTGTGTGGCTTCCGGCTGGCCGAGAGTGTCCAGCATGGTGAACAGGCGGTCAAAGCCAACGGTGGAGCGATAGAGTGGGGAAAAATCAACGTGACGCATAAGTGTCCTCCAGTGAGCAACGGTTGCGATAACATTTCAGAAAACGCCCCGAATCTGGCGGCATTTTCCGGCTTTGCAGGCCCTTCTGGCACCCGCAAAACAGAGATGGGAATGCGTAAACCGGAGTTCAAGGGGCAAAATGCAAAGCCGCAAGCCTCGCTGAATTTTACATGAACGGGCAGTTTTGATTTCGTTCAGCAGCCCCCCGATAGCGTGGCCAGCGTCAGAGTAATCTCTGGTAACTGAAGAATTCGTCCCTGCGTCTTCAGTGTTTTGGACCGGATCGCCAGCGACAAAACCTTATGGCGATCCGGTTTTTTTCTTTGACCACACAAGCCTGCCCGCTTATGAAAAAGCTCCATCTGATCGTGGACTATTACCGGGGAGGTGTTGCCATGAACACAGTGTTACATGATCTGCCGGGCAATCCCCTTCCCGACAATAATATCTCCGGCTATTTCGAGAGCTTTGATGGCGCAAAGCTGCGCTACGCCATTTTCAAAAGCGATGTCACCCCCGCCAAAGGCACCGTTGTGCTGGTGCATGGCCGCACGGAATGCATTGAAAAATATTTTGAAACCATCCGTGATCTGAATAATGCGGGCCTTTGGGTTGCCACCTATGATCTGCGCGGCCAAGGCCTCTCCGACCGTGCGCTGAAAGATCGCTTGCGCGGACATGTGCGCAAATTTTCCGATTATGAGCGTGATCTGGAGCTGTTTTTGGAAAAAGTGGTGCTGCCGGATACCCGCCTGCCCCTCTATATGATCGGTCATTCCACCGGCGGATTGATTGCGCTCTCTGCCGCCCCAAAACTGTCGGGCCGAATTTCCAGACTGGTGCTGTCTGCACCTTTTGTGGGTCTGCATGGCGAAGCAATGTCCGCCAAGAAGATCTTTGCCATAGCACGCCTTTTATCATGGATCGGCCTTGGCGGCAAAGCCGCCCCCTCCTCTGGCAAGCCGCCCAACTTTGCCACAAACGTACTGACCTCGGACAAGATCCGGTTCGAGCGCAATACAGCCATCGGCATGGATATTCCTGAGCTGGCCCTCGGTCCTCCGACCGCCCGCTGGCTGCATGAATGCGGCAAAGCCATACAGCGGGTGAATGATCCAGCCCATCTGACGCAGATCACCATTCCGACCCTGCTGCTAGCCCCCATGCTGGATGGCGTTGTACCCTTTCAAGCACAAGAACATCTGGCTCGCCACTTTCGCGCTGGACAGTTGATCTCCATTCCCGGCTCCCGCCACGAAGTGTTGCAGGAAGACGACCGCTACCGAAAACAGGCCCTGGAAGCCATCTACGCCTTTATTCCCGGCAGTGATGCACAACAGATTGGCGGGGAAGGCGAATTATCTGACATCTGATGAACGATACAATTTCTTATAAAATACATGAATATATCAATTATTGATATTTTTATTATCGTTTTTTGATAAAATTATGAATTGACGAATGCCATATTTTTAATAATGTGCATAGATGTATCGTTATGCACAGAACGTGACGCTGACATTCAGCACCTGTTGGGAGACAGGGACCCGTTCTTTAAAAGTGTGTTTTCGGAAGGAATTAAAATTATGAATGCTCCAAAGAAATGGATTCAGAAAGAGATCGAATCTCTGGACCCTGAGAAGGACTATGTGCGAATCTGGCGGCTTTCCAGCAGCTACGGCCTCAACGACTTTATGCAGAATTTCATCTACGCACTCACTTTTCCCAATTTCGTGGTCTCGGAATGGGGCGCGCAAGTGGTGTGGCGTGAGGATGGCGGCAAGGTGGTGGATCGCTCCACCAGCCGTGTCGAGCAGACCGGCAGCGCCAACGCCCTGTGGTGGTTCTATGGCCCGCATGATGAGCGCACCAAGAAATCCGTGGAAGGCATCAACAATCTGCATGCCTATTGGGCCAAGCAATACCCCGGCGCTTTTTCCTACAACGAAGATTATATCTACACTTGCGCCTTCACCGCCGTAACCATGCATCGGCTGCGGTTGCGCATGGGCCTGCCTGGCATATCGGAAAAGGAACAGATTGCCGCCCACCGGTTCTGGCTCGAAATGTCCAAGCTGTTTGTCGCGGAAAACAATCAGCCACTGCATGGCTATCCCGAGGATTTCGCGGGCCTGATCGCCTATTGCGAAATGATGGAACACACTGAAAGGCCAAAGCCTGAGCGGGGCAATCTGATTGCCACCGCCATCCACGAGCAATTCGTCTTCCGCTTCTTCCCCAAGGAGCTGCACTGGCTCGGCCACCAGTTGATCCGGTCCATGTCGCTGCCCACAACCCTTGAGACCATGCAGATTGAGCCTGCCTTACCCATGGCGCAAGAGGTTCTACCCAAATTGATGGCCCTGATTTTCTGGTACATGGAAACATTTATGGACGATCCGCCGGAAAGCTACATCGAAACGCGCGACAAACTGAGCAAGGATGAAAAGGCCGACATCAAGGCTGGCATCCGTGCGCTCGATAAGGCGTTTCCGCAGCATTACGTCTCACTCTACAAGGACGATCCCAAATTCGCCGGGTGTCCATTCCATGCGGGACTGGAAAAATACCAGCCTCAGAGCGAAGTACCGAGCGAAATCCAATCGATCGAAACGCAAGTCGCCGTGCTGGGTTAAAATCATGACCTCATAACAAGCGACCGGTGCCCATCCTCGACATGGGCACCGGCAGCGTTCAACCCACCAAAATCGCCCGCGCTTGCTCATAAACAGCAACCGAGCTTGCGGCTATGATCTTGCCGCCTGCTTCCGGGCGCTCACCATCCCATGTGGTGACGATGCCACCGGCCTGCTCGATAATCGGAATCAACGCACCAACGTCGTAAGGCTTGAGGCCCGTTTCAATCACCAGATCGACAAATCCGGCTGCCAACAGCGCGTAGGCGTAACAATCCACGCCATAGCGCGTCAGCCGCACCTTGGCGCGCACGGCATCAAAACGTGCGCGCTCATCGTCCAGAAAAATATCCGGCGAGGTGGTATAGAGCACCGCATCCGACAGGCCAGAACAGGCTCGCGTGCTGATCTGCCGCTCACCATCGGGGCCACGATACCAAGCCTTCTCACCATCGGCAAAATAACGCTCACCCGTAAACGGCTGATCCATCATGCCCATCACGGCGCGGCCCTTTTCCTGAAAGCCAATCAACGTGCCCCAAGTGGGCAGGCCGGAAATAAACGCGCGCGTACCATCAATCGGATCAATTACCCAAACACGATCACGGCCCAGACCAATGTTGCCATGCTCCTCGCCCAAAATGCCATGTTCGGGGAATTGCGCCTCAATCAGACCGCGGATCACGGTTTCGGCGGCTCTGTCGCCCTCTGTCACCGGATCATAGCCATCTGCTTCTTTGTTAACCACATCGAGACCGGACCGAAACCGAGGCAGGGTTTCCACCTTGGCACTCTCGGCAAGGCGATCAAAAAATGTCTTATCCGGACGCATGGATTCTCCAATATCAATGGTGGGGCATGAACATGCTCCGACCTATAGCCCAAATTTCTACAAGTCGAAATCTATTTGGCAAAGCATCAACCCACATCCATTGGGGTGACTCGGAGAAATCGGCACAATTTTTAGCACAGCCTTGGCAATCAAAAAGTCAAATGCCCATATTTTAGACTAGCACAAAAAAACATCAAAATACACTTGACATTTGTGCGTCGCAATATATGCTCACCCTTACAGTCTTTCGACTGTAAATACCCTCCTTGGGTGTTTCCTCCCTAGATTTGAGCCGCGCTTCGTGCGCGGTTTTTTTTGGTTATCACGCGCCAGAAAAGCCGGACGCATTTCTGCTATTCGGCAGCCAATGCGTCATCATCCGCAATATCAGCGATAACCTCAGCCATTTGCTCGATGAAGTTTGAGAGAACCCCCGCCAGCATGGCGAAATCAGCGCGTTTTTCCAGCGTTTGCTCATCAACATAAAGCGCGCGATTGATCTCGATTTGCAAGGCATGCAGGCCGCGTGCCGGGCGACCATAATGCTCGGTAATAAAGCCACCAGCGTAGGGCTTGTTGCGCACGGCGGTAAAACCATAATCACCCAGAATCTGCAGGGCAGCCTGGGTCAGCTCTGCTGACGCACTGGAACCGTAGCGATCTCCAATGATAAAATCCGGCCGCACCGCGCTGCCACCCACCCGAATCGAGCCGGGCATGGAATGGCAATCAATCAAAATGGCACGACCAAAGCGGGCGTGAGTTCTGGCAACCAGACGCCGCAGGCAGGTGTGGTATGGCTTGTAGATCGCTTCAATGCGGGCAAGCCCCTCCTCAACCGTCAGGCGACCCTGATAGATTTCCATATTTTCGGCCACAATCCGTGGAATGGTGCCAAGTCCGCCCGCCACCCGCACCGAATGCCCATTGACATAAGAGGGAAGCGGACCGGAAAACATGCGAGGATCAAGCTCGAAAGGTTCGCGGTTGACATCAACGTAAGCACGGGGGAAATTAGCAATCAGAAGCGGAGCGCCATGGGAGGGTGCCGAGGAGAATAATTCATCAACAAAGTGATCCTCCGAGCGGCGGATGGAAACAGCGTCAAGCCTGGAACGCTCCAAAAACGCCTTTGGATAGTCTCGGCCGCTATGGGGGGAATTATAAACGAAAGGAATCGTCTGCTCGATGGGTTCTCGCACCTCAAACAGCTCACAATCGGCTGACCACGGCTGCATCTGACCCCTTCTTTACCAAATAAGCAAATCATTATGAAACATATGTTGCCAGTTGGCAGCAATGAAGTCCATACTACTAGATAACTCCGAAAGCCGGAATCGCCTTGAGGAAAAAATTATGCAGCAGGTTTAAAGTTTTACAACGTCCTCTGACCGCTTTATAAAACGCGCCGCGCTGTAAGAGTACATCATGAGAGGCTTTCCTTACCTTCATAAGATCTTTACGGGATCGGAAGTATTGAGGAAAGCTTGAACACCATCATCAGTCGAGTAACGGTCCCGCAATGACTCAGAAAATTCTTCTTGCCGAAGACGATAACGATATGCGCCGCTTCCTGGTTAAGGCTTTGGAAAAGGCTGGCTATAAAGTGGCTTCTTTTGACAACGGTGCCAGCGCCTATGACAGGCTGCGGGAAGAGCCCTTTTCGCTACTGCTGACGGATATCGTCATGCCGGAAATGGATGGCATCGAACTCGCGCGCCGTGCCACAGAGCTGGATCCGGACCTCAAGGTGATGTTCATCACCGGATTTGCAGCCGTTGCCCTTAACGCTGATTCCAAGGCACCAAAGGATGCAAAGGTTTTGTCCAAGCCATTCCACCTGCGTGATCTGGTGGATGAGGTGAATAAACTGCTTGCGGCATAAGCGCTTGCGAAAATCTTGTCACAAATCTGCGAACTCCTATTGACGGATCGGAAGGTTTTGTGGTCTATCCGCCGTCATCGGATGGGCGTATAGCTCAGCGGGAGAGCACTACGTTGACATCGTAGGGGTCACAAGTTCGATCCTTGTTACGCCCACCATCCGATTAAAAAAAGCCTCGTGACATTCACGAGGCTTTTTTTGTGTCTTCACACAGGACTGTGTTGGATCACGGGTGCACTGCATTATAACGCGTTGCGAGCAGCGATAAGCAGGATCACGTCGAAGATCGTCGGCCACCATCCCAACAAATCAGCAGAAACCTACCATTCCCCTTGTACAGCAAGGCGAACAAAGTCAAATCGCTAGAAAGCGCCCTGCTTTTCAAGTATTTTTATTTCATATCGTTTATAAAATAAAATTATATGCAACAACAATTATAATTACAAATATAAATTCCGACGATACTATATAAAACTACAGTCAAAACGTGTATCTTAAAAAAAATTAAATAAAAATTAGGAAATGTAGATATACATATCAAATCACATAAAGCTGGATATACTTTGGCTTTTGTTTGAGTTGGAAACGGGACGCACATCCGACTCGTTTTAGAAAGGCGTGGGGGTCAAGACCGTCTTCGGGTCTTTGATGCATGATGCTCTCCCAGCGCGTTGGCCCGGACGGACCATGTTTTGCGTAACATTATAATCTCCGGACACGGCTCAGGCCATTTGACAGATTGGGATCGCGTCAAATCGGATAGCTGTGTGTCGGAGGGTGGTGTTTACATTCCGTTAACCTTGTGAGGCACACGCTAATGACAAGTTCAATAATGTCTTCGTTGACAACTGCGCAGATCAAGACCCTTTCCACCACCGTAATCTCTGGCCTGACCACAACGGATATCGCAGCGATGTCGACGGCGCAGGTTGCAGCCATTTCGTCCACGCAGCTGGCCGCCATTACCACGACAGACTTTGCGGCATTCAGCTCCAGCCAGGTTGGTGCGATTTCAGCTGCTGCAATCAAGGGCTTGACCCTGGATCAGTTGACAGCACTGACCACCACCCAGGAAGCCGCGCTAAGCACAGCAGCCGTTGGCGGCTTGTCCACAGGATCGATTGTTGGATTGAGCACGACGCAGACATCAGCATTGACATCAGCACAGCTGGGGGCTCTCTCTTCAACGCAGCTCGGTGCCATGGAAACGGCAGACCTTGCCGCGCTTTCATCGACACAAATTTCCTCGCTCAGCGCCAAGGCGATTGCTGGTCTGAAAACCGAACAGCTTGCCACCTTGACAACCGCGCAGGCCGCTGGCTTGACCTCCGCACAGATGGGTGCATTGAGCTCAACACAACTCGGAGCCCTCAGCACAGCCGTGGTCGCAGGTCTGACCACAACCCAGGTTGCTGCAGTCAGCATCAAGGCTATTTCCGGCCTCACCAGC
>DNPN01000090.1 GCA_003501385.1 Rhizobium sp. | reverse complement strand
TCCTCGCCAATATGAGCCATGAGTTGCGCACGCCGCTGAACGCCATTCTTGGCTTTTCCGACATTCTGATGGGCGATTACCTGGGCCGGATGGAAGATGAGCGCCATCGCGAATATGTGCGCCTGATCCGCCAGTCCGGTGGGCATTTGCTGTCGGTGGTCAACAGCATGCTGGATATGTCCCGCATCGAGGCCGGGCGCTATGAGCTGCTGGTTGAGCCCTTTACCGTGTCTGAAACCATTTTCGATTGCGAGAAGATGCTCGCGCTCCAAGCCCGCGAAATGGGCGTTGCCTTGACAAGCCGCATTGCCCGCAACGTGGGTGAAGTGCATGCCGATCCGCGCGCCGTGCGCCAGATCCTCATCAATCTTGTTGGTAATGCGATCAAATTCACCGAAACGGGTGGCGTTATCACTGTGGATGCGGCACGATCAGATCAGAATTTGGTGTTGTCGGTCAGCGACACAGGCATTGGCATCGACCAAGACAAGATCCGCACACTCGGCCAGCCCTTTGTGCAGGTGCAGAGTGACTATAACCGCCAATATGACGGTGTCGGTTTGGGTCTGTCGCTGGTCAAGGGGCTGGTGGCGCTGCATGGTGGCGAGTTTACAATTTCGAGCCGGGCCGGAGAGGGCACCGTGGTGCAGATCAGCCTGCCCATCGACGGGTCGGGTGTTTCGCGCATCGAAGCAACGGGTGAAAGCCAGCAGATCGAATTTCCGCCACGCTTGCAGGCAAGCATGGTGAGTACAGGCCAACAGGACGTGAATGACTCGCAGTTTGGCGCTCAGGAAGGATTGAATGGCGACGCGAAAGCGAAAATTGCCGGATAAGAAAAAGCCCGTCCGCAAGGAGCCGGGCTTTGTTATCCTGGCCGCTCAAGCGTCCATGCGTCTGGCTGGCCGCAAGCCTTCTGCTGTGGTTGCAACACTTGGCTTTGTGGTTGTGTTCGGGTTTGTGTCCGCCAACGCCTTTTGGTATCAGCAGGGGCGGCATCCATCGCCTTTCCTGCGCACCCGTGATCCCGGTAATTTCTCTGCCATGCTGGGGTTCAACACCTCTGCGGCCACCAATCCCCATCCCGATGATGTCACCACCTATCTGATACAGCGTCAAAGCACGGTGCCAGCCGCTCCGCCCTCTGTGGCCGCCGCCGTGCCGCCGCAGACCCAGCCTGAGGGCTTGGCCGACCAGAAGATGGTGCTGGCCATTCAAAGCCAGCTGTCGCGTCTCGGGCTTTACGATGGACCGATTGACGGACGCCGCAGCGCCACAACGGTTGCGGCAATCGGTGCCTATCAGCAGCAGCTCGGCCTACCGCCATCGGGCCAGCCAAGCAGCGATCTGCTGGCCATCCTGACGGCAGACAAGGGCCAGCCCTTGGCACCTGCGACGGATAGCATGGTTGCCACCGTGCGCCCGCAGGAGCGACCCACCGCGGTCAAAACCTCGGGCGGAGACAGCGTTGATCCGGTCGCGGCAGCCATCCGCAGTGCCGAGAAAAATATGGTGACCCCGCCTGCAACCAAAGCATCGGCGCATATCGCGGCCCCTGTGCCAAAGGTTCCTGTTGGTGTGGCCCAAACCGACGCCACAACGGGCACAAGTCTGGTTATGGATATTCAGCGCGGCCTGATCAACGTGGCCTATACCGGCATTACTGTTGACGGTGTGGCCGGAGACAAAACCAAGGCGGCCATCCGTCACTTCCAGCGCCACTATCGTTTGCCCGAAACAGGTGAGCCGGATATGGCTGTGCTGAAGACACTGAAATCCATCGGTGCCCTCTGATCTTTCTTTTGTGATCCTTCTCTCGACAGATTCGAAAGTTTGCCATGCGCCTTCGCTCTGACATTTTTGTCTCTGCCCTGATCCGCACCGTGTTTGCCAAGGGCGGTTATGCAGCCGTTGAGCGCAAGGGCATGGAGCAGGCCGGCGCGATTTTTATTCGTCAGCGCTTTCGTGATGGTCGTGAGACGCTGTTTGGCCCGGCCCCGCAAAGCCTCGTGGATGAGGAAGGGGCCATGGATCGGCGCTTTGAAATGCGCCTTGATCAGGCTGAGCCAGATGCCGTGGCGGCGTTGATTGCGCGGGAACTCAAATGGGATTCTGATCTGTGGCTGGTCGAGTTGGAGGTGGAGACAATTGAGGGGTTGTTTATCGTTGAGGCGCAATGAAATTGTACAATATGCGGCCCAACTCAGGCCAGCCTCACGCCCGGTATTGCCTCAAATAGGCAACAATATCATCGCCTTCTTCTTGCTGCTTTGGCGCGTCTTCCTGCGGTAATTGATAGGTGTTGTTGTCAGCACGTAGCCATGTTTCGATGCGCTTTTGACACTCCCGCCCGTCCAGAGATGCAATCAGGCGCGCCATGCGTGGCTCGTTGTTCTCCATTTCCCGAAGATGCGGGTAGAAACGGCTCAACACAAAAGTAATGTCCGGCAGGCTCATGGTGAGGCCCAGCAAAGTGGTGGCAAGTTGGCGGCCGGAGAGATCCAGCAGAATGCGTTCTGCCAGCCAGCGGCTGGATGACAAGGCATCGGCAAGGACCGTTGCAAAGGCGCTGGCATCCCCCGTGCGGGCAAAGCGCACCAGCAAGGCATCTTGTATTGGGCTCAGACGGCGCAATCCCTGCACATCCGCGGGGGTACGGTGCAGGTGCCGGTCTAATGCCTTCAATGTCTGGCGCAGCATTTCTTCGCGCGCACGTCTGCCGTCTTGCTCGCTGGATGGCGCATTGATTGTGCTTTCGCTCTTCTGCGCTGGCGCAATCTGCGCTTCAAGCGGTTTTACACGTTCGGGCGTTACCATTTCGGTCTTTTTCACCGGCAAAGGATCAGGGCGGATTGGGATGATGCGCGGCGGAGCTTCCATCATGTCCTGTGCTGCACCGTCTGCGAGGGCAGAGGAGTCTTTCATCTGATCGGTGTTGGAACCAAAACGCAGGCCCACCAGCGCATCAATCATGGCTGGCGAGAGCGATTCACGGCGCACAATGGCGCGCACATGCGCCTTTCCTTGCGTGCGGGCCACGGTCAGTAGCAATTCGTCGGTCAGACAGGGCGAGGAGGTCAAAAACGAAGCGGCGATGGAAATCGGCTGGCTGGCAATGAACAGCGCAACGGGTTCAGGCACGTTGGGCGATTGGGAGAGGGCTGCCACGGCTGCACGTCTGGCTTCCAGCGTGGAGGATTGAAACAGGGGTTGAAACAGCAGCGCAAATTGCTTGAGATCGGCCTTTGCGGGACGTTCCATGCTCTCAAAACTCGAGACTGTGGCCATTAACACCACATCCTTTGTGCGACCGATTCGTGTGTTTTCCAACGCCCTAAACTCATCATTCACGACATTATCCGTCCCAACGCAATACTATTTCGCACAAAATACAGGCTAATCGTTAGCAAGCTGTTAACCATCCCTGATGTTTAATAAGAAAAATCGGATGGATGTATTGATGGTGCGTTTACCGATCTGATGATTGAATGGAGCCCGAGCAGCGTCGCTGCAATGGTTTGGAGAATGGCACAGAATGCCCTGCAAATGCCCTGAAACAGCACCGCAGGGATGTGTTGGCCCCCCACTTGGGGGCAGGATGAGATCGATCTCTTCATCCGTCTCACATGTTAGAGTTTGTCAGTGTTTCACCAAAACACCGAAAATCTTTAATTCCTTGGTTTTATGCATTTCCGAACGCAAAATACGACGCATTTTTGCCGGAAATGCTCTAAATTGGAGACGAGCATGGCTGACATCGTAAGATTGAAAGATCATCTGGAGCACAAACCGGGCAAGCGACCGGCAGAAGCAATGCAGGCGCGCATTCTGCTGTTCACGGGTGTCCGCTACACCCGGAGTGAGCCGATGATCTTTGGCGCGGCAGCGTTGACAGGCAAGCGGCCTGTGCATGAGACGCACCCCTACGAGGGTTGAGGCCATCAAGGACCCGGTTACAGAGCGTCCATGCTCAAGGGCAGGCATCGCGCTCCTGTGAGAACGGCTGCTGCATCCGGCTTGAGACTGTCTTGTGGTACCATGGTGCGCAGCACGGCATAGCCCTCAGTTGTTGGCATCTCGACGAAAATGGTTTGCGTCAGGCTTTCGGATTGTTGTGCGCGCAATTGCGCCAACTGTGCTGAGGTTGCCGCGATAATATCGACCTTGCCTTCCACTGCTGTGGCATCATTCATGCTGTAGGCCTCGTTGGCATTGCGGTCAAAAATCCCGATGGACCAGAACGATACGGCACCTGCGGCGGTGATATGCACTGGACCGTTGCTGATATCAAAAGCACAGGCGGCGAGCTTCAAAAATGGATCGGTGCCCGCAAGTCCGGCTTTATCCACTTGGCTTCCAAGACTGTAGAAACGATTGGGCGGCCCCTCAAAGGTCACACGGGTATAGGCATCCTTGCCGGTAAAATGCGGCAGTGCCAGAATAATGATGATGTGCAGCAAGACGGCACCAATCAGACCCACCACGACCGCATAGATCAGCTTAAACATGGCCGCACCCAATCCGCTCAATGCGTGGCATGGTGAGCGCCACAAGGCCGGAGTTGCCAGCAGCCGGCGTATCCAGAAGCGTCAGATTCAGCATGACGGGACCGCTATCCGCAGCAATGGCCAGCCAGTTTCCCGGTGCCGCCTTGGCTCCGATGGTGATGTCGAGCGTGCCATCCGGTTTTTTCAGCGTGACAATTGAGTTCAGCGCGCGTGGCAAATCATTGGAAACATCGAGCGGTTCTTCATTCGGGCGGGTGGCATAGAGTGTCCAGAACCGCGCCATCGGCAGGCTGCCGGAAAGCCGGTAGCGGCATTCGCCCGTCAGGCGCTGGCCGTTGGTATCGGTGGTGGCAATAAAGGTCAGGCCTTCGGCACTGCCCAACAGCAGGCGTCCTGCTCTGGCGCGATGCGAGCGAGCGTAAGGATCAGCCGCCGCCGTTTGCGCCTGCGGAAAGGCGCGCCAACCCTCAATCTCGATTTCACCGAAGCCAACCGTGGCATTCAGCGCCATCAACGTGGATTGAATGCCAAGGCCAAAGGCAATGGCAAGCGCAATCATGACAAGAAGAGGAACCCGGAACACGCGATGATTCTGACCCTGTTGGTATTATGGAAGCGATAGCATCCATATGCTGTGTTGGAAATGCTCGCCGGTGCATATGTCCAGTGGTGTTCGGTCTATCATGGCGTCCTTGCGAGAACCATAAGACACGTCGTGTTTCATTGTCCTCAATGACACGATAGCGCACATGCCAAAGACTTTAGCGCGCTTGACAGCTGGCTGATGCGCCATGTACTTCAGTTGTATAACGAAAATAAAATCGTAAAGAGGGTATTCGAACGCACATTCAATGCGATTCAAATAAATACAAATAATTTCAAAGAAATGTTTTAAAATTTTGATCTTGGAGGCTTTTCGTGCAAATTAATACTGCCATTGACCGTCTTGACGGGAGTGATTCCACGCCAAGAATGCGTTGCGTCATTGTTCAGCAGAGTGTCTGGCATATGGCGAAGGAATCAATGCCTTTGGCCGCCGGCTATGTCGTTGCGGCTCTCCGATCCAATAAGAATGTTTCCGAAAAATATGACTGTGACATTCTTAATTTTTCGGGCGAAGCCTCCCCTCTGGAAATGGCACTGAAGATTGTCGATCAGGGTGTTCCTCACGTGATTGGCTTCTCTGTCTTGGGATGGAATTATAACCAGTTTATCAAGGTGTCTGAAACCCTGAAGCAGTTTAATAGCGAGTGCCTGATCATTTTGGGAGGTAATCACGTATCCAATCAGGCTGAAAAAGTCTTTTGTGCGACGCAGGCAGTCGATATCGTCGTCAACGGTGAGGGCGACTTTACCATGGTGGATATCCTCAACGCGCTACCCAATGTTGAATTGTTGTCCGGCGTTCCGGGGATTTCCTATGTTGATAAGAATGGCAATGTACATCATACCGAGGTGCGGCCTCGGATTCTCGATCTTGACGAAATACCATCTCCGATACTTTCGGGTGCAATTCCACTTTCAGATGATCAAGGCCGTTTCCGATACGATGTCGCATTGATGGAAACCAATCGTGGATGTCCTTATAGCTGTGCTTTCTGTTATTGGGGTGGTGCTACTGGTCAGAAAGTGCGTAGTTTTTCAATTGGACGTCTCCGTTCTGAGCTTGAATATTTGGTAAGGGAGGGGGCAGAAACCATTGTCTTGTGTGACGCTAATTTCGGAATGCTCAAACAAGATCTGGAATTTGTAGATGCCGTTATCGAGATGAAAGCAAAGTACGGTCGTCCAAAGGCACTTGAGACATCTTGGGCAAAAAACAAAAATAAAACCTTCTATGAAATCGTCAGCAAAATGAAGGAGGCTGGCCTCAAAACATCCTTCACAATTGCGCTGCAATCATTGAACGAACCTGTGCTTGAAGCGATGAAACGTAAGAACATGGGGATTAATGAATGGAAAGATCTTGTTTTGTGGCTTCGGCAAAACGAAATGGATGTCTATGCGGAGCTGATATGGGGCGCACCGGGAGAGACTTTTAGAAGTTTCATTGAGGGCTATGATGAGATGGCTCGGTTTGTCTCGAGGATAGCAACCTATCCCATGTTGCTTTTGCCAAACACCGAGTTTGGTGACAAAAAGAAAGAATATGGATTCAAGACGATCAAGGGACAAAACGATGATTTTGATTATGTTTTACAGAGCGATGTCGCTAATCTAGAGGAACACCGAAAGGCATGGCGCTTCCTGTTCTGGGCCAGACTCCTGACCGAGAACTTGGTCATGCGGAATCTTTGGGTAGCGGCTTTGAGGCTGGAGAATATTTCCCAATCGCAAATGATTATATCCTTTGCAGATTTCGTTGATGGTTGCGAACATCCAGCGGCTGAAGTCCTGCGAGATCTGGCGGCAAAATCTGTGGCGGACCCTGATTCTCTTGCGCCAGCTTTGGAACTGTGTTTCACCGACCAAGCTTTTGATAGTCTTGTCCTTGATTGGGGGCAGCACCTGTTGCGTCAGAAAATCTCTGCGGGGCATGGTGAATTCTTTCTTGGTCTTCTTAAGTTTGATCTTGATACAAGACCGCTTACGTCCCCCAAAGAGCGTGGTTTTTCAGAAGCTGAAGATGATGTTGTTGATGGATTGGAGTTTTGGATTGTCGAGAAACAATATGACTACCCTTATCTTGAGATCATTTCTGATTTGAAACGAGGAGTGGGAGAGTATACCAAATTAAACGCTGGAGAGGAAAAACACACCTATACAATGCGCTACAGGAAGGGGTTTGCGGAATTGGTGAGATCCACCAATCACGAAGAAACCGCGCATTTTGTCGCTCACGTCTACCGCCCATCGCCCAAAATCTATTCAGCGGCGTGATGAGCATGTCAATCATTGGTGGTGCCAGCCAAAACAGTGCATCTTATGTCAAGCTTATGCGATTGCAGGGGGCCGCAGCCCAGGTTTTTTTGGGTGCGGTGGCCCGCTTTCCTGTCAGTTCGTCTGGGGTCGCAATCGTCATGAGTGCAAGCCATAGTCTGGGAAATTATACGTCTGCAGGAATTGCTGCTGCAATCTATTCATTTGTTACGGCACTGGCTATGCCTGCCTGGGCAAAGTGGATGGATGTAAGAGGGCAGTTTTTCGTTCTCTCACGGGTTGCTATTTTTCAGGCATTTTCACTGTGTCTGCTGGCCGCTCTCTGTGCTCGGGGTGCGGATGATTTTATTATTTGGGTTAGTGCGGCCCTTGTCGGTGCATCTTCGATAGATGTGGGCTCCGTTGTGCGAGCGCGCTGGAAGGCTCGACTTGATACGAGATCGGATCACAATACGGCATTTATGCTGGAATCCGTTGTCGATGAGGCGATGTTCGCGTTAGCCCCGGCAATGACAATGGTAGCAGCGAGTTTCAACCCCTATTTTGCTCCTGTCATTATCATTGTCGGGCCTTTGATTGGTTTGCTTGGATTGTCGCGAATAGGCAGCTTTGTTCATATGCGTGAGGGCGATCATGGGCGGCAAGGTTGGCTTCCGACGTTCTCCTCTTGGTTACTTATCACGTTTCTCGCCTTCCTTTTCATAGGTGCGCTCTTTGGTGTTATTGAAGTGCTTTTGATTGCTTATTCGGTTGGTTTGCAAATTCCTGCCTTTTCAGGGATCGCGCTTGCCGCATGGGCGACAGGTAGTGGTGCAATCGCTCTGCTCTTTGGGCCAAGGCTGTCATCTCTTGACCCACGGTTACTTATCGTGGGGGGCGTTTCAGTGATGATATCTTTTACATTTCTTATGAGCATGATGAATACACCGTCCCTGTTGGTTTTGTGGTGTTTTCTCGCTGGGTTAGGGGCTGCGCCAGCAATTTCTGGCGGTTTCTCCTATGTTTCACACCGATGCGACAAAGATCGTGCAACTCAAACCATGGCTTTGCTGACAACAGCACTGAGTTTTGGGACAGTCATTGGGGCATCTTTGGGTGGGCTGGTGGCCGACAATTTTCCAATTGGCACTGGCTTTATGACAGCTTCGTTTCTTGGACTGGCCGCGATGATTTTTGCATCGCTTACTTTCCGGACGGGGCGTTTATAGCATCCGCTTTGTTCGGTGGGCCTATATCGCATCGGATCCAAGAGTAAAAAGTCACTTCCCAATTTTCGATCCGAAGCCGCAATATGCGGCTGCGTCAAACGGCTCCTGGACTGCTCAATTCAAAGCCTGCGTCTGGCTCTGTTCAGGAAATGGTTTTGCCTCTGTCAGCATATCGCCAATGTTGCGCAGCAATGCTGTGGTTTCCACGGAAAGACTACGGGGTCGCACAAAGCCTGGGGTCGCGGGTGTTTCCGGCGCACCCTTGGTTGGTTTGGTGACTTTAACGGCTGTGACAGCTGGTTCCTTGACGCCGGGAATGGGCCGGATACCGATTCCCTGATGCGCGTAATCCATGATGGTTTTAAACGTCATGGCCGGAAGCGAGCCGCCTGTCATATTGTTGCTGGAGGTGTAATCATCATTGCCAAACCACACGGCGGTGGTGAAATTGCCGGTGAAGCCCACAAACCAGGCATCTCGATAGGCCTGCGTGGTACCGCTTTTGCCTGCGGTCAAAATGCCATCCAGCGCCGCCTTGCGGCCCGTGCCGATGTAAGGCACCTTGGTCAGCATCTGGTTCATGTAATCATTGGCCTGCTCGGTCAGCACCCGGCGCGGAGCCTCCTCATCGCGCTCAAAATTATAAAGCACGTTGCCGCGATAATCGAGGATTTCATCAATACCATGGCGGCGCGACTGCATGCCGCCCGCAGGCAGAACGGCATAGGCCGTGGCCTGATCCATCACCGTGACTTCCGACGTGCCGAGCGGAATGGTGACATCTTTGCGGATCGGTGTTTCCACCCCCATGGCTTTTGCCATGCGCACCACAGAATCCACCCCCAGACGCTCTTTCACCAGCCGCACCGGCACCGTGTTGATGGATTTGGCCAGCGCCGTGGTCAGCGTGATCCGGCCAGCATAGCTGTTGCCATAATTATGCGGGCTCCAATTGCCCCAGTTGAATGGGGCATCGACAATGGTGCTGTCCGGGGTCAGTCCTGCTTCCATCGCCACGGCATAGGTGTAGATCTTGAAGGATGATCCGGGTTGGCGCAGCGCCTTGGTGGCGCGGTTAAACTGGCTTTCGCCATAGTCCCGCCCGCCCACCATGGCCCGCACCGCACCCGTGTTATCAAGGGTGACGGTGGCCCCTTGCTTGACCTTATATTCCTCGCCAAAATCGCGCAGCGTGTTGTTCACAGCCGCTTCAGCCACTTTTTGCAGGCCCGTGTCCACGGTGGTGCGGACAACAAGGGAGCGCTCGGAAAAACGGCTGCCAAGGCGTTGAACTTCATCAAACGCCCAATCCAGAAAGAAATCGGGCGAGTCCTGCTCGGCCCGGTCCACCACGGTTGCCGGGTTGCGGCGGGCGGCAATCACCTGACCCTCGCTCATGAAGCCACTTTGCACCAGATTGCTCAACACTTCATTGGCGCGACCGCGGGCTGCGGGCAGATTGACGTGTGGGGCATATTTCGCCGGTGCCTTGAAAAGACCGGCCAGCATGGCCGCCTCGGCCAGATTCACATCCTGCACGCTCTTGCCAAAGTAAAACTGCGACGCCGCAGCAACCCCAAACGTGCCGCCCCCCATATAGGCGCGGTCCAGATACAGCGACAGGATTTCCTTTTTCGACAGATTTGCTTCCAGCCAGAGCGACAGAAAGGCTTCCTTGATCTTGCGCTCAATCGAGCGCTCGTTGGTCAAAAACAGGTTTTTGGCCAATTGCTGCGTCAGGGTCGAGCCGCCCTGCACCACGCCGCCTGCTCTGGCGTTTTCGCTGAGTGCTCTGAAAAGACCAATAAAATCAATGCCAAAATGGGAGAAAAACCGTCTGTCTTCGGTGGCCAGCACCGCCTTGATCAGGTTGTCTGGCAGATCGTTGTAGGCCACGGAATTTTCGTGGATAATGCCGCGATGGCCAATCACATTGCCGTAACGATCCAGAAAGGTCACGGCAAAATCACCACGATTGCGCCAGTCCTTGACGGTTTCGTCAAAAGCAGGCAGGGCCAGCGCCAGCAACACCACAGTGCCTGCCGTGCCCAGCGTCATGCATTCGCCCAACACGTCAAACAGCAGTTTTTTCCAGCCGCGCATGCGAAAACGACGAAAGAAGATGGTCAGCTCTTCCCAGAATTCCGCCAGCCGAAAGCCGGCATTCCAAAGGGTCGAGTCGATCCAAGCATCGATCTTGAGGAGTAAATGCCGTTTTTTGTCGTTCATTGCCGGTCCATTGCGGGCATTCATGCCCCTGTTGATCGCGGGCGACTCTAAACTCTGAAGCTTGACTTAAAATGGATCAGCGCCCATGTCTGCCCGCTTCGCATGATATTCTGTCCGTAATAGGTTTTGCGCTATGATGGCACGGAAACAAGCGCTGAACCAGCCCATTGAGGACAGCCCCATTGAAGACAACCATGAGCCAGGAACCCTATTGGAAAACCAAAAGCCTTGCAGAGATGACCACGCTGGAGTGGGAAAATCTGTGTGATGGCTGCGGGCTTTGCTGTCTGAACAAGCTGGAAGATTGGGAAACCGGAGAGGTGGTCTTTACCTCCGTGGCCTGCAAGCTTCTGGATGGCGAGAGCTGTCGCTGCAAGGATTACCCCAATCGCCAGGCAACGGTGCCCGATTGTATTCAACTGACGCCGGATCAGGTGGAAACCATTGCCTGGTTACCGCCCAGTTGTGGCTATCGTCTGGTTTATGAAGGGCGCGATCTTTATTGGTGGCATCCGCTTTTATCGGGCGATCCGGACACCGTACATCAGGCCGGAATTTCCGCCAAAGGCCGCACCGTCAGCGAAGAGCATGTGCCTGTGGAGGATTTTGAGGATTTCGTCTGCGATTGGCCGCTGACTGTTTTGGGAGATGACCTACAAAATTCCCGCTGAACGTGCGTTTCGTCAGCCTCAGACAAGTTGTGTGAGATATTCATTGTATATGCATACATGCATGCGTTTGCATGAACTGAATTTTCACATCTTTTCAGGGTGGTGATTTCTATGAATAAACACATTGGACGCATAGGCTTTGCCCTCGAATGCGATCCTCCGTCGCATCAAGAAATCATTGATTTTATTCAGGGCTTGCCTGCTCTTGGCAATGTGCGGCAGATGTGTAAAAAGGGCTCCGAGTTTTTGGCGCGCTTGCCATCGAATATGGTGCTTGAGGTCACATCGGAAATGTCGCACGCGCATCCGTTCTTTCTGCCGAGAGTGGACGAGGCAACGGCTGCGAGCCTCAAGATAGGCATGAGGCAGTTTGTTGAGCTTGTGATGCGGTGCCGTCTGACGGCAAATCATGCGAAAAAGACCAATATTCTAGTTGCCTGCGCTCCGAAGTCGGCCTCGACATTTATAGCAGCTGCATTGGGGAGGGCGCTTGATTTGCATAATGCGTGCTTGACCTGTCCAACGGTTGACGGACAGTTAAGCTCCTTGCTGGGAGCCAATTTGAGGTCGCAGGAGTTGGATGAGTTGGCACTCTTGCGCAATGGTCTTGATCCACGAAGCTATGTTGCGCAGCATCACGTGCGGTGTACGCCCTATCTGGCGAACCAGTTGGCGCTCTATCAAATCAAGCCCATCGTCACGATCCGGAATTTTTTCGATAGTCTCGTCAGTCTGGATGATATGTTTGTGGCGGATCGCAGGACGTACGAGCACGCTCAGATACGATTTTTCAACGACGGCTTGCCCGCGCATTACAGTGACATGGCTTTGGACGACCGGCTTGAGTTGTTGGTGGATGTCCATGCGGTCTGGTACGTGCAGTTTTTGATGAGTTGGCAAAAATGTGAGACTTTTGGCGCCGTCAAGCCTCTATGGGTCTCTTACGAACATGATTTCCTGGGCAATAAACAGCTGCTGGCCGAAAAAATCGCCGACTTTATTGGGTTCGATGGTGTCTCTCTCGAGAGGCTTGCTGACGCCCTTGACGACAAGCGTGATGGCGCAAAATATCGGTTGAACAAAGGTGTCGCGGGTCGCGGCGAAAATGTGCCAGAAGGTATACGTCGGAGGGCTTTGGCAATCTTTAAGCGCTATGATCAGGATGGTGATCTTTCTCCGCTCATCGGTATCTAGAGTTTGTCAGGGAAAAGCGGAACCCGGTTTTCCCGAAAAGACA
>DNPN01000125.1 GCA_003501385.1 Rhizobium sp. | reverse complement strand
GTTTTCCCGAAAAGACAAACGAAACCAAAAGAACCGAAAGTCTGTCTGCTTCAATCTAAACCTGATAGACTGTAGGACCACTCGCGAATGATCTTTTAACCGCAAAAATTCATGGAGCCTTGCGCTGCATGAACGCTTGAAAGGCGGTGCGGGCCTCAGCACTTTTGAGCTGATTGGCAAAGTGCACAAGCTCGTCCTTCATACGCGCTAAAACGGCACTCCGATCACCCCGGATCAGCTGTCTGGCAATCTTCAGCGCCTGCACAGGCTTGGCGGCGAGGCTTGCAGCAAGGGTCAGGGTCTCTGTCTCCACGGCATCAGCTTCGACAACTTTCCAGATCAGTCCCGCCTCGCGGGCTTGATCAGCCGAAAAGCCTTCACCCAGTGCCAGCAGGGCAAAAGCGCGTTGATGGCCCATCAGCAGCGGGGCCAGAAGGCTGGATGCCGCCTCGGGCACCAGTGCCAGATCCACAAAGGGTGTTTTGAACCGGCTGCGGTTTGAGGCAATCGTCAGATCGCAATGCAGATGCAGCGTGGTGCCAATGCCGATGGCAAGGCCATCCACGCCCGATACCATCGGCTTTGTTGCCCCGGCCAGCGCCTTGAGCAGGCCAAAGGCGGCTGGTTCTCCCTGCCCGCCCATGGCAAAACTTAGAAAATCGGCCATGTCATTGCCTGCGGAGAAGCAGCCTTCGGAGCCCAGAAAGGCGATGGTGCGGACAGTCTCATCTTGCTCGGCATCAGCAAGGGCCTCCGTCATACGCTGGTACATGGCCGAGGTGATGGCGTTTTTCTTATCAGGCCGATTGAGGCGAATGACCAGAACACCGGGATAGGCTGATGGTTTTTCAACCAGGATATGATCTGTCATCTCACGCACCCGCCATCAAGATTGCGCGCGCGGCAAGCAGGCTGGATGCGCCGCCAATCACCGTCTGTTTCAAGGCTGCCGTTTCTGCCAGCAGGTTTTCAGCCACAAATCGGCACAAGGCCTGCTGATGGCTTTGGTGATTGGCCACATCCACCAAAGCTCCCTTGGCCAGATAGGCCCCGGTCAAGGTCAGGCCAAACAGTCTTTGATAGGGCGTGGCACCTGCGAGTGCCTCCACTTGCTCACCTGCGCTCAGACGGGCCAGCAACCACTCCGTTGCTTCTTGCAAATCGGTGATGCTGGAGAGCAGGCGCAGTGCCGTTTCTCCGAAATCGGGCTGATTGCTGGCATCGACAGCCACCGCTATGGCCTTCAACTCATGGATAAAGCCGCGAACATGATCGCCATTGGATTGGGGCAGTTTGCGCACCACAAGATCAATCGCCTGAATGCCATTTGTGCCTTCGTAAATGGGCGCAATGCGGATATCGCGCAACAGGCGGGCAGCTCCGGTTTCTTCAATAAAACCCATGCCGCCATGCACCTGAATGCCCATGGATGCGACCTCTACGCCAGTATCCGTGGCAAAGCTCTTGGCAATCGGGGTCAGAAGGGCTGCGCGCTCCTGCCAATGCCGTACTGTCTCGCCCTCGGCGTGGTGGCTCATATCAATGGCATAGGCGCACGCGTAGCAAATGGCCCGAACACCTTGCGTGAGGGCTTTCATGGTCACCAGCGTGCGGGCCACATCAGGGTGCTCGATAATCGGGCTCATGCCGGTGCCCGTCCAGCCGGGAGCCTTGCCTTGGGTGCGCTCCCTGGCATAGTGGGTGGCCTTCTGGGTGGCAGCCTCGGCAATGGCCACGCCCTGCATGCCGACGGCGAGGCGCGCATTGTTCATCATAGTGAACATGCAGGCCAGCCCCTTGTTTTCCTCACCAATCACATAGCCAATTGCGCCGGGTTCATCGCCAAAGCGGCCATCACCATAAATCATCGTGCAGGTGGGCGAGCCGTGGATGCCCAGCTTATGCTCCAGCGAATGGCAAAACAGATCGTTGCGGGCTCCTAATGAGCCATCATCATTCACCAGAAATTTCGGCACCAGAAAAAGTGATATGCCGCGTGTGCCCGCAGGCGCATCGGGCAACCGTGCCAACACCAGATGAACGATGTTTTCGGTGGCATCATGTTCGCCCCAGGTGATGTAAATCTTCTGGCCAAAAATTCTGTAGCTGCCATCGTCACGGCGTTCAGCGCGGGTTTTCATGACACCGAGATCAGACCCTGCATGGGGCTCCGTGAGGTTCATGCTGGCCATCCATTCACCGGAGACCATCTTGTGGAGATATTTTTCTTTCAAGGCCTCGCTGCCATGGACGGTCAATGCCTCTGCCGCACCCATGGTCAGCACGGGGCCAAGGGCAAAGGCCATGGAGCCGGAATTCCACATTTCCAAAGCCGCCACATTCAAAAGATGCGGCAGACCCTGACCGCCGTAACGCTCCTCGGCCACCAATCCGTTCCAGCCGCCCTCGGCCCAGCGGCGATAAAGATTGGCCCAGCCATCGGGCAGCCTCACCTTGCCATCCTCAAGCCGCGCGCCCTGTTGATCGCCGATCGTTGCCAAAGGTGCGATTTCCTGGGTGGAGAACCGTCCCGCCTCTTCCAGAATCGCATCGACCAGATCCTCTGACAGATCGCCGAAGCGGCCCTCCTCCAAAGCAGCCGCAAGACCGGCAACATGCTTGAGCGTAAAGGCAATTTGCTCAACCGGAGCCTTGTACATGGTGATCTCCTCCATCCCGTGATTGGGCATCAGCCTATTGATTTTTACGTAAACGTCAAGAAATAGCCACGAAAAGATCACCGGCAAAAACAGCGGCATATTGAAACACCCGTCACAATAGCGGCATATAGACAGGGTTCGATTTTCATTTACCGACACGGCGCGTCACGCGTAACTTCCCATATTCTGTGACCTGTTTCAGGAGCTTGCCGCATGCTGACCACGCCCGGCCTCATTCCCGGTCTCGTCTGGGCCTATCAGATTGATCCGGAAAACAGCATTGCCAAGCGCTTGCCCATGGAAGCCATGGTGGATGAACTGGCGATGGATCAGGGCTTTTTATGGCTGCACCTGAACCTTGCCGATGGCCGGGTTCCGGCTTTTCTGGAACATTTTGGCGGATTAACGGAGGCGGCTCGCTCTGCCCTGATCAATCATGAACACCACGCCGCCCTGTCTGTGGACGATCAATTGATTTACGGCACATTGGTTGATTTTCAGCGAGAGTTTGATTCAACCACGCGCGATATTGGCTGGCTGCATTTTGCCCTGTCGGACCGTTTCATCATCACCACCCGGCTGCAACCCATTCGCTCTGTAGATCTGCTGCGGGCCGCCCTTGAAAAAAACCCGGCCAAATTCCGCTCGCCCTTGCATGTCTACGAAGTGCTGGTGGCCGAATCGCAGCGCGGCATCATGGCACTGGTGGTGGAGTTGATGGATGAGATCAGCCGCATTGAGGATGTGGTCTATGGCGATGATATGCGCGATGAGCGCACGCAATTGGCACCTTTGCGGCGGGTGATTGTGCGGCTGCATCGGCATTTGCGCGGCATGCTCAGCCTGATGCGCCGTGCCGCCGCCGCCGATGATGATGAAATGCCCGCGGGCTTTGAAGATGTGGCTACGCGCCTGACCAGTCGGCTGGAAGCGGCGGACCACGATGTCTACGCCCTGCACGAGCGCGCGCGCCTGCTGCATGAAGAAATCGACAGCAAGCTCTCCTCCGAGACCAACCGGCACCTTTATGTGCTGTCGCTGATGACGGCTTTTCTGTTGCCGCCATCGCTGGTCACCGGCTTTTTTGGTATGAACACATCGGAACTGCCGTTTACGCACGGTCCGCAAGGGTCCGCTTATGCTATTGCTTTTATTATCGGCTCCATCCTGTTTGCATGGATTATTCTAAGGCGCGCCAGGATTTTGTGACATAAAAAAGGCCCGGAAAACCCGGACCTTGGAGCATTCTGATTGCGGATTAATAATAGGGCGACAGGCACTGCTGGCGCTCACCATCATAATTCACAAACGTGTTGCTGTAAGCATCATAGGTGCGATAACGCCCCTCGCACCATTGGTAATGGCGCGGATTGACGCCATTGCCGCCGCGCGGAACGGGCTCTGGACCCGGCTGAGAGGCGATGGCCCCGCCAATCAAGGCACCTGCAGCAAAGGCAGCCAAGGGATACCAGCGCCCATCATCGTGGCGGCGATAGTGCGGACGCGGCCGATCATAGCCGCGATAACCGCGATAGTACCCATCACCACCACCGTTCCCATAGTAACCATCATCCCGCCACTGAACCTGCTCGACAAGCGATGTGGCCGATGCCATCGGGGCGTTGGGTGTGAGCGGCATTGCCTGGGCGGCACCAAAAGAGCCTGCCAAAACACTGAGAGCTATGGCGCTCACTGCAAAACGCATCATCTTCGCCATATTCATTATCTCCTGTTATCTGATCGATAAACAGCCAATCCGGCTTTATGAAACATACAATACGGGATGTCGCATGAACCGGAAATTAACACTTTCTAACATTAAATGGCGTTCGTTCGAGTAAAACTATGTCCTGGTTTTGTGTCGCGAAACAATCCGCATCGAGTTGCGCAGCCAGCGTTGAGCACAATTGCAATGGAGGCACACGGCAAGCCTCGCGTAATCCAGAGCCTCTATCTGTTTTCAAGGGTTTGCTGATCGGGAATTGCCGTTAGTCCTTGCCAAACAGATGCGATGCAGCATCCGGATTGACTGCCAATAAACAAAGTGAGCGCACCAGCCGACACAGCACACTATGCATGACACCGCAGTGATGTGATCCGTTTGGGTACCATGTTTGGAGAGTTCGCCAATGTTGAAACTGCGATATTTTTCTGCACCGAATCCCCTGGCGCTTGCGGCCAAGCGCGCCAAGAGCCGCCACTCGGAATTTTTGCGCACCGGCAAAATCATCCGCCGGGAAGATGACTGGGTTTCAGACGAAAAACGCTACCTGACCCCAGAGGAAGTTGCAGCCCGCACGGCGGCACGGCTGGCGACGGCGGGGGAAAATACCTATGAACGCCTGAATGGCTTTCATCGTTCGGTGCGTTTTCCCAAGATCATTTTCCAAAAGACCCTGAATGAAATTCCGCATCTCGGTTACTGTCACGTGACGGCGGCACGCACCAATTTTGCCCAATATGCCGATGTCAAATGGTCTTTCTACATTGCCAATTTCAATGCCGATATTGGCGGCGAAGAGAGTTTCTTTGAACACGTCACGCCACGTTATGGCCGCATGTATTTTGCCGTGGCCCTCAAGCCTGATCAGGAAAAGCGCCGGATGACAATTGATCGCTCCATCCGGGAAGACGGGCTGTTGTTTCGCACCAGCGACCCGAAAGTGGCGATGAGAAACGTTCTTTTGCTGGGGGCACAAAAGCCTGCCCTGCGCGAGATTATTGCGCGGATGTAAGACCCGCCAGTGACCCCTGCTGATGCCAATGCCGCCCTGCCACATTTGGCAGGTCTAAAGCCTGTCGCAGTGAATA
>DNPN01000223.1 GCA_003501385.1 Rhizobium sp. | reverse complement strand
GAAGTGAATGCGTCAGTGCACTAGGGGCGTTTATTTCACGACCCCTCCGCCTGCGGAGGATCATTCTATGACCGTTCCGCTTCTTAGCCTTCGGGAAATTCGCAAAAGCTTCGATGAAAACGAAGTTCTGAAAGGTGTGTCGCTCAAGGTGAACGCAGGCGAAGTCGTTTCCATTATTGGTGCCAGCGGATCGGGGAAAAGCACATTCCTGCGGTCGATAAACGGGCTGGAAATGCCGCAATCAGGCTTTCTTGATTTCGAGAATTTATCATTCGATTTTCGCCATGAATCGAGGTTCTTCCCCACACCGTCGCAGCTTCAAAGCTTGCGCTGCCGTGTGGGCATGGTGTTTCAGAGTTACAATCTGTGGCCACACATGACGGTTTTGGAAAATGTCATCCATGCGCCCACCCGATTGCTGAAGCAGGATAAAAAAGAGGCCATTGCAGAGGCTGAAGCCCTCCTGGTGCGGATAGGCCTTTACGAAAAACGCCACAGCTATCCGGCGAGATTGTCTGGCGGTCAGCAGCAACGTGTTGCCATTGTGCGCGCGCTGGCCATGAAACCGAAACTCATGCTGTTTGACGAAGTGACCTCTGCCCTTGACCCGGAACTTGTCCATGAAGTTTTGGTTTTGATGGCACAGCTTGCCGCAGACGGAATGACCATGTTGCTGGTCACCCACGAAATCGCCTTCGCCCGTGACGTCTCCTCCAGAGTGGTGTTTTTCGATAAGGGCGTGATGGCCGAAGCCGGCTCCCCAGACATTCTACGGCATCCTGAAAGCGATCGTTTGCGCCAGTTTCTCCACCGTATTTTGCACGACGAGCTCCCCCGCTCGGGCGACAGCACGAGCAAAGGTTTGATGCTATGAATGGGTTTCTCACCGATCTTCAGCTTTACGGACCGGGTTTTGTCGATGCCGCATTGACCGTTTTCTGGCTGACAATCATGACGATTATCGTGAGTTGGATCTGTGGCTTGTTGGCCGCGCTCGGACAACGATCGAAATGGCGTGCCATCCGCCTTGCTGCGGCATTTTACATTTGGTTCATCCGCGGCACACCATCGCTCATACAGGTTTTCATTATCTATTTCGGCTTGCCGCAGATTGGTATCCGGCTCTCACCCTTTACAGCTGGTGTTCTGGCCCTTGGTTGCAACAGTGGTGCTTACATTGCAGAAATCGTCAGAAGTGGCCTGTCTGCAATCCCTCCTGGGCAAGCTGAATCCGCGTTGGCACTTGGCTTCAGTCCTGCGGCAACCATGCGCAGCATCATTCTGCCTCAGGTGATACGGATTATCCTGCCATCCCTGACCAATGAGGCTATCTCGACACTTAAAAACACCTCTCTGCTGTCGGCGATTACTGTGGTCGAACTGACGCTCTATGCGCAAACGCTTATTGCCATGACGTTTCGGCCCTTCGATTTCTATATCGCTGTGGCACTGATCTACCTCGTGCTGACAACCATGTTGACACAATTGGCCTCGTGGCTGGAGCGCTACTACAAGATGCAATCTTGATGCGCCAGTCCATTTGGGCGCAGCACCGGAGTTCAACAATGCCAAGTCCACAGGATGAAGCAATATAAACCTACACAACAAAGGGGAACTGAAAATGAAACGCAGTAATTTTATCGGTCTGGCTTTCACAGCACTTGTCACCCTGTTCACGCAGGTTCCGGCATCAGCAGCAGAGCTGGAGTTGCTTCATCCGGGCAAGCTTCTTGTGGCCACGGAGGGCACTTTTCCTCCGTTCAGTATGCGCGCACCCAATGGTGCTCTTGACGGCCTTGAAATCCGCCTGATGACGGAGATCTGCAAACGTCTGGGGCTGAAATATGAGCCGGTGCTGATTAAATGGGATTCACTTCTGATTGGTCTTCAGGCAGACCAATACGATATGACCAGTGATTCCATGGATATCACACCGGAACGGCAGAAAAAGGTCACCTTCGCCGATGGTTGGCTCGAGTCAGGCGGGGTGATTTTGGTGCCCAGGGGTTCCGCAATCAAATCTGTAAACGATATCAAGGGCAAGCACGTTGGAGCGCTTGTATCTTCCACCTTCGCCAAGATCGGTGAAGACAACGGAGCTATTGTAAAGGGTTACAAGGCTGAATCTGATGCTTTGCAGGATATGGCCAACGGTAACCTTGATGCTGTCATCACCGATGCGATCGCGGCAGGCTATGCCATCAAGCAATCCAAACTGCCATTCGAAATATTGCCAGAATATGTCAGCCACGTTCAAAAAGGATTTGCTATCAAGAAAGGCAAGCCAGAACTGGTAAAGGCCATCAACAAGACCCTTGCAGAGATTGTCGCCGACGGAACCTATGCAAAGCTGACAACAGATCTGGTTGGCTTCAATCCTGCTCCGAAAAACCCAATCCGAAGCGTTGAATGAAATAGGTTCGCCCGATCGCTCCGCTCGAATAGAACCAAACCGGGAGTGTTGCAAAAGTCAAGACGGGAGCAATGAAATGCGACAGCGCTGGTGAGTTAGCAAACCTGGGCGGGGATGGCCCGAGACAACAATCGGCAGCATATGGCTGCCGATCCCATTTATATTCGGCATCGTCATGTCTGGATGGTGCCCATTTGACAAGTTGATTTTAGGCGATGTTTGAGCTTGGTGGGGCGGGTGCAACCATGTCTCCGGCCTGTAGGCGCGGCTTGATATGACCGCTGGCCCTGATGTTTTGGGCTCGACCGAGCCCTTTCAACTTACCGCGCTTTTCTGCGCTATACGATGCCACGGGTTCTTCGGTTCGGACGGTCCATTCCGCTTTTGCCTTCACATCACTCCTTCGTCACCCCGCCAACTTGCATGCCCCTTGGGCAGTCCAGGTCGTTGTTGGTTGCAGCGTAAAATTTATTAGAGGCTGTCAGGCTTAATTTGAACCATATCCAGCGTGCCTGAGATAGTTTGAGCATTCTTGTGGTGTGAATGCCGTGAGGAGTTGTCCAATGCGTCTCCATGTTGTTTCGACGGTTCGTTCTTCGGCTTTTCTGACAAGGAGCTTGAGTTTTGCAAACATCATTTCAATAGGATTGAGATCAGGACTGTAGGGTGGCAGGAAGAAGAGGTGAGGCTTTGTTGCATCGATCGGATTCA
>DNPN01000166.1:512-5122 GCA_003501385.1 Rhizobium sp. | reverse complement strand
CAGGATATGCACCAGATTAATCGTATGACGCTATAGAGTTTGTCAGGGAAAAGTGGAGCCCGGTTTTCCCGAAAAGACAAACGAGAACAGAGAATTTTAGAGTCTGTCTGGTTCAATCTGAACCTGACAGACTCTAAAAGGCCTTCAGTCTCCAACAGGCACGATGGGTGGTTTGGCACTGTGCGTTGCAAAGGCTGCGATCAGTTGCGGAATTTCAGTCATCTCTGTCGCTGCTGTTTTTCAGAGTGTGGTCACGTCAACAGCGCGACAGAGATTGAGATGACGGATGTCGCGAGGGGCAATAAAAATCTTCAAAACAATCATCAAGGAATGGCGCGCCAGATATGGCGCGCATGTTGATGCGCGATTAATGACGATACTGCTGAATGCGCGTTGTGCGCAGGCCGGGAAGGCCATGATCATTGATCGATGCCTGCCAGGAGAGGAACTCCTCGACAGTCAAAGTATAGCGTTCACAGGCCTCTTCCAGACTCAGCAATCCACCACGAACAGCCGCAACAACCTCGGCTTTTCGACGGATCACCCAGCGGCGGGTGTTGGCTGGCGGCAGATCGGCAATCGTTAGCGGACTGCCGTCAGGGCCGATAACATATTTTACACGCGGGCGTATCGTTTCGGTCATTGGACTCTCTAATACAAACTCAAGACCACAGACCCGAAATCTAACCCGGCATCTTTAAAAAATACCTAAGCCGAGGGTAATAATTTGATAATAATTTGAGTGGGTTGGTGCCTTGTGCTGATGTCGCACGCAAACTGCCATTTTGTGAACATATGTGAGTAGAGCGTGAATTTTGCCAGTAAGATCATAGATTTGTTCGATACGTCTGGATATATTTTTTGTCTATAATCAGGCTGTATTGTTTGATTTTTTTTATTTATTATGTTTTGCTTTATTTTAAGAGGTCAATCTTTGTATTATTCTTATTTCTGTCTGTTTTTATTAAAATATCATATCTTCCTCTTGCGATTCGAACGGTCAATGAAGGCTTACATTATTGAATCAGGCCATGAAACACGTTGATGGAAGGCGTTTGAGATCTCTCGCTGCGTGAAGTCTGTCTTTTTTTGAAACGTTTTTCACAGAAAAAAGCAGAAATGTTTTTTCAAAATCAACAGCAAGGGGATGAGACTTGCCCCGGATCGTGAATTTGGTGCGGGGCAATTCATCAACAGGGGCGTGGCACCCTCAGAGCAGTGGCGTTTGTTTCGGCCTATCGCATGTCTTTTTCGAAACCTCGCCACACCTCATGCAGACATGCTTTATAGCAGCACTGCGGTGAGCATGGCACCGGGCGACAGAAGCCCAAGGGTTGCAGATCCGGCGTGCAACACACTCAATTCCACGCCTGCGTTCAGTGTGGCCAGCGTGGTGTGGCTGGTTTGAATGCTGTTGGTTGTTGTGCCGACGGCAATTTTCATCAAGCTGGTTTGTGAGGCGTCCACCAGCGTGGCGACGTAATTTGTGGCGGCCGAGACCGAGAGGGTGAGCGATAGCTGATAGGTGCCAGCCACCGGCACTTTCAGGCTATTGCCATTGCTGCCTAAGCTGTTGCCCAGAGCCATGCCGCCCTGCACGAGGACCAGTGCCTCAAAGCCCGTGCTGGCACCATCAGAGACCGCTTTGCTGGTTGAGGCATAGCGCGCCGTTGCTGCGGGCTTCGCGGGTTGTTGGACATATCCTTGGCCGGTGATGGTGAGGGCCGTGGTCCAGTTTCCATCGGTGTCGCACACTTTGATGCTCAGGTCATCGGACCCGGCAAGGCCGATTTCGGCTTTTCCTGTCCAATTGGATTGATAGAGCAGTGAGGCGGTATTTCCCGAAGCGGCCTTGTTGAGCTTAACCCTTTGGTCGCCACCATTGTGATTGAACAGAATGGCTTCCGAGGAAACGGCGAGCTTGTTGGTGCCATCAGCCGTGGCGTTGACACCAAGCTGGCTGAACTGCGCATTGGAGGGCAGGGAGAGATCTGTCCAGCCAGCACCGCTGAAGAACTGAAGCTTGTTATCGTTGCGGAAAAAGGCCAACCATCCGGTTTGCGGCGTCAAAAATGCCCAGACGGAATCCTGCCAGACGGCAATTGCGCTATCGTGGCCCGACCAGACCCCGGTGGCGCTGGTGAGAACCCAATAGCAATTGCCATTGGATGGGCTGTCGGGCGGTGATGTCAGGCTGTTTTCAATAACCAATTGTGTCACGGCATCCAGAATGGCGAGCGCTTCATTGTGGGTGACATGTTTCTGTGCCTGAGAGGGCAGAATATAGGGCAGGGCCAGTCTTGGCGTGGTGTCTGTCATGCTTGTCTCCAACCGGTTCGATGTCGCCATTATCGGCGAGGCAATGCGCGGGTGGAGAAAGACACGGTCCTGCTTCTGATTTTAAAGGAAAAATATCAGCAGATGTTCACGGGCAGGGGCGATTGAGGCTTTCAGCCTCAAATCTGCCGTCCGCCCCAGGCGATAAACGAAGGATTGGCAAAATCGCTATCGTGGGATCGATTGATTTTGCCGTAAGGCAGCGGCAGGCCATCCAACCCCACGGTCATACCACCTGCCGCGCGCAAAACGGCATCGCCTGCCGCCGTATCCCATTCCATGGTGCGGCCAAAGCGTGGGTAGACATCGGCGCTGCCGTCGGCAACAAGGCAGAATTTGAGCGATGAGCCAACGGATGTGGTGTCGGTAATGCCTTTTTGCTGCAAGAAGTCATCGGTTTCAGGGCTGTTATGTGAGCGGCTTGCCAAGGCAATCATGCTGCCCGGATTGGAGCGAACCTGGATGGCTTGGCGCGAGACGGGCTGAAATGCGGAATCAACCTCGATTTTTCGCGCACCATTTGCATCGCCCACATAGGCAACACCTCTGGCTGGGGCATAGACAATGCCCATCACCGGAATACCCGCCTCAATCAAGGCGATATTAACGGTGAAATCTGTACTCTTGCGGATGAATTCCTTGGTGCCATCCAGCGGATCCACAAGAATGAAGGACTTGTTGGCCGTGTCTGGAATATTTCCGGCGGCAACAGCCTCTTCCGCAACCACGGGAATCTCTGGAAAGTCAGTCGCCAAGGCTGCCAGAATAATGGCTTCAGCCCGCTCATCGGCTTCTGTCACGGGTGATAGATCGCTTTTTGTCTGCACCGTGGGGCCATCGCGATACACCTGCATGATCTCGCGGCCTGCCGCAAATGCGGCCCGTTCAAAGAGGTTTATCACGGGTTCTGTCCTTCCTGATGCATTGGGACAAGATCAATGCCCGCCAATGGGAGTCTGTGCCTAAAGATGCCGAGGCCGATGTGAAAACATGCGCGAAGACGCAATGATGGATTGTCATCTCTTTATGTGATCAGATCAGAGCCGGGGTGAAATTCAAATAATGAATAATCTGCGTGGCAAGTACATCTGGTGTGGCTTCCACGGTTTTCAGATGGATTTCCGGTTTGATCGGTGGCTCATAGGCCGAACTGACGCCTGTGAATTGCTGAATTTCACCCATCAGCGCTTTGCGATAAAGCCCTTTCGGGTCACGCCGAATGCATTCCTGCAAAGGTGTATCGATAAACACTTCAACAAATTCATTGTTCACCATCAGCCGTCGCGCCAGCGCACGATCATCGCGAAAGGGCGAAATGAAAGACACAATGACAATCAATCCCGCATCGGCCATCAATTTTGCCACTTCGGCAACCCGGCGGATGTTTTCCACCCGGTCATCGTTGGAAAAGCCAAGATCCCGGTTGAGGCCATGACGAACATTATCGCCATCAAGAATATAGGTGTGATAGCCGCGCTCATACAGCTTGGTATCCAGCGCATTGGCAATGGTTGATTTGCCAGAGCCGGATAATCCCGTCAGCCAGATCACACGGGGTTGTTGCTTCTTTAAAGCGCCGCGCGCTTCGCGCGTGACTTGAAATGATTGCAAGACAATGTCTTTTTGATCCGGATCTTGTTGATCTGGTTGGATTATCCGTTCCCCTTTTTGGATCACCCGACGCTCCCTTACATATCGATCGTGTTTAGAATCGCAAAAACAGTGTTATTATAAAATCTATAACGGACATAACTTATGCGTTCAATTTTTAATTTTTATACACAAGACGTGTTAAGGCTGATCTCCTGTATCTTGAGTTGCTTTCGGCTGCAGGTGTTGCGGCAATGCACACTCTCTTGCGTGCAATGCCAAATCTGCCGCAATGACTGGCCAGATTGACTTGTGATTTTCTGGTCTTGTGCCAATGTGCGCTCGTCATTTTACAGGACAATGCATGCGCTATTCAGTCTTCGCCCTTGCTAAACAAGCACTTCAAGGAAATCGCCATTGGGCTCCGATGTGGCGCGAGCCAGAGCCAAAACCCCATTATGATGTGATCATTGTTGGTGGTGGCGGCCATGGTTTGGCAACAGCTTATTATCTGGCCAAGGAACACGGCATCACCAATGTGGCGGTGCTGGAGAAATCCTATCTTGGTTCCGGCAATGTTGGCCGCAACACCACGATTATTCGTTCCAACTATCTGCTGGAAGGCAATCTGCCGTTTTACGAGCTGTCCCTGAAGCTTTGGGAAGGGCTGGAGCAGGATTTCA
>DNPN01000166.1:0-268 GCA_003501385.1 Rhizobium sp. | reverse complement strand
GAAGGGCTGGAGCAGGATTTCAATTATAATGCCATGGTGTCGCAACGTGGGGTGATTGATCTGTTCCATGCCGACGACCAACGCGACGCCTATGCCCGCCGGGGCAATGCCATGAAAATGCATGGGGTTGAGGCCGAGATGCTGGATCGGGATGCGGTGCGCAAACTGTTGCCCTATCTGGATCTCAACCATGCCCGCTTTCCGGTGATGGGCGGCCTGCTGCAAAAGCGCGGCGGCACCGTGCGCCATGATGCCGTGGCCTGGGGCT
>DNPN01000157.1 GCA_003501385.1 Rhizobium sp. | reverse complement strand
GCGATAAATTGATCCGTGACATCGCCACCCGTGACTTCCAGCACGCGGGCATGGCCTTGCAGCACATCGTCACCTGAGCCGCCGTTTTCGATTTCTGCGGGCGGGCGTGGGGTTGGCAGGCCGCCAGCCTGTTCCGGGCAAAACACCACCAGCCGCCCCTCCTCTTGCCAGCGCACAATGGCGGCATGGTGCAGCGGTTTGCCTTTGCCATCATAGCGCACCGGGCGGCCCATGAGACAGGCACTGATCAGGATTTTATCCATTCAAATTATTGGCCAAGTTGACGCTCCACATCCATGCGCTGATGCAAAACACGAACAATATCAACGGTATCCTGATCAAAAATTTGATAGAAAATCACATGCACCCCGGCGCGACGGCGGCGATACTGCGGCCTGATCCATGATACGTCCTCCCCCGCTGCGGGAAAGGCTGCAATCTCTTCAAACCTGTCAAACAATTGCTGGAGATAGGATTCTGCTTGGGTTTCCGACCATCGCAGAACGCCATAATCCCAAATATCACGGAGATCCTGTTCAGTGGCAGGGCGAAGACGATAAACTGACACCGGATCAGACCGGATTGCGCAAGGAGCGTATAAAAGCGTGCCGGTCCACGACACGCGCAGGTCCGCTTTTTTCACCGTCGCTCAACGCCTGTCGCAGGGCATTGAGCTTGCCTTGCTCCTGTTCCAGCAAGCGCAACCCTGCCTCGACCACATCCTGTACGGAGGCGTAACGGCCACTTTCAATCTGCCGATCAATGAAAGTGCCGGACTGATCACTGAGCGCTATTTCAACAGGTTTTGTCATCACACCGACCTCATACACCGTTTGAAATATAAGATAGTCGAGCGAGAACTGCAACGACACACCGGGCCAAGCACCACTGCTTGGCCCGGTGCCCGTTTAACCCGCAATCTTGGAGAAATCCGCAACCGTTGCGGTGGCTTCACGAATGGCCTTCAACAGTGCCAAACGATTGGCGCGGATGGCGTTATCGTCGTCATTCACCAGCACGTCTTCGAAGAATTTATCCACGGGCGCACGCAAGGTGGATAGTGCCTGCATGGCAGAGCGGAAATCTTCCTTGGCCACAGCCTCGCTTGCAGCCTTGGTGGCCTCGGTGACAGCCGCAAACAGCGCCTTTTCCGCATCCAGCTTCAACAGCGCGTCGGAAACGCCATCGGCCACAACCGTGCCCTTCTTTTCTTCCGCAGCCAAAAGCTGGGTGGCGCGCTTGGTGCCTGCCAGCAGGTTCTTGCCATCTTCCGAAGTGATGAAGGCGGTGAGGGCTTCCGCGCGGCGGGCGACCATCAGCAGATCATCGGCTTTAGGTGTCAGCACGGCATCAATGATGTCGTGGCGGGCACCTTGGTCGCGCAGGTAGACTTTCAGGCGGTCGTGGAAGAAGGCAAGGAGGTCTAAAGACTTATCCCAGGCGACAGGCCCCATCGCCTCGATAAGTGCTTCAGCTCCAGAAGTTCCAATTAGTTGACCCTTGATTTCTTGGAACTTATCCTCGGAAATCAAACCAAGCTTGACCAACCGTTGCGCCTGCTCAAGCAAAGAATTCGCGCTTCCGAATTGCCAAGAGGTATAAAGATTAGCGAAGCTGTATGGCGTGAGCCGCAACAAGCCTAACCTAACATTCTTCTCAAGCAACACCCGTACAATACCCAACGCCGCACGACGCAGAGCAAACGGGTCTTTCGAGCCAGTCGGCTTCTCATCAATCGCCCAGAAGCCAACCAGCGTATCCAGCTTATCGGCCAGCGCCACGGTGATTGCCACCTTGTCCGATGGTAGGCGGTCGGATGGGCCTTGCGGCTTGTAATGATCCTCAATGGCCGCGGCGACGCTTTCGTGTTCGCCTTGCAAAGTCGCATATTTGCGGCCCATCAGGCCTTGCAATTCCGGAAACTCACCGACCACTTCTGTGCGAAGATCAGCTTTTGCCAGAACAACAGCACGATCAACCAGAGCTTCTTCAGCACCAACTATAGGAGCCAATACCTCTGCCAGTGAACGGATGCGCGAAACTCGTTCACCCTGACTGCCAAGCTTGGCATGGAATGTCACGTTCAGCGAATCTAACTTAGCCATACGTTGATCAAGCGGTTTTCCAAGATCAAGATTGAACTCGTCCGCAGAAGCTTCCAGCGTTTCCAGATCCGGTAGATTGCCCTGGTCGCGCTTCCAGAAATGCAGGGCGTCGGACAGGCGGGCGCGCACGACCTTGCCGTTGCCATGCATGATTTCCGCACCGCCATCATGGGCGACGATGTTGGAAATCAGGATGAAATGGTTAGACAGCTTTTCTGCCTCACCAACCGGGCGGCAGACAAAACACTTCTGGTTGGTCTTGATGGTCAGGCGGATGATTTCGGCCGGAATCGACAGATAATCAGCCTCAAACGTGCCGAGCAGCACTTGCGGATATTCCACCAGACCGGAGACTTCTTCCAGCAGGCCCTCGTCTTCCACCAGCTCCAAACCATTGGCAAAGGCGATGTCGCGGGCGTCGTGCAGGATGATATCCTTGCGGCGCTCGGCGTCCAGTACAACATTGGCCTTGGCAAGGCTTGCGGCATAATCATCAAAGCGCTTGACGGTGATGGCTTCTGGCGCATGGAAACGGTGGCCGTAGGTGATGTTGGAGGCAACAATACCGTCGATCTCGAACGGAATCACCGCCACTTCATCATGTTCCGAGCCAAAGGTGCAGACGATGGATTGCAGCGGGCGCACCCAACGCAGGCTCTCGGACCCCTTGCCCTCAATGCCGCCATAGCGCGAGCCTTTCGGCATGGACGCAGCACCAGAGCGCATGGATTTTGGCCATGGGAAACTGCGGATAATGCCCGGCATCACATCGGTGATGATCTCTTCCGCGCTGCGGCCCGGCTTATCGATATAGGCGACGTAAAAATCACCCTTTTTCGGGTCGGTTTTGACCACGGCTTGATCAATAGAATCCAGCCCAGCGCCGCGCAAAAAGCCTTCAATCGCCTTTTCCGGTGCGCTCACACTTGGCCCCTTCTTCTCTTCCTTCACATCGGCAGAGCGGGGGTTAAGACCTCGAATATCCAGCGTCAGGCGGCGGGGCGTCCAATATTCCCGCGCACCTTCATAGGTCAGGCCTGCATCCACCAGCGCATCGGTGACGAGCTTTTTCAAATCACCAGCTGCTTTTCTTTGCATACGTGCAGGGATTTCTTCGGAGCGGAGTTCAAGCAGAAGATCGGGCATAGGACTGACTTTACCGTTGGCTTTATCGTGATGCGGACTTAGCAAGTGCGGGGCGAAAAGTCACCCCATCACGGCTGCTGATATTCAACCCCTAAGGATGCCAGCGCATCCCAGTAGCCGGGATAGGTTTTGGCAACGCAAGCAGGGTCCAAAATGGTGATGCCGCCGATTTTCAGGCCAGCGAGCGCAAAGCTCATGGCAATGCGGTGATCGGCAAACGTGTCGATCTCGGCGGGCAAGGTCTGGCCGATCAGGGTGGGGTCTGCCGCCACAATCAGGTCGTCGCCTTCTTCGGTGGCAAGGCCTGCGCGGATGTTGTTCAGGCCCGTCGAGAGCGCGCGAATGCGGTCGCATTCCTTGACGCGCAGGTTGGCGATGCCTGTGAAGCGCACCGGAGTTTGATTGAACGCTGCCAGCACCGCAATGGTGGGGATGGCATCTTGCATCTGGCTGCCGTCGATCACAGCGGGCATGTTGGGGAAGGCCGAGATCACGTCATAGGCTTTGGCGTCCGGCTGGGTGAAATCGGCGGCAGGTGTGCCGATGTCGATCTTGCCTGCGCTCAACACTTCCGCAGCCCAGAGATAGGTGGCCGCCGATGCATCTGGCTCAATGTGGAAATCGGTGGCGGTGTAGCTGGTTGGGGCCACGCGCCACACAGAGCTTGAGGGCTGGTCGATCTTGGCACCAAAGGCGCGCATGGCGGACAGAGTGAGATCAATATAGCCGCGTGCGCCGATGTCAGATCCGGCAAGTTCAATCTCGAAGGCTTCGCCTGCACAGGCTGCGGCCATCAGCAGCGCCGAGACATATTGGCTGGACAGGCCCGCATCAATCACCACGCGGTTTTTCTTAAACGCACCGTTGGCATCAATGGCCACAGGCGGGCAGCCACTGGGGGCGGCAATGGCAACGCCCAAGGATTGCAGCGCTTCGACCAAAGGCAGAATGGGGCGTTTGCGCATATGCTCATCGCCATCCACGGTGAAGCGGCCCTTGGCAAGGGCCACGGCGGCGGTCAAAAACCGGGTGGCTGTGCCTGCATTGCCCAAAAACAGCGGCGCGTTTGGCTCCTGCCACTCTCCTGTGCTGGTGACGACAAAGGTGGTGGCATCCGGCTCATCCACCGTCACGCCCATGGCCCGCAGGGCTTCGGCCATATAGCGGGTATCATCGCTTTTCAGCGCACCCGTCAGCTTGCTGGTGCCCTTGGCCAGACCCGCCAGCAGCAGCGCCCGGTTGGTAATGGATTTGGAGCCGGGCGGGCTGACATGACCATTGAGCGCGTGATCAATGGGCACAATGGTCAGCTTGGTCTGGTGCAAGGCGGCTTTTGTCGATGTATCCTGAGTCATGCGAAAATCCATGTGATCAAGCCGAGACGGCAGCAAAGTGTTTGTTCGGTAGCGCAGCACAAGCGGCGCTGCAATCCTCGAATGGCCTCAATGCAGATGAATCCGTGCCAATCGTGTTTCCTGCGCCTCGGTCAGTCGGCGGATGTAGGCATCCATGGCCAACAGCAGCAAAAGCGTGACCACGCCGCTGGCTGCGGCCAGATGCATCAAGGTCTGGCCGGACACCGGATTGTCAAACGCATCCGGCGGGCGGTGGGCCAATATGAAAAACAAGCCATCACTCACCAGATCAAGCCCGCCTATGATCCACGCCAGCCATGGCATGTCGGGGGTGGCTGCGGCCTCATGTGTCTCCTGCTGGGGATCATGCATGGTGGTGCGGGCAATATCCATCAGCGCCAAGGGCACAAACAGCAGGTTCAACACCGGGATAAACCAGAAAATCGTCACCGATGCAGCGCCAAAGCGAAGCTTGCCTTGCGGCGAGAGAACCACCGCAAAACGGGCGGAAAACCACAGCCAGCCAAACCAGAAAGCCAGTCCGACCACCTGAAACACAATGATGCTGGCATCGATCAGCCCCGCCCAAGACGCCATCAGGCGCACCAGCCCGCCATTGACCCCGGTATAGGCGGCAGCACCGGTGGCCACCACCACATATTGCACCCACGCGGTGTAGAGATAAAACGGAATGAGCAAGGCATATAAAACGCCGGTGATGACGGCGGCGATCAACCAACCGCGCCGCAACCACACAAGCTGTTTCAGGAGGGTATCAAGCTGCATCGGCCACCCTCATTTTGCCACCCTCATCTTGATTGCATCACGCCGCCGCAATGAAATTTGCGCCGCCTGCATCGGTCAGCAAAAATGCCTCGCCGCAGGCCTTGGCCAGCGTGCGCACCCGCAAGATATAGCTCTGACGTTCAGTGACCGAAATCACGCCGCGTGCATCGAGCAAGTTGAAGACGTGAGAGGCCTTGATGCACTGGTCATAGGCCGGAAACACGCATTTGTGCAGGCGTTGATTGTCGTTCTCGCCGGGGGCTCCGGCCTTGAGCAGAGCCTGGCATTCCTTTTCCGCATCGGTAAAATGGCGCAGCAGCATTTCGGTGTTGGCGAATTCAAAATTGTGGCGGGAATATTCCTGCTCGGCTTGCAAAAACACATCGCCGTAGGAAATCTTCTCTTCGCCTTCACGACCGTTGTAATTGATGTCGTAAATGCTATCCACGCCCTGCACATACATAGCCAAACGCTCCAGACCATAGGTCAATTCACCTGCCACCGGCGAGCATTCAATGCCGCAAACCTGCTGGAAATAGGTGAACTGCGACACTTCCATGCCATCGCACCAGCATTCCCAGCCCAGACCCCAGGCACCCAGCGTGGGGCTTTCCCAATCATCTTCCACAAAGCGCACATCGTGCAGCAAAGGATCAAGACCAATAGCCTTGAGCGAGCCGAGATACAGCTCTTGCAGATTCGAAGGGTTTGGCTTCAGAATCACCTGATATTGGTAATAATGCTGCAAACGGTTGGGGTTTTCGCCATAGCGGCCATCGGAGGGGCGGCGCGAGGGCTGAACGTAAGCGGCTTTCCATGGTTTGGGGCCAAGGGCACGCAGGGTTGTTGCCGGGTGAAAGGTGCCAGCACCCACTTCCATATCATAGGGCTGCAACACGGCGCAGCCCTTATCGGCCCAGTAATTGTGCAGCGTCAGAATCAGCGCCTGAAACGAGCGCTTGGGGTCCATATGGGGGGCGGGTGAAATCGTCATGGGAACCTGCATCAGTTTACTGAGAGCATTTTTGCGATTTCTTCGAATCGCAAAAATGCTCTCAGATGTTGTTTTTACGCATTTCGAACGCAAAACCGCTATACACTTTTGCTCGAAATGCTCTAGCCATTCCGGTGTTCGCCGAGATGGTTATCTATCAATCTTGATCTCTGACCTGCCACGGCGGGCCATTCCGGTCAAGGCTTGCGCGGCCGCCACCGCTAGAGATCCGTCGATTGATCGAGGCGACCTTGCAATGAGAACACCACACCTGTCGGCTCAAAGGCAATCACCGCCGTGCCGTGAAACAGGTCCGCCACGGCGCGCTCAGTCAATTTCGAGCCAAAGCCACGGCGCGTTGGCATTGTCACCGCAGGGCCGCCAGTCTCCGTCCAGCGCAGGAAAAACTGATGATCATCATCAAGATCCCAGCGGATGGAGACGCGCCCTTGTGGCACGGATAGAGCGCCGTATTTTGTTGAATTGGTGGCCAGCTCATGCAGTGCCAAAGAAAGGCCCAGCGCCTGACGGGCAGAAATCAACAATTGTGGCCCGCTAAATGTAAAGCAGTCTGCGTTGGTACGATGCGGGCCAACAGCATTTTCGGCAATCATCGCCAGCTCGGCGGCGGTGGTGCTAACCCCGGTGAGAAAATCCTGCGCCTTTGCCAAGGCCTGAATCCGCCCCAAAACAATCTCGGAAACAGCCTCAAGCGAGTCCGCGCCACGGATGGACTGGCTGACAATGGATTGCACCATGGCCAGCGTATTTTTCATCCGATGCGCCAGTTCTGCGTTCAGCAGGCGCAATTCCTGCTCATGGGCCTGGCGGCGCGCAAGATGCTCTTGCACCTCTTTATAGCTCGCTTGCAAAGCCTCTCTGCCCGCCACGACTTTTGTGGTTTCCGTGACAATATTCAAAAGGCCCTCAATGGCACCGCCGTCGCCATAAAGAGGACTATAGGAGAAGGTCCAATAGGTCTGCTCTTCATACCCGTTGCGGGTCACAATCAGCGGCATGTCCTCCATCCATGTCGCTTGCCCGGAAAGCGCGCTGCGCACAAAGGGCAACACATCGTGCCACACATCCGCCCAGACCTCATGAAAGGGACGGCCCAACGCCTTGCCCTGCCGCAGACCAAGGATTGGCACATAAGCATCATTGTAAAATTTCAGCAGATCAGGGCCCCACCAGAAACACATGGGCTGTTTCGATGACAACACCATGCGCATGGTGGCTTTCAGCGAAAAAGGCCATGTCTCGATGGGTCCAAGCGATGTTGCAGCCCAATCAAATGCCTTGATTGCCTCCGCCGTCGCACCGCCAACGGCCAGAAAATCATCTGTACTCACCCGCGTGGGAGATGATGGCCAAGCCTGTTTCACATCCGGAAAAGACAATGCCTCTCGCTCCCTATTCGGTCTGGACGGGGCACAATTCGTCCAGACCATCGCTTCGCCTTCGAAAACCAAGGTCAGAAAAATGACTATGTGGAAAACATACTTAAAATCAAAAGCTTTTCATAGGCCTTGTCCGTAAGGCCTCTTCGGGGAGCATTGAATTCTAGAGTTTGTCAGGGAAAAGTGGAACCCGGTTTTCCCGAAAAGACAAACGAAAATAAGAGAAGCTAGAGTTTGTCTGGTTCAA
>DNPN01000182.1:6942-27644 GCA_003501385.1 Rhizobium sp. | reverse complement strand
CACTTTTCCCTGACAAACTCTAAAGTCTTCGACAAACCAAAGCGGATGTTCTCATCTGCCGAGGGGAGCAGCAACCTCATGTATGGGATTTATAAGTCGCGGGTTGTCCTCCAGCCAATGAGCGTGGTTATATGAAAAATCACAAAGCCGTGAAAGTGTTTCCTCACGGCATTTGAAGAGCGGCGATCGTTTGTCGCCGCATGCGCTCATAAAATGCGCCGCAGACAATGCAAAATTTCGAATTTGCTGCGTATCTCTCTCCTGAAACTGTTTCTGGTTTTACCGTTTCTCTGGAGCGAGGGAGTCAGATTTTCCAAAAACACAAACGAAAACAAATAGATATTTATTTTCCCGGATTCAATCAGAACCTGTGAAACTCAAGAGGCTCCATGCGTGCGCACGCTTCTTCTTTTGATTGTATTCGGGAGTTCAACCTCAATATTAGGTTGCGCTTATAACACGGTGTTTTCCCGAGGTTGTATTTTCTGATGGTTCACGGAAGATCATTTTCAACGATTGAGCGAGGATTGAACCGGATAAATCGGTCTGCCGACGCCAGCACACAATCGACATAGAACTTATATCGAGACAAAGGAGGTCCTGTTGAGGATCGTTGCCTTAAGCGAAGTTTTGCCCGGAGAGCCGGTAACCAATCGCGACCTTGCGGATCAGTTTGGCCTGCACGAACAGTGGCTTGACAGTATGACTGGCAATAGGAGCCGCTACTTCTGCCGCATGGATACGCCCTCGGATGTGCCGAAGAGCACGGGTGATCTGGCCGTAGAGGCCGGGCGGAAGGCTATGGCTGATGCGGGGATTGGACCTGAGGATATCGAATTTCTGATTCTAACGACGGCATCTCCTGACCACCTCATGCCTGCGACAGTCAACCTTGTTGCTGATCGGCTGGGAATCAACAACATCCCAACGTTGCAGTTGACCTCCGGCTGTGCCGGAGCCCTTCAGGGCCTGTTCACGGCCCAGGCCCTGTTGGCAAACGGATACCGCCAGGGGCTGGTGATTGGTGCCGATACCTGCCTGAAAATGTGGCCCTCCGCCAAGGATTCCCGCCAGATGAAGCCGGCCGAAATGGTGAATTTTGCCCTGTTCGGCGATGGTGGCGGTGCAGCTGTGGTTTCAGCCGAAAAGGAAGGCCCCGGCCTTGTCGTCGAGCATCTGTTCCTGCGGGGCATTGGTCTAGGTCGCAAGCCTGCCCAAATCGTCAAATGGTTTGGTGCCGAGGGAGCCGTCGGCGGTGAAGCCATGGGTGAGGAAGATTACAAGGCGATCGAGCGCTACGTGCCGGACATCGCCCGTCAAATCCTTGATGAGCTTGTAAAAGCAAAGTCCTGGGACCTGGCAGAGGTCGAACATGTCCTGACGCCTCAGTTGAACGGTGTGATGACAGAAAAGATCCGGGAAAGCCTCGGTGTTCGTGCCGATCAAGCGGTCAATTGTGTGGCTGAAACCGGCAATAATGGCAACGCCTTACCCTTCATTCAACTCCGGCGACTGATGGAAAAGATTGAGGCGGGTTCCGGCCAAAATGGCCGGGTGCTGGTCGCGACAGTCGAGTCATCGAAATGGATCATGGCCGGAATGGCATTGAGGCACGCATGACAAACACAGTTGAAAAACCCATATACCGCAGCCCAATGGCCGAGTTACGCGCTTTGAAGCGGCAGGATTTGGCGGGTTCTATTGGCAGGGTGCGTGCAATCCTCGCTGGCTTTTCCGATCCGCTGGACCTCGATGCGGCTGGTGCGTTGTTGTCGGGGGAGCAGGAACAGACTGCCCTGACAGGCGTTGCAGGCCTTCGTAGCCAAAGAGTAACCGTTCTGGGCAGCTCTACGCTCGATATTTTGCCCAACCTTTTGGCAGCTATCTTGCTGCGGGATGGTGTGGTGGCGCAAACGCGCCTTGCGGGCTTCAACCAGTGGCGGTTCGAAGTCTTGTCCGGCGGCTCGCTTTTGAGCGAGCACAAGCCGCAAGTCACGCTGTGTCTTCTCGACGATGAGGCGGTGTTCGCCGATATTGGCGATGCGCTGGATATGGGCGAAGTCGAGGCGCGGCTGGGACGCTTTGCGGCAGAATTGCGCGAGTGGGCGTCTTCCTGCCGGTCTTTGACAGGTGGCCGGGTGGTTTTGACCACAATTCCGTTGTCGCCATTGCGTCTTGCCAGGTTGATTGACTACCGCAGCCGGGCGCGGCTGGCATCGGCCTGGAGTGCCATGAATGCCGCAATCCTGGCACTTGCGGCGCAAGAAGGTGGGCCACTGGTGCTGGCGCTTGCAGAGACTGTAGCGGTTGCGGGCGCAAGCCCCTTCGCCAATCACCGCATGCATCATGTGGCGGGTCAGGCCTATGCTCCAGACTTTTTGAAATGTGTGGCAGAAGAGCTGGCGACCGTTGTGAAAGCCAATCTGGGCCTGGCCAAAAAGTGCCTTGTTCTTGACCTCGATAACACTCTGTGGGGCGGCGTGGTTGGAGACGTTGGCACAGCGGGGCTGGAAATCGGCGGATCCTATCCGGGATCGGCGCATCTTGAGCTGCAAGCACTTGCTCGGGACTACATGCGGCAGGGCGTGTTGCTGACCGTTTGCTCGAAAAACGACGACGCTAACGCCCGCGATGCGCTTGCAAACCATCCCGAAATGGTGTTGCGACCGGACAATTTTACCGTGATTACCGCCAATTGGCAGCCGAAGGCCGAAAATATCCGCGCTCAGGCCAAGACCATCAACATCGGGCTTGATGCCATGGTTTTTGTCGATGATCACCCGGTTGAGCGCGACGCCGTTCACTCCTTCTTGCCTGAGGTGGCCGTTGTCAATGTCCCTGACGATCCGGCAGGCTATGCGGCCACTCTTGCGGCAGGCAATTATTTCAATCTGCTTGAGCTTACCGAAGAAGATCGGCAGCGTGTGGCCATGTATCGGGCAGAGGCGGCCCGCACGGTGCTGCAATCCGAGAGCCTGTCGATGGACACCTATCTCGCCGGGTTACAGTCGCGATTGTCCATTGAACCGCTGAACGAGCTGAACAAGGGACGGATCGTCCAACTATTTGCCAAAACCAACCAATTCAACCTCACAGGGCGGCGCTTTACCGCTGACGAGATTATTGCGCCGAATCTCTGCGTGTTCGGAGCAAGGCTGTCGGATCGGTTCGGCGACAGCGGGTTGATCGCTGCGCTGGCGATTTCGAGGGCTGACGATGGCAGCGCCGTCATTGAAAACGTCATCATGAGCTGTCGGGTGTTTTCACGCGGGGTCGAGACATTGCTCATCACCTTGCTCTTGAGAGCCGCGCAGACGAAAGCACTGCCGTCTGTGACCGGGCGGTTCGTGAAAACAGCAAAGAACGGGCAGTTTGCCGAATTCTATCCAAAACTGGGTTTCGCGGCAGAGGGAGAGGACGGTTTCCGCCATTCGCTCAAGAGCCTGCCGGAGACACCAGACTATCTTGAAATCACCGAAGGTGCGGAGGCATTCCATGGCATATGAAGCCGTTGTTGTCGGCGTGATCGCCGAATTATTGGATCTGGATGAGGATCAACTGGCGCCAGACACGGTGCTTGCGGGGGTAGAGGGCTGGGATTCCGTCAATGCTCTGCGGGTCTTGGTCTTTCTGGAGCGCGAAACCGCTCAACCCGTTGATTATCAACTGTTCATGGCCGCCGAAAATGTTGCGGACATCGTAAAGGCGATCAAAACGCCAGCGGTGACATAATGAACGCAACAATCCGTCGTTTCCCGAAAGAACGTGGGCATACTTACGCTTTCCTCAAGGATGCTCGAAACACTGCCCATATCTATCTCTTGGCAGATGTAGATGCCAGCGCAATGAAAGCGGCACGCATGGCCGCAAAATCCGCCGATGGAAGCAAGATCAGCTACATCAGCTTGATCGTCAAGGCCGCAGCGCAGGTGGTTGCAACCAGCAAGGAAGCGCGCACGGTCCTGAAGGACGGGTTTTCTCCGAAGCTTGTGACCACGACAAATGTGACAGCAAAGGTCTTGTTCGATAAGCACATTGGTAACACGCGATGCGTCGTTTCAGGCACCGTCAACGATCCTGATCTTGCCAGTGTGCGGGAAATTCAGGCATGCGTTGACCTTCATAAGGATGCCTCAGTGGGGCCATCAGGGCCATTTGCCGCCCTGTCCAAACTGCATCGCTTGCCGTTGCCCCTGATGCGGCTGGCCTACAATCTCGTGCTTGGAAAGCCGCTGAAGCGGGCAGAACTTCAAGGCAATTTTTCCGTGACCTCGGTGGGGCAAGAGGACGTCAGCGCCATCCTCCCCATGATTGCAGGCACAGTCGGTCTGGGTGTTGGACGTATTGCCGAAAAGCCGGTTGTTGTTGATGGCGCAATCGTTGTGCGGCCTCAGTTCACCCTGTCGCTGACCTTTGATCACAGGGTGCTCGATGGCGCACTGGCCGCCGAAATTCTTGGAAAGATCAAGAAACGTCTTGAAAACTGGGAGATGGAACAATGAGCGATAGATATGAAACCGATGTGCTCGTGGTGGGCTCGGGGCCAGCAGGCGCGTTGATTGCCAATCTTCTGGTTCGGCGCGGCGTGAATGTTCTGCTGGCCGAAAAGGGCAGTGATATCGAGCGCAATTTCCGCGGCGAAACCATTGCCGCCCGCTCGGTGTTGACCCTTCGGGAGCTGGGATTTGGGCCGCGTCTCGCCAGCCACGGCTTTGTCGAACTGGAGGGAATATCCTTCTGGGAGAAGGGCAAGAACATCATGTCGATGGATTATCGGAGATTTCCGATCGACGCCTTGCCAATCGACATCCCGCAGCCAGCCATGATTGGCGCGTTTAATGACAGTTCTGCCGCCTATCCCAATTTCAAATTGTTGATGGGCTATCAGTTCACAGCCCTGATCGAAGAGAGCGACACGATCAAAGGTGCGCGGCTGGAAGGACCGGATGGACAAACTCTCGAGGTTCGCTCGCGGCTGGTGATTGCTGCCGATGGTCGGTTTTCGGCGGTGCGCAAGGCCTCACGGCTCAAGGCGAAAATCACCCCCATGGAAAGGGATTTCGTCTGGTTCAAGTTCCCGCGTCCCTCGGGCTGGGCGCATGAATCGCAGCTTGTGGTCAAGAAGGACCGCCATCTTGTGATTCTTCCAACCTATCCCGATCTTCTACGCATAGGTTATAATCTGCCAAAGAAGGGCTTTGGCGATGCGCGCAAGCAGGGAATCTCTGCCTTCCGTGACAGTGTTTCCGATCTTGATCCTCGCCTCAAGGATCTTGTCAATCAGCATATCCAGTCATGGAATGATACCTCGTTTCTGGAAATATTCACCGCCGAGGTCGATCAATGGTCGCGCGATGGGTTGCTGCTGATTGGTGATGCGTCTCATACCGCCACGCCAATTCTGGGTCAGGGGGTCAATCTCGCTCTTCAGGACACAATCTACTTTGCGCCAGTGATTGCGCAGGCATTGAAAAACAGCGTAGGCCCGCTTCCTGCGAGTGCGCTGGAACCGACCGCACGGGAGCGGCGTGCGCATAAGGCCATGGTGACCAAATTCCAGCGGTTGCAGGAGGCAAATCTTGCCCACAGCTCGGCGCTTGGCACAATGATGCGCCGGGCGCGGATGCGGCTTCTCAATCTCAATCCGGCAAAATATCGGCTGATGGACAAGGTGATGAACGCGCCGCACAACATGCCAATGGAGGCAGTCCATGGCAGAGCTGCCTGAAGCCAAACAGTTTGTTGGCCTGCATGCCCGGCATATGGGCTTTTCACCAACCTTTATCGACGATGTGCTTGGGCGCATCAAGACCCTTGATGGTGACGGGGACGGATCATGGGTCGGCGAATGGTCTGCAAAGGCCGAAGTCACAGCTGGTGCGGGTGACCACCTCGCCGCTGCCAACCTTTTTAACCTTGCCCGGTTTCCGGCCGCCGATAATGAGGCCAAGCGCCTTGCGGGCAAAGCCTGTAGCGAAAATTTTGCGGTCTGGATGAAAGCCGCCAAGATCGGAGAGCGACGCAAGATCAACGTTGGCAATGCCGCCCTGACGATTTTGTTTTCTCCGGGTAAGAAAAAAGATGCCCCCCTGGTTATTCTGATGGGCGGAATTGTTTCGCTCAAGGAACAGTGGGGCAGCTTTCTCAAGCTTGGTCGCAAAATCGGGGCCGCTGTTGCCATTGCTGATTTTCCCGGCATGGGCGAAAACACGCTCTCCTATGATCGATCTGCGGCGGCGCTTTATGGTGCCATCATGGCCGCTGTCGCGGGTGAATGCGATATTTCGCGCACGCTTGTGGTGGCACCAAGCTTTGGTGGCTATCTGGCGGTATTGCACAACCTGAAGAACCCACGCATTCAGGGTATCGTTACGGTTGGCGCGCCGCTGCGCAGTTTCTTTCTCGATCCCGTTGCAAAAGCCGGAATGCCCGGCATTTCAAGGTTTGCTCTCTCCATCGCCCTCGGCTGCGAAGAGAATAAGGTGGACGAAACCTTGTCTGCGCTTGCCTTGAGCACCGGCGAATTGAAGTCGGTTTCTGTTCCCCTTCACTATGTGGCGGCCCTCGACGATGAGATTATACCCTCATCCGAGTGGACTGATGCGCAGAAATTGGTTCCGCAATTTCACCTCCATGCCTTCAAGGATGTGCATGGCGCGCCCAACCATTTGATGGAGACCCGTCTCCTGATTCTATCCATCCTGCTCCAACACACAGGGCGGGCGATTTTAAGCCGTTTCATCAAACAAATTTTGCGGTTCCGGTTGCGTTTTGCCACCCCCCGCCTTCACCATTCCTGAGGTCTCTCATGACACAGTCTGCTTCCTCTTCAAACAATGCCCCCAAAACACAAACCCGTTTGGCTGTTGTTGGCATGTCCGGCCGGTTTCCCGGCGCATCCAGCATGGATGACCTCTGGCAGCTCATGCTGCAACGGCGCGATGCGATCCGTCCGGTTCCCATCGAAAAATGGGATGCAAACCAGCAGCTCGATCCGCAAAAGAGCGTGCAGGCCGTGGGCGGGTTTCTGGAAGGTGTCGATCAGTTCGATCCCACCTTCTTCGGGATTTCTCCCCGTGAGGCGGAAGATATGGACCCCCAGCAGCGCTTGATGCTGGAAGCAAGCTGGACAGCCCTTGAGGATGGCGGACAACGCCCCGAAGTGCTGGCAGGGCGGCGCATCGGTGTATATGTCGGCGCGTCCTGGCATGATTATGAAATTCTGCGCAAAGAAAACGGCGCACCAACAACCCAGCACAGCATAGTCGGCAATGCACTGGATGTGGTTTCGGCGCGCGTCTCTTATTTCTATGGCTTCAAGGGACCGAGCCTGACTGTTGAAACCGGCTGTTCCTCGGGCATGGTCGCGCTTCACATCGCAGCGCAAGCGCTGGCATCCGGTGAAATTGAAGGCGCTGTTGTTGGTGGCGTCAATCTGGTGATGGCACCGGATGTGTCCATTGGGCTCACGCACTTTGGCGGTTTGTCGACCGTTGGCCGTTGTCAGGCCTTTTCGGCCAGTGCCGATGGCTTTGTGCGCGGCGAGGGCATTGTTGCCTTTTATCTCAAACGTCTTGACGATGCCGTGGCCGATGGCGACCGCATCCATGCCGTGATTGTGGCTTCCGCTGTCAACAATGACGGTGGCGGCGACAGTCTGGTCACGCCAAGCCCTGCCGGACAGGAAGATCTTCTCTCCACCATCTACAGCAATGCCGGAATTCCGCTGGAAGATGTTCTGTACATCGAAGCCCACGGAACAGGGACTGCGGTTGGTGATCCGATTGAAGCGGGGGCCATTGGCCGTGTTCTTGGCCGCAAGCGTGCGGAACAGGGGCTGGAGCCGATCATTCTCGGATCGGTCAAAACCAACATTGGCCACCTTGAAGCGGCGGCGGGCCTTGCGGGCCTTTCCAAGGCCATTATGGCGGTTGAAAAACGTCAGGTGCCCGCAAATCTGCATAGTGACGTGCTCAATCCATCGATTGATTTTGCCGCTTTGGGCCTACAGGTCGCAAAACAGCCAACACCGCTTCCAGCAGACAAGCCTTTCTATGTTGGCGTCAATTCCTTCGGATGGGGTGGCACAAACGCCCATATTGTTTTGACTCAAGGCCCTGAACGCAAGGTTGAGGCTGCACAAAACACCGATGCGCCTGTTCTTCTCACCCTGTCCGGCCATAGCGAGGCGGCGCTGAAAGAAAGAGCGCGGCAGGTGATTGATGTGCTGGCGCGTGATCAGCAAGATCTGCGTGATATTGCCGGAACGCTGGCTTGGCGGCGCGGCCATCTGATGCGGCGCGTGGCCTTGGTGGGCAATGACGCAGCCACATTGGCGGCGGACCTTGAGCAGTGGTTGGCAACCAATGAAGAGGCGGAGTTCACCGTGGCTGGTACTGCGCGCAAACTTGGCAAGGTTGCCTTCGTGTTCCCCGGCCAAGGTTCGCAATGGGCTGACATGGGTGTTCGTCTTTTGCAGGAAAGCCCGGTTTTTGCCTCCAAAATGGAGCGTTGTGCTGCGGCCTTGAAGCCGCTTGTGGATTGGGATCTGATTGAGGTGATCTCTGGTGCGGCCGGAACAGCATGGCTTGATCGTGTCGATATCGTTCAGCCGGTGCTTTGGGCCATGATGGTGTCTCTGGCAGCGCTATGGCGCGAGGCTGGCATTGTGCCGGATGTGGTTGTTGGTCACAGTCAGGGTGAAGTCGCGGCGGCAACTGTGGCAGGTATCTTGAGCGTTGAAGATGCCGCGCGCGTTGTGTCCAAGCGGTCATCCATCATTCGCGGCAAAGCCGGTCGGGGCCTGATGCTGGCCGTCGATCTTGATCTGGCCGGTGCCAAGGCGGCACTGGAAGGCTTTGAAGACCAGATTTCCATCGCCGTCAGCAATGGTCCCCGCTCCACGGTGCTATCCGGTGATGCTGAGGCTGTGATGACGCTCAAGGAATTGCTGGATGCAGAAGAGACCTTCAACCGATTGGTCAAGGTCGATTATGCCTCGCACAGCCACCACATGGATGAATTCAAGGAAGAGCTGCATGCAGCGCTCACCGATATTCAGCCAAGGGTGGGTGAAACGCGGCTGTTTTCAACGGTTGATGTGCGCGAAATGCAGGGTGAAGAGCTGGACGCGACCTATTGGGTGCGCAACCTGCGTGAGCCCGTGATGTTTGCCGACGTGATGACCGGGCTGTTTTCCGAGGGTGTGACCCACGTTATCGAGGTCGCCCCGCATAAAGGTCTGGCTCCGGCCATCGAACAATTGGCAGCGGATCAGCCCGATCCACCGGCGGCACTTTCAACCATGCTGCGGGACAAGGGTGCCCTCAAGGATGTGGTGCTGTTTCATGCGCGGGCCTATGCCGCCGGGCTTGCTCCCTTCGGCCTGTTGCCGAAAGCAGACGTTGCGCTGCCCGTCTATCCTTGGCAGCGCACCAGTTACTGGGTTGGCGCGCCCCGGCGCAAAGGCTCTGGTCGCAGCGGGCTTGAGGTTGAGCTTTTGCCATCCTCGGCAGAACCGGATGCCTGGGAGGGCGTGCTGGAGATTGGCGTGGAGGACAATCCCTGGCTGGTGGATCACAAGGTCCATGAGGCTGTGGTCTTCCCGGGTGCTGGCATGATGGCGCTGGCGCTGGGGGCTGCGCGTGCGCGCACCGGCGTTATGCCCGCCCAATTGAGTGCCGTGAAATTCATTGGTGATTTGACCATTGCCGATGAACCGGTCCGTGCCAGTTTGACGGTGCAGGACACGATCACCGATGGTGGCACCGTGATCCTGCGTTCTCTGGCAACGGGAAGCAGTGTTTGGACAAACAATGCAACGGCCCGCTTTCACAACCGGTTGTCGCCAACCGAAACACGGCTGTTTCCAGAACAGCTGCTGGGCGCAGAAGCCCTTTCTGTAGAAGACTTCTACAGCAAGACGGCGGCACGCGGCATCCATTACGGCCCTGCATTTCAAGGGATACGGCAGCTCTTCCGCTCAGACGCCGAAGTGCTTGCCGAGATTTCCCTGCCAAAAGCTGCACGCGCCAGTGCACGACCGCACGGCCTGCACCCGGCGCTCTGGGATGCGGCTTTGCAAAGCTCGCTGGCGCTGTTTCCGGGCGATGCAACGGTGGTGCCCGTCGAGGTGGCCAAAGTGGCCTTCTTCATGGATCCGCAAGAGCCGGTTACGGAGGTTTTCGCCTATGCGACCGTCAGCAATGCGGACGGCGACACCCCAAGGTTTGATATCTTTCTCTACAATGGCGACAAGACCATCCTTGCCAGCATGGAAGGCATAGCGCTGCAAGTGCTTGACCAGCGCCTTGACGATGGCGAGGAGGCAGGCCGCAGTTTCAGACTGAGTTTTGTTCCGGCACTGCGTCAGAAGCAGGCTTCCCCTGCCTCATGGATCGTTTATGGTCGTGACGAAGACGGCGCCGATGCGGTTGCCGGTGCCCTGACAAAGGCAGGCGGCGAGGCACTGCGGGTTACCTCCGGGCCGCTGCCCGCAAAGACCGATGCCGCAGGTGTGGTTTACATGGCTCCGCGTGCCAGTGCAGGCATCGATGCTCAGAAGCGCGGATTGTTTGATCTGTCCCAGGTGGTCAAAGCGACGGGTTCTTTGCCGTCTATTCCTCAGCTTGCCATTGTCACGGCCAACGCCCGCACAGTCGAAGGGGATGGGCTGGCCGATGCGGGTGCAGGCTTGTATTGGGGGTTCCTGCGCGTCTTGCGCCGTGAACATCCCGAATTACAGGGAATTGTCATTGATATTGATCCCTCTGCGCCGTCGTGGGCTGATGAGAGTGTCGCAGAACTTCTCTCTCAAACCGGGGAAGACCAAGTCGTGCTGCGTCAGGAAAAGCGCTGGGTAGGACGCCTCAGTCAGGCCAAGCCGCAGGACGAGCCTGCTGACACGGTGTGGAAAACCCCGGCCCAACCCTTCCGGCTGGTGTCAGCACGGCCCGGTTTCTGGGACGGTCTGGAATACCGGCCACTGGCCCGCACCGCTCCCGGCAAGGGAGAGGTTGAGGTTGCGGTGAAGGCGGCAGCCCTCAACTTCATTGATGTGATGAAGGCAATGGGAACCTATCCGGGGCTCGACGAAAAGTCCTCGCGGCTTGGCGGTGAATGCGCGGGCGTGGTGGTTGCCCTTGGTGAAGGCGTCACTGAACTTTCGGTTGGTGATCGTGTGGTGGCTTGCACCTTCGGCTCTTTCGCCTCCCATGTCACGGTTGACGTCCATCATGCCCAGCGCATTCCGGCCCATGTGTCGGATGCCGATGCTGCGGCGCTGCCGCTCGTCATGGCAACAGCATGGTACGGGTTGATTGACCTTGCTGATCTGGAGGAGGGCGAAACCGTCCTGATCCACTCGGCCACCGGTGGGCTTGGTCTGGCCGCCATTCAGATTGCCCGCATGCGTGGCGCAAAGGTCATTGCCACCGCAGGCAGCGAGGACAAGCGGCAGATTCTGCGCGACATGGGAATTGCCCATGTGTTTGACTCCCGCAGCCTTGATTGGGTCGATGCCGTCAAAACCGTCACCGAGGGCAGGGGGGTTGATGTCGTTTTGAACTCCTTGACCGGAGCGGCCATTCCGCTCGGACTTGAAAGTCTGGCTGAGGACGGTCGTTTCATCGAAGTCGGTAAAAAGGACATTTACGGTGGTCGCTCGATCAACCTTGGGGTCTTCAAGGGTCGTATATCGATCTCTGCTGTTGATCTTGCGGGTCTGATGGAGCGCCGTCCCAAGCGGTTTGCTCGTCTGATGCAGGATGTTTGGCAGGCTGTGGATGCCGGAAAGCTGACCGTGCTGCCGGTGATGACCTACAGTTTTGCGGATGCCGCAGAAGCCTTGCGCAGCATGGCGAAAGGCAATCACGTTGGCAAATTCGTGCTGACCACGCCGGAGACCGTGTCCCATGTTGCACCGGAACCGCTGCGGGCGGGCCGATACCGCGCGGATGCCACCTATGTGCTCAGCGGCGGTCTCGGCGCGCTGGGTCTGTCTCTCGCAAGCCATCTTGTCGAGCATGGGGCGGGCGGTATCGCCTTGCTTGGCCGCTCCGCTCCGACCACTGAGGTGTCTTCGGCAATGGAAGGGCTGCGAGCCAAGGGCGCTGATGTGCGCAACTTTGCCGTTGATGTGGGCGATGCGGCCGGATTGGAAACGGTGCTTCAGTCTATCCGCAGCGAAATGAAGCCGATCCGTGGAATGGTTCATGCGGCGGGCCTGCTGGATGATGCGTTGATTGTCAACCTGACCCCGGAACAGGTGGAGCGGGTCTTAAGGCCCAAGGTGGATGGTGCCATCCATCTTGATAGATTGACGCGCAATGATCCGCTTGATCTGTTTGTGCTGTTTTCCTCGGCGGCATCGCTGTTTGGCAATGCGGGTCAGGCGGTCTATGCCTCTGGCAACGCATTTCTCGATACGCTTGCCGAAAGCCGCCGCCTTGAAGGCCTGCCTGCGCTGGCGGTGCAATGGGGTCCTTTTGCCGAAATCGGTCTTGCCGCTAAGGATGACATTCGCGGTGCCCGTCTGGAAGAGCGCGGCATGGGCAGCTTCACCGCAAAAGAAGGCTGGGATGCGCTGACGCGCTATCTTCTGGAGGGCGAGGTGCAGGTGGGCTATGTGCCGCTCAATCTCCGCCAGTGGTTTGAAGCCTATCCAGATACGGCTGCCCAAACCAGTTGGCAACTCTTGCTGGAGGCCTCCAAGACCGGAGGTCAGGCGACAACGGGGCAGGACTTCAAACTGCATTTGGAGGCGGCCTCCGAAGGCGAAAGGCTTGGCCTTGCGGAAGACAAGGTGCGGGAACTCGCAGGCCGCGTCCTGCGGCTTGATCCGGCGAGCTTTGATTCCGATGTCCCATTCAAGTCGCTGGGGCTGGACTCGCTGATGGGGCTGGAGTTGCGAAACCGGTTGGAGGCATCCTTCGGGCTCAAACTCTCGCCGACGCTGCTCTGGACCTACGGCAACACCAAGGCGCTCTCGACGGTGCTGTGCCAGCGTGTGTTCGCCGAAGCTGCTTGAGCCTTCAATCTGCAAGATCAAATGGGCCACCTGCACGACAAGGTCTCGTGACCCGACGTGCTGCCTGACCGAAAGGGATAGACGAGATGGAAACCAAAACTGCCGCTACACCGCTGACGCGGGCACTCGATACGATCCGCAAACTGAAGGCGGAGCTGGATTCCAAGGGCACGCATCAGCCACTGGCCGTGATCGGCCTTGGCATGCGCTTTCCCGGTGGTATCAACGATCTTGAGACCTATTGGCAAGCTCTCGCCGAAGGCCGGGATCTGGTGGCCCGCATGCCCGAGGCAAGACGCGCCCGCTTTGCGGATGAATGGGAAACTCTGCCGCACAAAGGCGGGTTTCTGGAGGATGTCACCGGCTTCGATGCCTCATTCTTTGGCATAAGCCCAAGGGAAGCGCGCGCGCTTGATCCCCAGCACCGCCTGTTGATGGAAGTCAGCTATGAGGCGCTTGACGATGCGGGCCTGCCTGCTGATCGGGTGAAGGATGTGACCACCGGCGTCTTCATCGGCATCACCGGTCAGGATTATCGGGATTGGCAGGATAGCGATCAGGACGCCTATTGGGCAACGGGCAATGGCCATTGCTTCGCTGCCGGTCGCATCTCCTACACGCTGGGCCTGACAGGCCCGGCCATGGCGGTGGATACCGCCTGCTCGTCCTCTTTGGTTGCGGTGCATCTGGCAGCACAAGCCATCCGGCGTGGCGAATGTGATCTGGCGCTTGCAGGCGGCGTCAACCTCATCCTCTCACCCAGATCAACGCGGCTGGTGCGCGAGACGCGATCACTGTCGCCGGATGGTCTATGCAAGTCTTTCGATGCTCGCGCCAATGGGTTCACCCGGGGTGAAGGTGGCGGGATGCTGGTGCTGAAGCGGCTGGATCAGGCCATCCGCGATGGAGACCGGGTTCTGGCCGTGCTGCACGGATCGGCCATCAATCAGGATGGACGCTCAAGCGGCTTTACGGCCCCCAATGTTCTTGCCCAAACCAGCCTGCTGGAAGCGGCCATTGCCGACGCAGGCCTGACTGCCGCTGACATCGGTTATATCGAGACCCATGGCACAGGCACATCCCTCGGTGATCCCATTGAGATGGAGGCCATCATTGCCGCCCTCGCCAGCAAAAGCGGTGGCGCACCTTTGCATGTCGGTGCCGTCAAGAGCAACATTGGCCATCTTGAGGCCGCCGCAGGTGTTGCGGGCCTGATCAAGGCCATTGCGTGCCTGCGTCATGGTGCGGTTGCGCCCATTGTGCATTTCGAAACGTTGAACCCCCGCATCGACATCTCCGGCACCGGTCTTGACTTCCCGAAAGCCGTCACGCCCTGGGGTGAGGCCGGGCGTTATGCGGGCGTCAGCTCGTTCGGCATGAGCGGTACCAATGCCCATATCATTCTGGGTCCGGCTGAGGAGATACCGCCAATTGCTGCGGCGGTTTCGGGTTTTGAGGTGTCGGCGCGCAGTCCGGAACAGCTGCAAACTCTGGCAAAGGCCTATCAGTCAGGGCTTGAGGCGCTTGATGATCGTGCCTATCCCGCCTTTGCCCATACGTTGAATTTTGGCAGAACCCGCCAGCCTGAGCGCGTGTTCATCAAGGCTGAAACGCGGGCCGAAGCGCTGGAGGCTCTGTCTTTGCTGGCTGAGGGAAAAAGCAGTGCGGGTATTTTGACCGGTCCCGATCTGCCCGCGCTTGATGTTGGGTCTCTGCCGCGACAGGTTGTTAGTCTGCCAAGTTATCCGTTTGATCGGCAGGAGCATGCGCCTGAGAAAACCGTCAAGGCAGATGCGCCGCAGCCAGCTGTGGCACCTGCCACCGCCCAGAACACGCCTGCGGCTGAGACACCCGCTTTGCATGTGATGGACTGGCAGCCTGCGGATGTGAAAGTTTCCAACATGGCGTCTGCCGTCGTGTTGGCAGGCGATGATGAGAAAGCGCTGGAGCCGCTGGCCTTGGCCGCCAATGCCGCTGGTCGACAGGTGTTGCGTCTTTCCGGTGCGTCCCTGCCCAAAGACAATCAGGGTTGGACTGATGCGCTGTCAGGTGTTGACGCCCCTGTGCTTTTGCTGGGCCTGAACGCCCGCAGCCTACCGACGACCATGGATCAAACCGATATTGCCGCCGATGGCGCAGCCTTGTGCGCAAGCGTTGTCGAGGCGCTGCGGGCAGCGGACAAGGCTGGCGGCAAGGTGTTTGTGCTCACCCATGGGCAGCATGTCGTGGCAGAGGACGATCAGGCGATTGCCTCTCATCATGCGCTGTTGCACGGCTTGGCACCTGTGCTTGGTCTGGAATACCCCAAGGCTTGGGGCGGGGTGATCGATCTTGCCAGTGATGCATCTGAAGCCCTCTCAAAGGCCGATGCCGCCAGCGCCTTGGCGATTGCCCTGTCCGACGGATCAGAAGACCTGACGGCTGTTCGTCACGGCAAAGCTTTTGTTGCACGCTTGGGTGGCGTCGCTTCCGATTATCGTCCCGCCTTGTCGGTGTGCTCGGACGCAACTTATCTTTTGAGCGGCGGGCTCGGTGCGATTGGCCGTGAGATGGCGCAGCATCTCGTTGAACTGGGCGCACGGCATTTGCTGTTTGTTGGCCGCACACAGGAGACCGCGCTGTCGCCTGAGGCGCGGGCCAGCCTTGTAACACTTGCCGCAAAGGGTGCCGATGCACGCTACATTGCCGCCGATTGCGATCAGGGCGAGGATTTGGAAACGGCAATTTCAGCCGCCCTTGCATCTGGATTGCCGCCGCTTGGCGGGATTATCCATGCCGCAGGCAACCTTGCGCCATGCTCTGTGGAAACTCTTGATCGTGCTGGATTTGAAGCTGCCCTGCGCGGCAAATATTCCGGTGGCTGGTGGCTGCATGTGCTGGCACGACAGCATAAGCCCGATTTCTTCATCACGCTCTCGTCTGTGACGGCCATTTGGGGCACAGAGGGTTACGCGGCCTATGGGGCAGCCAATAGCGGGCTTATGGCTGCCGTCGTTGCCGAGCAAGCGGATGGCCGGGCTGCTTCCGCCATCGCCTACGGCCCTTGGGCGTTGGATGGCATGGCGGATGCGGCGTCGCGGAGCAGTTTTGAACGTCTGGGTGTGTCCGCGCTGGACGCCGCCGCAGGCGTCGCAGCGCTCACCGCCAAGGTTCCGAAGGCGGGAAGCGAACTGGTTGCTTGCGATGTGAATTGGACCCGGTTCCGCGAGGTGGTCGGTGCCCGACGCAAACGCGGCCTGTTCAACAATCTTGGCACCATCGCCAGCGAAGAGCCACCAAAGGCCAGCGGCGATGCCTCTGTTGTTTCCACCATCCTTGCCTTGCCACAGCGGGCGAGAGCTGGCGCTGTGCGCGAGAACGTCCGCGCAATCGTGGCGACAATTCTGGGTTTCACCGATAGCAAGGCGGTGCAAAATGAGGTTGGTCTGTTCGATCTCGGCTTGGATTCCATCATGGCAGTGGATCTGGCACGCGAAGTCAGTGAAGTTTTCGACGTGGAGGTTTCTGCGGCGGCGATCCTTGATAATGCTTCCGTGACGGCGCTTGCCACCTTCGTTTCCGATCTGCTGATTGGCGCATCGGCCAGCGTCAGTACCCCGACCCCGGAGGCAATCCAGCCTCTACCGCTTCCTGCAGTTTCCGCAGCGCCAACCGCCGCGGCAATTCCGTCGCTCCAGCCAAAGATGGAGCCGTCTCCTTCTCTGCCGAAGGGCTACACATCCGCAGAACCAATTGCCATCATCGGCATGGCGGGGCGTTTCCCGGGAGCTGACACGCTTGATGAGTTCTGGCAGGTCTTGAAAGAAGGACGCGATACGGTCGGGCGGGTGCCGCCTGAGCGTTTCGACATTGCTGCTCTCCATGACTCTGATCCGTTGTCGCGCGGCAAAATCAGCACCGATCAAGGCGGTTTTCTCTCCGATCTTGCGCGCTTTGATGCACATTTCTTCAATATTCCAGCGCGTGAGGCCGAGAGCCTCGATCCCCAGCAGCGCCTCTTGCTGGAGACCGTCTGGCATGCATTGGAACACGCCAACATCAATCCGCGAACACTCAAGGGAACCGCAACCGGCGTGTTCCTGGGGGTCTCGAACTCCGATTACGCGCGGCTTCTGGAAGAGGGCGGGCTGGATGAGCTTGATGCCTATTTCGCCACAGGCACCGCTCTCAATGCCAATGCAGGTCGGATTTCCTACCTCCTTGGCCTCAACGGCCCGGCTCTTGCTGTGGATACGGCCTGTTCTTCGTCTCTGGTCGCCTTGCACCTTGCAGTGCGCTCTTTGCGCGGTGGTGAGAGCAATTGTGTGCTTGCAGGTGGTGTGAATGTGATCACCGCAGCCTCCTGCTCGGTGGCGGTCACCCGCGCGCACATGCTATCGCCGGAGGGACGTTGCAAAACGTTTTCAGCCGATGCAAACGGCTTTGTGCGGGCAGAAGGCGTCGGCATGCTGGTGCTGAAGCGCCTGTCGGATGCCAAACGAGATGGCGATCAGGTGCTTGCCGTGTTGCGCGGCACGGCTGTGAACCACGATGGTGCCTCGTCTGGCTTGACCGTGCCAAGCGGAAAAGCACAGCAGGCGGTGATTGCAACGGCGCTGGTCGATGCGGGGCTGGCACCTGCAAGGGTTAGCTATCTTGAGGCCCATGGCACAGGAACATCTCTGGGGGATCCGATTGAGGTTGATGCCGCCTATGCCGTGCTTGGCGAAGGTCGCACAGCAGATCAGCCGCTGCGTCTCGGATCGGTCAAGAGCAATATCGGCCATGGTGAATCAGCCTCCGGCATGGCATCCGTGATCAAAACAGTGCTTGCGCTGCGCAACAAGGCTTTGCCAGCGAGCTTGCACAGCGAGGTGCTCAATCCGCATATCCGCTGGTCTGGTCGAAACATCGATGTTGTGCGGGCCTTCACCCCGTGGGAGAGCAAGGAAACCCGTGTAGCCGGCGTTTCAGGCTTTGGCTTCAGTGGCACCAACGCGCATGTGTTGCTGGAGGAGTATCGCGATGTAGATGCCCTTCCGGCCCTTGCAACAAAAGGTCCCTATCTGCTGCCGCTCTCGGCACCCGATGGTGCGGGCGTGGATCGTCTGACGCAGGCATGGGCAACCGCTCTCACTGATGCCAATGATGATGCGGCTGCGTCGCTGGTGGCCACCGCTGGTTCCGGTCGTGCGCATTTTCCTCACCGCCGAGCAGTTTTTGGCAAAACCCGCGAAGACCTGGTCACTGCTTTGGCTCAGGCAAAGGCTGCCGTGCAGGGCAGCGAAGAACCCCGGATTGCCTTTCTGTTTTCCGGTCAGGGCAGCCAGTATTTTGGCATGGGGCGAGAGCTTTATGAAACCGAACCCGTGTTCCGGGCGGTGATTGATGATTGCGACCGCATTCTTGCACCGCATTTTTCCGGCCGGTCTTTGCGGGAATTCATCCTGTTTGGAGCCGATAAGGAGGCGATTAACCAGACATGGATCACCCAGCCTGCGATGGTGGCGCTTGAGCTGGCTTTGGCCGAATTGTGGACATCCTACGGGGTCAACGCATCGATTGTGCTGGGCCATAGCGTAGGTGAGATTTCCGCAGCCATTTATGCGGGCGTCATGGACCGCGCGTCCGGGCTTGCGCTGATTGCCACCCGCGCCCGCTTAATGCAGAGCGCCGAGAAGGGCGCGATGCTGGCCGTTGCCGCTCCTGTCGATGCTGTTGCAGCATGGATTGTCGGCACCACACTCGACATCGCCGTCATCAACGGGCCTGAAGGGACGGTTGTGGCAGGCCGACAAGACGAGATCGATGCCCTTGCAGAGCGGCTGAAGGCCGAAAAAGTCATGGCCAGACCGCTCACAGTTTCCCATGCTTTCCATTCTCGCATGATGGAGCCGATCCTCGATGATCTTGAAGCGCGCATTTCGGGCTTTGCTTACAACGCTCCAGAGGTGCCAATCATCTCGAATGTCACGGGCAAGCTTGCAGGTGCTGGAGACTATACCGCCGCCTATTGGTGCCGCCACGTGCGTCAGGCCGTGCGCTTTCATGATGGTTTGAAGACGCTTACGGATTTCGGGGTCGATCTTTGCCTGGAAATCGGACCGGACAAGACCCTTGCACATCTGACAACAGCGGCGGGCCTCGCGCCTTCCCGTGGCGTTACCCACTCTCTGAAACGCGGCGTGAGTGATCGTCAGACGCTGCTTGCCGCCGTGAAGACACTGTATGAAGCCGGGCAGGAGCTGAATTTCAAAGCCGTCAACGCTTATCTTTATGCGTCCCCGGCACTTGCCCCACTCTATCCTTTTGCCGAGACCCGCTACTGGACAAAGATACGTCCAAAATCTCAAGTTGCCGTTGCCGGTCCACGCCGACATTGGGGCCGCGAGGTGCGCTCGCCAGCCATCCATGGCCGGATGTTCAGCTTTGAACGCGATAGTCATTTCCCGGCTTACCTTACCGATCACCGGCTCTACGGAACGGTTGTCACGCCAGTGGCTTCGCATCTTGGCACGGTGTTTTCAGCCCTCGCCTCCGGCGGCAAACAGGTGGTGATTGAAGACATGGTTTGCCCACGGGCACTGGTCATTCTGGATGGTGAACACTACGAGACACAGATCATTATTGGTGACGGCGCAAGCAAGCAGATCTCGGTGGAGAGCCTGATTGACCCCACCCATGGGGTCTGGCAGGAGCATCTGATTGGCCGTCTTGCCGATTCTGCACCGCGTGAAGGTCTGCCTGTCGACCGGGATACGTTCATTGCGAAAGCCGAACGCCATATTTCTGGCGATGACTTCTACGCCCACTTCCGGTCTTTGGGCTACACGCTTGGCCCATCGTTCCGCTGGATTGCGGATGTGTGGATCAGCGGTGAAGAAGCAGTCGTGCGCTATGCCCAGCCGGACTTGCCCGATCAACGTAGCGAGTACGAAATCTATCCGGGCCTGATCGACAGCCTGTTCCAGTCCATCGCAGGTTTCATGGTGGATGATGAGGGCGATGAAGCACCTTCCCTGGCCATTCCGTTTGCGGCAGAACGGCTGTCCTTTCACCGGGCAGCACCACAGGGGAGCGAATTGTGGGGCTTTGTGCGCGTTGCCAAAGCGGAGCCGCTGCCGAATGGTCGCTTGCGGGTCGAGACGGCAGATCTACATCTCTTCGATGAAACAGGGCAATCCTACCTCGCCGTTGATGAATTCCGTGTGCGCCATGCGCCAAGGGAATTGCTGCAACGCAGCCTGAAACGTGGTGTTGATCATGCCTATCAACTTGTGTGGAAAAAGCACGATCTCATCGCCGCAGAGCCAGCGTCGCAGGCGGTACACCGTCTCGCCGTGCTTGGCGCACTGGATGATGTTGCAGGGCTTACGGATGCACTTGCTGCACAGGGTGTCCAGCTGGATGCCACCACAGACACCGCTGAACGGATTGCGGATCTGCGCTTTGCGACCGTGACCTCTGCCTCAGCAGAGGATGCAGAACGTGCTGTGGTGATGCTGGCTGACAGCATCAAATCTGCTCCGCGCGACACACCTTATGTTGTTGTCGTCGATGGAGATACGGAGGCATCTCCTTTGCGTCAGGCTTTGTGGGGCATGCTGACGGCACTTGAGGCAGAGGCGGCAGACCGTCGGTTGGTCCGCATTGCGCTGGCTCCGGGAGCGCGCATCGATCAGCTCGTGTCCGTCAT
>DNPN01000182.1:0-6692 GCA_003501385.1 Rhizobium sp. | reverse complement strand
ATCAGCTCGTGTCCGTCATTGTCGGAGACATTGTGGAAACCCGCCTGTCTCTCGATCACGATGGTTTGCACGTGGCACGGTTGGCACCCATTGAGGAGCAGGCACCCGTCTGGCAGTTGAACGGCAGTGTTCTGATTACGGGCGGCCTTGGCGCACTGGGCCTCAGCGTGGCAGCCATGGCGGCACGCAACGGCGCAAAGGGCATTGTGCTGATGGGACGCTCCCAGCCAGACGAGGTCACGCGCCGGGTGATCAAGGAGCTGGAGGCCGATGGAACGCCTGTGGTGACAATTGCAGGCGACATCACCAACCCGGTGGATTGCACCCGCGCCATCGACGCAGCCCGTGTTGTCGCGCCGCTGGAAACCATCTTCCATCTGGCAGGGATCACCGACGATCAGGCGTTTGAGCGGATTACCCCGCAATCCTTCGCCCGAGTTTTCGCGGCAAAGGTTAAGGGTGCTGACGTGCTGCTCAAAGCAGCAGAAGGCGAGACAGCTGCCAAAATCGTCTTCTTCTCCTCTGTTTCCGCAAGTCTGGGGTCGGCGGGGCAGGCAAGCTATGCGGCGGCCAATGGCTATCTTGATGGTTTGGCGCGCAGCCTTCGGGCGCGTGGCGTGGATGCCACGAGCATTTCCTGGGGGCCGTGGGTTCCTGCTGCCAAAGGCGGGCTTGCAGCGGCAGGTGCCGCAGCCAAGGCCGCGGAACGGCTCGGTGTGCATAGTCTAGGTGACGCAGAGGCCGAGCCGCTTCTGACACTGGCTGCCGCAGGCACACAAACGCATATCGTTGCGGTGTCAGCCAATTTCCAAGCCTTTGCAGCCCATATCGGCGCTCATCCGCGGGCAGCCGCGTTCGAGATGCTGGCGGGTGGAGCGGCGGGTCAGGGTGCCTGTCAAACCGCAACAGCAAAGGCTAAAGGCTGGTTGGTGCAGGAACTGTCTGGTCTGGAGCCGGATGATCGCGCAGAGCGGCTGCGGGATGTGTTGATTGAGGTGATTGGTGACGCCATCGGTGATCACGGTGCTGTCACAGATGATGTCGGATTTGCAGACATTGGCCTCGACTCCATCATGGCCATCGACCTGCGGGCGCGATTGGCTCAGGCACTGGCTGCTGATTTGCCGGCAACAATCGCCATTGATTATCCGAACCTGCCAGCGCTGACCGGCTTTCTGTTGCAATTGCTGCCAAAGGTGCCGTCAACCGCAATGGACAGGCCAGCCCCGGTTGCCGCTCTTCCAGAGCGCTCAGCGCCGCAACCGGAGCCATCGGAGCAGTCTCTTGAGGATCTTCTCCGGGCTGTGAGGGATGATTTGGCAAATTCCTAGATTTTGTCCGGGAAGAGTGGATCCCCCCCCATTTTTCCCGGCCAGACCAACCAAAAAATTCATTGTGTCACCAAGCCAGCGCTGTGGGTTCCCAAAACCACCGTGCCAGCGAAACTGCAAGAAAGTTATCGCCATGAATGAGCAAGATCTGAAAAAAATCATAGAAGACCAACTTGCCCTGTCCCGCCGTTTGAAGGCGAAGATTGAGGCGATGGAAGCCGGGCAGCACGAGCCGATTGCCATTGTTGGCATGGGATTCCGTTTGCCGGGCGGGATTGATAGCCCGAACGCCTATTGGGATTTTCTGCAAGGCGAGGGTGATGCACTGAGTGACATTCCCGATAATCGGCCGGGCTTGAAGGCTGTGTTTGACTGTCGCACCGATCAGTTGGGGGCATCCTACGTCAATCGTGCCGGATTTCTGGCCGACGTCGAACATTTCGACGCAAAATTCTTCGGCATTTCGGCCCGGGAGGCGGAAGCGCTTGATCCGCAACAGCGGCTTTTGCTCGAAACATCTTGGGAAGCCATGGAGCGTGCCGGGATTCCGGTACGGCGAAACGAGCGCCTCAATGCCGGGGTCTTTGTTGGCATCATGGCCTCTGAATATCCAGAAAGGCGTCTGGGCCTCAAGGACAAGACGACGATTGATCCCTACTTCGGCACGGGTGGCGGGCATTGTTTTGCAGCGGGTCGGATCAGCTACGCCATGGGCTTTTCCGGTCCGGCTCTGAGTGTCGATACGGCCTGTTCCTCCTCGCTGGTCGCACTGCACCTTGCCGCTCGTAGTCTGCGCAATGGTGAATGCCGCTATGCGCTGGTTGGTGGCACCAACCTGATTTTCTCGCCTGATCTGATGGTATCCCTATGCCAGAGCAAGGCGCTGGCACCGGATGGGCGCTCCAAGACATTCACCAGCGAAGCCAATGGTTATGGGCGTGGTGAGGGTATTGGCACATTGGTATTGATGCCGCTTGCCGATGCTGAACGCGAAGGAAGACCCATTCTGGCCCAGTTGCGCGGCACAGCCGTTAATCACGATGGGGCTTCGTCCGGACTGACCGTGCCAAGCGGTCCGGCCCAGAAGGAGGTCATCGCCGCAGCGCTGAAGGATGCGAGATGCGATCCAGCCGACATTGCTTATGTCGAGGCTCACGGGACCGGGACATCGTTGGGCGATCCCATTGAGATTCAGGCGCTTGATGCCACTCTTGGCTCTGCGATAGCGGCCCGCGCTCTGCCGCTTCAGATCGGCAACGTCAAATCGCGTATCGGCCATCTTGAGGCGGCATCCGGCATTGCAGGGGTTGTGAAGGTGGTTTTGTCTTTGCGCAATGGCGTGATCCCGCCATCCCTAAACAGTCGCGATGCCGCCCTCAGTCCCATGATCGATTGGAAAAACATGAAAATCGAGGTGCCAAGGCGGGCAACATCATGGCCAACGGCCTATCACCGCAGGCTGGCCGGCGTGAGCTCGTTTGGCCTGAGCGGCACCAATGCCCACGCCATTCTTGAAGCTTGGCAGGCAGATGATGCGTTTGAGGCCTCGGTGTCAGCAGAAGAACTGATGCTGGTTTCTGCGCGCGACGGTGCTGCCCTGCATGATCTTGCGCTGAGCTACGCTGCCCAACTTAAGGGAGAAGCCGCATCCAATATTTCAAGTCTTGCCCATACAAGCCGGGTGGGACGCAGTATCTTCCCGTTTCGCCTTGCTGTCACTGGCGCAAATGGTCCGGCCCTGGCTGTGGCCTTGGAACAGGCGGCGCAATCCGTTGCAAAGCTTGAGGCGGTTAAACCGGGCAAGCCGATCTATCGACCTGCAACGGCTGCGGCAGCCTCGCTTCTCTTGACGCATCTTGATGGTGAATTTCCGCAAATTTCCGCCCTTGCCCCCGACTTGGATGGCGATGCACGGCTTGACGCCGTCTTGAAAGCATTTGGTATCCGGCCTCAGAAAGAGGGCTTGGCCACGGATAATCCGGCGTTACGGGTGGCGGGTAAGGTGCTGCCGCTACTTGGCAAGACCAGTTCAGAGAGCAGGGTGCTGTTCTTGACGGCGCTGGCGGCATTGTTCACGCAAGGGGTGGATTTGAAGCTGGAGCCACTGAAGGCATCCGGCAGCAAAATTTCGCCAGACCTGCCTGTCTATGCTTTTCAACGCCAGCGTTTCTGGATTGATGAGCCGCGGCATCAAATGGATCCACCGCCGTTTCAAAATGCAGATGAAGAGGTGCTGGCAGTTGAAGGTGTTTCTGCCGAGCGGCTTGATCTGTTGCAGTTTGTGGAACGGGAATTGCGGGAATTGCTCCGCACGGATGATGCGCTGGACGCAAGCATGACCTTCCTAGATGTCGGAGGGGATTCTTTCATTGCCATGCTGCTCAAGAAAACCGTTGAGCAGCGCTATGAAATTGACCTGCCGCTCGATGCGCTGGCAACGGACGTGGCGCTTGAGACCCTCTATGGTCGAATTGCCGATCACGTTCTGAGTTCTGCCTGCGACCAAATCGTTGTGGCTGCCGAATGAGTGTTTTCGTTCGGCCCCGCCAACTCGCTGATCCAGACGTCCGGCTGATTGTTTTTCATCACGCAGCCGGATCGTCGAGCACTTATTTTGGTCTAGGCCGCCACATGCCGCCGGGATGTGAACTGTTGCTGCTAGACCTGCCGGGCCGTGGCAAGCGGCATCGTGATCCGCCCCATCACACCATGCAGCAAATCGTGGCGTCGGTGGTTCGCGATATTGAGCCTTTTCTGGATCGCCCGTTGGCTTTGTTTGGCCATAGCCTTGGTGCCGTCATCGCGTTTGAGACGGCGCATATGCTTCAGGCGCGTGGGGTAGCACCTTTCTGGCTTGGGGTTTCAGGGCGGCAAGGGCCGGGGCTGGTCACGCCACAGCGCAAGCTTCAGGAATTGCCGGATCAAGCCTTGCTGGATGAATTGGCGGGTCTTGGTGGCATGCCCGGACGTTTTTTGGAGGCACCAGATTTTCTGGAAATCGTGCTGCGAAACGCCCGGGCCGATTTCGCTGCGATTGACACCTATCGTGCAAGTCCGGGGCGTCCGAAGCTCGACGTCGCACTCACAGCCTATGCCGGGCGTCAAGACCCGTGGGCACCACCGGGGATGATGGAATGCTGGGCCGATGAGACAAGCCGCGACTTTACTTTGCAGCAGTATGACGGCGGTCACTTCTACTTTCTGGGGCCGACATTGGCATCGCTTGCGAGTGACATTGGTCGTCAGATTGAAGAGAGGTCAAGAGTGCCTGCCGCGTAACGAATTCTAGAGGTTGTCAGGTTCAGATTGAACCAGACAACCTCTAGATCCCTTTCTTTGAGTTTGTCTTTTTGGGAAAACCGGATTCCACTTTTCCCTGACAAACTCTAGGTGGGGCTTTTAACCATATGGGTTCGGGTACGTTCGACCACATTTTGGAGCGATTAATCCTTGAGAGTACCATGGGAAAACTGAAACTTTCTATTTCGGAAGACATCAAGATTCACCGTATCAAACGCACCATTCCCGGATTTGCGGCGAAGACTGTTGAGCGGTTGTGGCGGCTGGTTCGGCCATCTGCTGGCAGTTCTGCAACTGATCCAAAGCCAATGGTTGGCTTCCTCTATGGAAGCCAGACCGGAAACGCTGAAAGTCTTGCACGGGACGCCGCTGCCCTTGCTGAAAGCGTGGGGATCCACATCTTGTTGGCGGCATTGGATGAAATTGATGCGGATGATTTACTTGGCCTCTCTGAGGTCGTGTTCTTTTTGTCCACCTATGGCGAAGGTGATATGCCGGATAACGCCGAGCTGTTCTGGGAGACCTTGTCCGGGACCGAGGCACCACAGTTCTATGGGCTTCACTTTGGTGTGCTTGCTCTGGGTAATAAGAATTATCGTGATTTTTGTCGCGCTGGCAAGCAGGTGGACGCAAGGCTTGAAGCCCTCGGTGCCACACGCCTGATTGCACGACTGGATTGCGATGTTGATTTTGAAGAACCAGCTGCGCGGTGGACCCGAGACGTTCTTGCACTGATTGCGGGCGAAAATTCACTATCGGCTAACCTCAACGCAGGCGCATTGGACGCGCAAGCCAGCGCCCGGCATCGGTCGTTCAGCGCCAAGCTTGTGGAACGCCGCCGACTTTCCGGCGCGACTTCGGACAAAGATATCCACCATCTCGAGTTTGGTATTGCAGACAGTGGAATCACGTATACGGCCGGCGACGCGGTTGGCATAAGACCCGTGAACGATCCGGAATTGGTTGGTGCCATCATCACCTGGCTCGGGTTTAACGCCGACGCACTCATGGATGGCAAGCCGCTAGATTTTATTCTTTTACGCGAACGCGAGATCCGAAATCCGCCCGTTGAGCTGGTGCATGCGGTTGCGGAGCGAACGGTCGATGACAATTTTCGCGCCGTGTGGCAAAGCGGCGATGAACAGGCGCTGCGTGATTTTCTCCATGGCGTCGATGTTGTTGATTTACTGTCATGGGCTCCACCCGCCAGTCTATCGGCGGAAGATCTGTTGCAGTTGCTGAAACCTCTGACACACCGCTGCTATTCGATCGCGTCAAGCCCTCTGGTGGCTGCACAAAGCGTTCACCTGACGATTGGAAGCCTGAGATATGTGCGTGGCAATCGTGCCTATCGTGGTGCCTGTTCTTCGTTTCTGAGCGATCGCTTGGTCAAGGGAACGGGGGCCGATATTTTTATCGTGCCGAACCAGAATTTCCGCCTGCCCACCGATCCCTCAACACCCATCATCATGGTCGGTCCGGGAACAGGGATTGCACCGTTTCGCGCTTTTTTACAAGAGCGCCAGGCAATCGGGGCGAGCGGTCGAAACTGGCTGTTTTTTGGAGATCAGCACCATGACAGCGATTTCATCTATCATGACGAAATCCTCAACCAATTGCGGGACGGGGTGCTGACGAGGCTTGATCTTGCTTTTTCACGTGATCAACCAGAGAAAATCTATGTCCAGACACGGATGCTGGAAAATGGTGCTGACTTATACGATTGGTTGGAGCAGGGGGCCTTTTTCTACCTCTGCGGAGACGCCATCCGGATGGCGCGTGATGTCGAAAACGCCCTGATCCAGGTCATCGCCCAGCATGGGGGGATGTCCAACCCCATGGCTCAGGACTATGTGGCAAGGATGAAGCGAGAGAAGCGCTATTTGCGCGACGTTTATTGATGGCGCGGCAAGCCCAAAATGGGTGTCGTGGTCGACGCATAATCAAAGTTTTTCATAATTCACAATGCAATCATTTGGGACTTCGAAGCATGACAAAATACGTCCTACCCACGTTAGATAGCGTTTTCTCTTACCGGGAGGCCAATCAATGACCAAAAAA
>DNPN01000051.1 GCA_003501385.1 Rhizobium sp. | reverse complement strand
CGGAATCTGACCCCTGCAACAAAGCAGTGCTCGACGCCGGATGTGGATGATGCCTATCGCTGGTCGGAGGAAAACGAGCATCTGCAACGCAAATCGGCGGTGATCCTGCAACATTATCAGAGCGCTGATCCATTGAAGCGCAAAGTGGCCAGTGTGTTTCTGGAAAGCTTTCTGTTTTATTCGGGCTTTTATCTGCCAATGTATTGGTCCAGCCGCGCCAAGCTCACCAATACGGCAGATTTGATCCGGCTGATCATCCGCGACGAGGCGGTGCATGGCTATTACATCGGCTATAAATTCCAGCGTGGGCTGGAACGGTTAAGTGCCGAACGGCGGCAGGAGATCAAGGATTTTGCCTTTGATCTGCTGTTAGAGCTCTATGACAACGAGGCGAAATATACCGAAACGCTCTATGATGGCGTTGGATTGACCGAGGACGTCAAGAAATTCCTGCATTACAACGCCAATAAAGCGCTGATGAACCTCGGCTATGAGGCGCTGTTTCCGCCGGAGGCGTGCCGGGTCAATCCGGCCATTCTATCGGCCCTGTCACCCAATGCCGATGAAAACCATGACTTTTTCTCCGGCTCCGGCTCGTCCTATGTCATCGGCAAGGCCGTGGCGACGGAAGATGAAGATTGGGATTTTTAGAGTTTGTCAGGGAAAAGTGGAACCCGGCTTTCCCGAATAGACAAACGAAAACAAGGGAATCTAGACCCTGTCTGGTTCAGATCGAACCAGACAGGGTCTAAATCATAACCCAGAAAATCATTCAACAGGAGGATATTCATCCATGCCCACACCACCCTTTCGCGCCGACCATGTCGGCAGTCTCTTGCGCACCCAGAAAATTGCACAGGCGCGTGCCGCCCATGCCGATGCCGCAACAATGCGTGCGGTCGAAGACGCAGAAATTCCCGCACTGATCAAGATGCAGGAAGATGTTGGCCTCAAGGTCGTGACTGACGGCGAGGCACGCCGCGCGTTCTGGCATTTTGATTTCATGGGAATGCTCGATGGCATGGACATGGAGGTGCGCGGCGAAGGCGTGCAGTTCCACGGCACCCAGATTCCGCCGGTGCATCCCGTGATCAACGGCAAGCTCGGTTTTCCTGCGGATCATCCGATGCTGGAGCATTTCACCTTCGTGAAGAACCACACCAATGTCTGCCCGAAGATTTCCATACCCGGCCCATCCTGCGTGCATTTTCGCACCGATCCATCGGATGTGCACCCAGCTTTCTACCAGGACCCAGAGGTTTTGTTTGCGGATATTGCCGAAACCTACAAGCAGGCGGTGGCCGCCTATTACGCTGCGGGTTGCCGCTATTTGCAACTTGACGATATTTTCTTTGCCTATCTAGGCGATCCCAAGCAGCGCGAACAGCGCAAGGCCATGGGACAAGACCCCGATTGGCTGATTGATCGCTATGCATGGATGCTGAACGAGGCCATAAAGGATCGTCCTGACGATATGGTCATCGGCATGCATATGTGTCGCGGCAATTTCCGCTCCACATTTGCCGCATCGGGCAGCTATGATGCTGCTGCCGATGCGATATTCAACAAGACCAGTGTCGATATCTATTTCATGGAATATGATACCGACCGTGCGGGCGGGTTGGAGCCGCTGAAACTGCTGCCAAAGGGCAAAAAGCGCATCATGGCAGGGTTTATCACCACCAAGACGGCGGAATTGGAGAGTCTGGATTCGTTGCGCCGTCACTTCGACGAGGCCGCGAAATTTGTGGACCTCGACCAACTGGGCATCGCCCCCCAATGCGGTTTTGCCTCGACTGAACACGGCAATGCCATCATCGAAGACGATCAGAAGCGTAAGCTGGAACTGGTTGTCAACACGGCGCAGGCCATATGGGGCGAAGTGTAAGCCGCTTGTCGGCGTTGTTGCAGCACTCAGCGACAGGTGATCATTCAGTCTTTGATGAGCGATTTCGCTACGCGGAACTTTGGTTCAAATGGCGACATTTTCAGGGTGAGGTTATCCTTTGGGTGGTACGCTGGTACTGTCGTTATGGTGTCAGCAATCGCGATCTTGAGCAAAGGATGGGTGAGCGGGGTGTGGCGGTGGATCATTCCCCGATCTATCGCTGGGTCCAGAGATACGCTCCGGAGATTGAAAAACGGCTGCGCTGGCACTGGCACTGGCACAGACCGCAATCAACGAGCTGGCGTGTTGACGAAACCTATATAAAGGTGCGCGGACAATGGACTTATACGGCGTCTTTCTGATGCCGACTCTTTGGGCTTCCCAAAGCGCGATGAATCTGAATCTCTGGTGCAAACCGGAGGTTTCGGATGCGAACAGGAATTTCATTGCGGCCAGATTTTGATGCTGAAGGTCTTCGACGTCTGGCGCGTCAGAGCAAGCATGCGGGTCAGGCGCGCCGTCTTTTGGCACTCGCCGCGATCTATGACGGAGGCTCGCGCTCGGATGCTGCACGGCTGGGCAATGTCACGCTCCAGATCGTGCGCGACTGGGTCCTGCGGTTCAACGAACGTGGTCCTGAAGGACTGATTGACGGCAAGGCTCCTGGCCCCAAGTCACTGCTGAACGATGTTCAGCGGGCGGCCCTGGCAAAAGCCATTGAACAGGGGCCGACGCCTTATCTTGACGGTGTCGTCCGATGGCGTCTGTGCGATCTGGTCCAATGGCTGTGGGCGGAGTTCCGTGTCTCGGTGAGCGAACAGACGCTCAGCCGGGAGGTGCGCGCCATGGGTTACCGCAAGCTAGCTGCCCGCCCGAAGCATCATGCGCAGGCCCCTCAAGCCATTGAGGAATTTAAAAAAACTTTCCCGCCGCAGTGGCAGAAATCGCAAGCGGGCCCGCTCAAGGAAAACGCATAGAGATTTGGTATCAAGATGAAGCCCGGATCGGTCAGAAGAACAAGATTACCCGTCGTTGGGCAAAGCGAGGCTCAAGGCCATCCGCCCCGCATGACCAGCGAACCCGCTCGGCCTATATCTTCGGTGCCATCTGCCCAAAGCTCGGTAAAGCGGCGGCGTTGGTCATGCCCTGGTGTGATACCCACGCCATGACCCAGCACCTGGCAGAAATCTCCCGAAACGTGGCCGATGACGCGCATGCCATCCTCATCATGGACCAGGCGGGATGGCACATGTCGAACCACCTTGTCGTGCCTGCCAACATCTCGATCTTGCCACTGCCGCCGAAGTCACCGGAACTCAACCCGGTTGAGAACCTCTGGCTCTTCATGCGCGAGAACTGGCTCTCCAACCGCGTCTTCAAATCCTACGACGACATTGTCGCTCACTGCTGCGATGCCTGGCGAAAGCTCGAAAGCCAGCCTTGGCGCATCATGTCCATAGGGCGCAGAGAATGGGCAAATGGGTTCTAGTCAGTGAGGATGCGTATTATCTCTATCGGGCTGTCGAAAAATTCGGCAACATGATCGATTTTTATCTTTTCCCAACCCGCAATGCCAAAACGGCGAAGCGCTTTCTCGGTAAAGCCTTGAAAGAGGGGCGCTCAAGCCCAAGCTCTCGGTCGCTCCAGAGGTGGATTTGACTGTAAAATCCAAGCTGTAGTCGACGCACTGGGATTGCCGGTTCGTTTCCAGTCAAGGCTTGGCATCTTGGAAGCCTGCGCCGAAACCCGCTCCCCGCCAGCTGATGTACGCTATAATCTTATTGTCGCCGCCACATCCGACCACACCTTGAGCATATCACCACGATCGCTGCGGTCGAGCGATTGGATACTGAGCTTCGCCCGAGTCGCCCTTTTGCTCTCGATTTTCTCCACCGCTGGGATCAGTGTTCGCTCACGCCAACGCTCGTCCAGCCTCGTGTCTTCGACGAAGTGCTTAAGTAGGTCGAGCACATCTGTACCTATCACGGTGTGAGCGTTTCGGCCGTATTGATGGCTCCGCAGCAAATGAAAAAGATCCATCAGGCAGCGTGTCGCTTCCTTATGATCGTTATCTTCCAAGGCATGGCCGATGTAGGTCCGGACAACCCACCAAGCAGCATTCATCTGACGAATGGCAATTTCGTCGCGCCGTTGTGTTGCTGGGCTCATGATATTGCTTATACGGCTTTTGAGACAAAGTACCGGATGCATGACCGCGACTTCAACAGTGGAGCCGTCTTCGTTTCGAAGCATGATAGTGGTCACACCATCTCGAAACTCTTCGCGTTTGACCCCGATGATGCCATGGAGGAAGTCCACGACTATCGGTCGGCCATTTATATTTGCCTCGACAATCGCAGCTTTGTTGCAGGGGTCAGATTC
>DNPN01000258.1:2860-3043 GCA_003501385.1 Rhizobium sp. | reverse complement strand
CAGGAAACCGTGCTGATCCAACAGGATGAGCTGGAAACCCGCCGTAACATGCTGTCGCGCGCCATGTCGGTGCTGAATGATCGCGAACGCCGGATTTTCGCCGCACGCCGTCTGGCTGAAGAGCCGGTGACACTGGAAGAGCTGTCTGCCGAGTTTGACATCAGCCGCGAACGCGTGCGCCAG
>DNPN01000258.1:0-2593 GCA_003501385.1 Rhizobium sp. | reverse complement strand
GAGGTGCGCGCCTTTGAAAAGGTGCAAGAAGCGGTGCAGAAGGATGTGCTGGATCAGGCCAAGGCCTTGCGCGTGGTGGATGCGTAACCACCCACGCAAAGACGTTTTCGTCTTGATTTTAATTGACAAGCGCGAAACCGCGAATATCATTCGCATCATGTTCAATCGTATTTTGACAATCGCTATCCGACGTCGCCTCCACCGCAATGGGCGGGGCTGGATGTTGCATGAGCAATGGAATGGGAATTTCGCAAACACGCGATAATTTGTTTTCCTGACGATTGAACAGAAACCCTGCCACCCTCCCCGGTCGGCAGGTTTTTTGTGGCCTGTCGATCATCTTGATCCAGGACCATCATCATGACTGAAACACCACCATTCCAGATCAGCACTGCCGTGGTGCAAGATGCAGAGATAATTCTTGCTCTTGTCCGATCCGCCTATCAGCGCTGGGTGCCTGTGATTGGCCGCGAGCCATTGCCCATGCGGGTTGACTATCTCCTCGCGTTAACAGAGCACCAAATCGACATCCTGCGGATTGATGGAGAAGTGGCTGGCCTGATCGAAACCATGATGAAAAACGACCATCTGTGGATCGAAAACATTGCCGTCGCCCCCACTCATCAGCGCAAGGGTTATGCACAGCGCTTGCTCACCCACGCCGAAGAACTGGCAAAAACTGCCGGAAAGTCCGAGATCAGGCTCCTGACCAACGGCGCATTTGATACCAACATCATGCTTTACCAAAAACACAATTACATCATCACATCGACAGAGCCGTTCATGGGAGGAACAACGGTGTATATGACCAAACAGCTCTGCCCATCATCGGTTAACATGGCGCACCCTGTGGACATGCAGTTGCAGGCCTATAACGCCCGCGACATTGATGCCTTCATGCCGTGGTGGGCGCAGAACTGCAAATATTATCTGTTTCCCAACACACTTGTTGCATCAGGCATAGACGACATCAGGGCGCGCCATGTCGAACGATTCAGGGATGAAAACCTGTTTGGCAGATTGCTGAACAGAGCGGTGGTCGGCGATGTGGTGGTTGACCATGAAACCGTCACCCGGACCTTTCCGGAAGGGGTGGGCGAGGTTGATGTGATCTGCATTTACGAAGTGGAAGACGGAAAAATTAAAGCAGCGCGGTTCAAGATTGGAGAACCGCGCTTTTCTGAAACATAAGCGCGCTTATCCAACCGTCAGCACCAGAGCTGCCAGCGACAGCAGCAGTGCCGGGATCATCACCACGGCACCGATTTTCAAAAACGCCCAAGGGCCCATATGCAGCCCTTCCCGCTTCAGCGCCGAGAGCCACAAAATCGTGGCAAGGGAGCCCGTGACCGACAGATTGGGACCGAGATCCACGCCAATCAACACCGCAGCCGACACAGAACCGGAGACATGCGCCGCCTGCACCGTGGTGCCCGCCATCAAACCAGCAGGCAGATTGTTGACCAGATTGGAGACAAAGCCCACGAGCAAACCTGCCGACATGGCTGTGGCGGGCGCATCTGCTGCTGCGTAATGTTGCAACAGGCTGGCCAACTGGTGGGTTAAGCCAGTTTTATCCAGCGCTTCCACCAGCACAAACAGCCCTCCCACCAGCGGCAACACGCTCCATGACACGCCTTTCAGCGTTTCACCCGGTCCCCGACGGGTCAATGCCAACACAAGCACTGTTGTCAGCACACCCGCAACAAAGGTTGGCAGGCCAAGATCAACATCAAGAGCCGAAGCCGTCATCAAAATCACGGCTGTGAACAACAAGCCATAGCCCGCCAGCTTGGCACTGTGGGACAACACCGGCGCATCAATCTGCCGCGCCAGCGTCTCGGTGAGAATTTCCCGCCGCTGGCTCCAGTACAGCATGGCAAAGGTCACAGCGATGGCCACAAGAGATGGCAGCGCAAAGGTGGCCAGCCATTTGGACAGCGGCGGCATGGTGCCACCGCCAAAAATCACCAGATTGGCCGGATTGGAAATCGGCAGCACAAAGCTGGCGGCATTGGCAATGAAGGCACAGATCAGCAAGTAAGGCATCGGGTTTTTCAGCTTCGCCGCACGCGTAGCCGCATAAACCGCAGGCGTCAGCACCACAGCGGTGGCATCATTCGATAAAAACACCGTCACCAGAATGCCCACCGCATAGATCAACACAAACAACCGCAACGGCGACCCCTTCGCCTTTTGCGTGGCCAGCGCCGCCAGCCAGTCAAACAGGCCTTCGCGATGCGCTAGTTCCGACAACAGCATCATGCCAATCAAAAACAGATAGACATCAGTGCCCTTGGCAATACCCGCCCAGGCATCCCCTACCCCGATCAGCCCCGATGCCAACAGGGCCAAAGCACCTGCCACAGCCCAGATCGCCTCTGGCAGACCAAAGGGTCGGGTAATCACCCCAAAAACGGCAAGGGCGGAAATTCCCCACGTCACATAAATCGTATCCATGAATCATCCGGAAAAGAGCACACCAAGAATCAGCTTTTGAGCAGACTTTGCCCATTTAGAGTCTGGCAGGTTTAGATTGAACCAGACAGACTCTAAATTTTCTTGTTTTTGTTTGTCTTTTCGGGAAAACCGG
>DNPN01000212.1:29653-31583 GCA_003501385.1 Rhizobium sp. | reverse complement strand
TTCAATTTGGTCTGACGGTTGCCTTTTCCGTGCTGTTTTCGCTGTTGGTGGCGCGCCTCATCACCCCAATGATGGCCGCCTATCTGATGCGCAGCGAAGACGGCCACGATGATGACCATGCCCATGATGGCCCGATCATGCGGTTTTACACCAAGGTGGTACGGCTCACCACCAGCACATGGGTCTATCGCTATGCCACGCTGGCGGTTGCTCTGGTGTTCCTTGTGGTGTCCGTTGCAGCCTTGCTGCAAGTGCCCAGCAGCTTTATTCCGCCGGAAGATGCCAGCCGCATCACGCTGTCGGTTGAATTACCACCCAGCGCCATGCTGCGCGACACGGAAGATCGCTCACGCGCCATCTATGACGCTCTGAAAGACGTGCAAGGCATCCAGAGCGTGTTTGTGCAGGGCGGCACCTCGCCCAGCGGTGATCTGGAATTGCGCCGCGCGACCGTGACGTTGCAATTGTTCAAGATCGAGCACTCCCTACTGAAAACCGTGGTCAACAAGGTATTTGGCGGATTACCGCTGATTGGCCCCTATCTGCCCAAAATGAAGGTCGATGGCCGCACCATTCCGCAATGGGATGTGGAAAAGCTGGTGTTTGCCAAGCTCGCCAGCATTCCCGATCTGCGCGTGCAAAAAATGAATGATCGTGGCCAGCGCGACATGGCCTTTTACTTCCTGTCCAACAGCGAGGATGATCTGCAGGATGCGGTCAGCATTCTGGAGGCAAAACTGCGCACCGTGAATGTGTTGGCCAATGTCAGCGCCGATGGCTCCCTGCCCCGGCCGGAACTACAAATTCGCCCCAAAGGCGACCAGATCGCCCGTCTTGGCATCACCGCCCAGCAGATTTCCGAAACCATTCGCGTGGCCACCATTGGCGACATTGATGCGCAACTGCCGAAAATCTCGCTGGACAATCGGATGATCCCCATTCGGGTGCAGACCTCCCTCGACATGCGCCGCGATCTTTCCGCCATTCGTGCACTAAAGATCAAGGCAAGCGACGGCTCCATGGTGCCGCTTTCCAGTGTTGCCCGGGTTGATTACACACAAGGCGTCAGCTCCATCAAGCGCAACCACAGAAATCGCGTGGTGTCGATTGGTGCAGATCTGCCGCAAGGCGTGGCATTGGATACCGCCACCACCGCTTTTAAAAATGCGGTGGCGCAAGCCAATATTCCGGCCAGCGTGCACCTGGCTGAAACGGGCGACACCAAGGTGCAAAAGGAAATGACCGCCAGCTTCATCAACGCCATGGTGTTGGGCCTGCTGCTGGTGTTGACGGTGCTGATCTTGCTGTTCAAAGATGTCATTCAGCCCTTTACCATCCTGTTCTCACTGCCCTTGGCCGTGGGCGGTGTGGCGCTGGCACTGATCTTTACTGGCAATGCCCTGTCCATGCCGGTGCTGATCGGCATCATGATGCTGATGGGTATTGTGACAAAAAATGCCATCTTGCTGGTGGATTTTGCCGTGGAGATGCGCAACCACGGCATGGATCGGGTCTCAGCCATGATTGACGCCGGGCGAAAACGCGCCCGACCGATCATCATGACCTCCATTGCCATGTCGGCAGGCATGTTGCCATCGGCACTGGGCGTGGGCGAAGGTGGGGCGTTCCGCTCACCGATGGCCATTGCGGTGATTGGCGGCATCATCACCTCCACGATCATGAGTCTTGTGGTTGTGCCAGCCTTCTTCCTGATTATGGATGATCTCTCAACCTTGCTTGGCCGCCTCTTCAGCCGTCTGGTTGGCCCCAGGGAAGCAGAGCCAGATGTGCCAGACAACGGCGCGCTGGCAGCCCTGCAACAACAGCTCTCGGGCAAGGTTATCGCTCTGGAAACCAGGGTAGACGATCTCGAGACCGATGCCACACCGGCATCAAGATGGCGCTCGCATTAAAGCATGTCGCGTTTTAT
>DNPN01000212.1:28093-29294 GCA_003501385.1 Rhizobium sp. | reverse complement strand
GTCAGGGAAAAGTGGAACCCGGTTTCCCCACAATCAGCAGCGCCCCTGTGATGAAAAGTAAATCCAACACGACAGAATTTACACGACAACGCCGTGCGCCATATATGGTGCGCGGCGCTGTAGCTCTTTATCTTTGTTGCATAATTTTTTCTTTAGAGTCTGTCAGGGAAAAGTGGAATCGGGTTTTCCCTGACAAACTCTAAGCCGATTCCGATTTAAAGAATTATGCAATAGTTGATCGAAATCAAACAGGTTTGAGAGAACAGTCCTTACATTCACAATCAAGTCATGAGCAACCATGTTGACATGGAACAATCCACATCCGGGTTTGAGCGTGAGAGAAAGTTAAGGTTTACTGCGCATTGCGGAAATGCAACCATTCCGCGATGTCGTATCAAAAATGGAGCCGTGAAACCGTGAATAAGGTTTTGAGTTTGAACAATCGCGATCGGAACATTTTGGTAAAGTCACCCCTGATGGCAGGTTTAACCCCGCAATCTCTGGCCAGAATGCTTGCCTTGACCACAGTTTTGAATTTTGAATCACGCGATATTCTGTTTCGCGAGGGCGATCCAGCCGATTGTTTCTACACGGTTCTCACCGGCTATGTCCGGCTCTATCGTCTCAACAAGGATGGTCGTGAAGCCGACATCCGCATTTGCGGCTCAGGCGACACCTTTGGCGAATGCCTGCTCACCAGCGGCGACAATTACGATTACAACGCACAAGCAGCGGAAAACATCACCATTGCCCGCTTCAACATGCAGAAAATTCGGCAGATGGCCGAGCAGGAACATGATGTGGCGCGCGCCATTATCCACTGCCTGTCCAACGATCTGCGGCGCACCATGAGCTGCATTGCCAATGACCGGCTGCAAACAGCACCCCAGCGCGTTGCCCAATATTTGCTGGACAATTGCCAAGCCGCCGCAGGCTCTGCCTCCCTTCGCCTGCCATTCCAGAAAAGCCTTCTGGCTGGCAAGCTGGGTCTCGCACCAGAGGCGCTGTCACGCGCTTTCTCATCGTTGCGGCACTCTGGCGTCACTGTCCGTGGCCGTATGGTGCAGATTGAAGACGTGAACGCGCTCAAGCAAATTTAAAGCACATTCGGCAGGAGCAAAGGGGAAAACCGTGTTCCACTTTGCTCTGACAAACTCTAGAGTCTGTCAGGGAAAAGTGGAATCCGGTTTTCCCGAAAAGA
>DNPN01000212.1:21919-27838 GCA_003501385.1 Rhizobium sp. | reverse complement strand
CGGTTTTCCCGAAAAGACAAACGAAAATAAGAGTATTTAGAGTCTGTTTGGTTCAATCTGAACCTGACAAACTCTAAAGCCCGCCCATCCCCTTGAGAAAATCGACAATCTCTGTAACGCCCTCGCCGCGCTTCAGATCTGAGAACACATGCGGTCTTGCCTCGCGCATCCGGCGCGCATCCTTGTCCATCACATCCAGATCAACCTCGACATAGGGCGCGAGGTCCTTCTTGTTGATGACCAGAAGATCGGATCGGGTGATGCCGGGACCGCCCTTGCGCGGGATTTCCTCGCCCTGACAGACCGAAATCACATAGATGGTAACATCAGCCAGATCGGGCGAAAATGTCGCGGCCAGATTGTCACCGCCCGATTCAATAAAGATCACATCCAGATCAGGAATGCGCTCATTGAGCCCGGCAATGGCCTGAAGATTGATGGTGGCATCTTCCCGAATAGCGGTATGCGGACAGCCTCCGGTTTCAACACCGACCACCCGATCAGACGAGAGCGCCTGCATGCGGATCAGGGCATCGGCATCCTCGCGGGTATAAATATCGTTGGTGACCACGGCCACTGAATAGTGCTCGCGCATGGCCTTGCAGAGCTTTTCCGTCAATGCGGTCTTGCCCGAGCCAACGGGTCCACCAATGCCAACGCGCAACGGGCCGTTTGCGGATTTCATGCTCTTAATCCTTCCCCTCAACATCCAAGGAATATTATGACCGGAACAGCCGGGTTGTTTGTGTTTCATGCCGGGCCGATACAATTTCGGCGGCAACGGTAGCGCTGCCCAGATCATCCAGCGTGCTCATTGCTGCACGGCGTGCCACCGCGCCAATTACCTGCTCCAACTGCGCCAGCAGTGCCACGCCATGGCTCTGCCCCATCAAACCCAGCCGTATGCCTGCCGAGACCTGTTGCGACACCGCCGCATGCAGATAGGCCGCAAGCGTTGCTTCGCGGTCAACGTCGTGAGATGCCGCAATGGCCCCGACCGCAACAGGATAGGCCACAGGCCCCTCTCGCCAATCCAGAACAGCACTAGGCCATGCCTTTGCCGCGTCCCGAAATGCGCTGCCGAGTGCGATGGTTTCGAGATAACGCTCTTTCGATCCGGCCAATGCGGCAGCCAGCGCCACGACATCCTGCAACGCATCGCGCTCTTGCCAGATAGCCCAAGCCTCAGACAGCAAAACCGCATCATTCCAAAGGGTGCCATGATCAAGAAGCGCCGTCAGCCATGCCCCAAGCCCGGATTGCTGCTGTATCAAACCCTCATCCACGGCCTTTTCCAGCCCCGACGAATAGGCAAAACCGCCCACTGGAAACGCAGGCGATAGCCAGGTGATCAGCCGCAACAGGCTCTGGGTGGTCAAGGTATCAGCCATGCGCAGTCATCAGTGTCCGTGGCCACCATGGCTGTGATAGGCACCGCGCACGGGCTGAAATGGCTCCACCACCTCAGCCACCTCCGCGCCCAAGCCTTCCAGCATGGTGCGGATCACCGGATCGCGGCCAATCAAGATGCGCCCCGTCTCGATCTGAGCGGGCAAATGCCGGTTGCCCAGATGCCAGGCCAGTTCAAGCAAATGCAAACCATCTTTGGGGAGAATGGCGTAAAGCCTTTCATCCGCCGCCTTGACCTCAACCTGATCGCCATTGTCCAGCACCAGTCGATCGCCATCAGCAAACAGCACCGCCTCTTTCAGGTCCAGCATGACCATTTCACCATCGGTGAGATGCAACAATTTGCGTCGCAAATGCCGATCGGCATGGGGCAAAACCACGGTTGACGCCGGGGCATCAAAGGCCTCAACGGCGGGAATAAATGAGGTGACGCGCAGCATAGGCACTCCAAATAAGCAGAACCCGACTTTGCATAAAATAACAGCACTGCGCAACAGGCAAATGCCGTAGATCGTTGCTCGCGCTCCGGCAATGACGATCAGAAAATGCACATATAATACCAAGGCTCGAAGATGCTGATGCATCCTTGCCTTGAAGACATTGCAAATATCTCAAATGCATCCGGTGCTTGAGATATTTGCAAACGGAATACCAAGAGTCATTTTCAATGAATCTTGGTATAGCAAAGCCATGCACCCTCTCGGACGCATGGCTTCAAAGTTATCGATGACGACCTTGATTAGGCTGCCTTCTTTTCCTTGATCTTTTCCAGAATGTTCTGGGGCGAGGAAACACCATAAGGATCGCTATCGCAATTGTCGGAATAGCCTTCTTCTTCAAACCACTGCTCAACAACGCCATCGTTGATCACAGCCCCATAGCGCCACGAGCGCATCCCGAAACCAAGATTATCCTTGGAAACCAGCATGCCCATCTTGCGGGTGAACTCGCCAGAGCCATCCGGGATCAGCTTGACGTTTTCAAGACCCTGGCTCTTGCCCCAGGCATTCATGACAAAGGCATCATTGACGGAGATGCAGTAAATCTCATCCACGCCTTCAGCCTTGAATTCAGAATAAAGCTTTTCAAAATCGGGCAGCTGAAAGGTGGAGCAGGTCGGCGTGAAAGCGCCCGGCAAAGAGAAAAGCACGACCTTTTTGCCCTTGAAATAGTCGTCGGAGGTGAGATCTTGCCAACGGAATGGGTTTGGACCGCCAACAGACTCGTCGCGAACACGTGTGCGAAACGTGACATTCGGCACTTTTCTGCCAATAAGCATTGAGGATCTCCTTTAAACACAAACAATATCTTGAGTGCTGTCCGTAAAACACCACCACTGTCGTACTTGGGAATAGCGCAAATCTGTGTGCAACGCAGCACAAAATCAATCGCAATACAGTGACACATGGCAGCTATGCAAAAATCACATACAGCAAGATGCCAATTTCACACAATTACAATTTTTAAGAGATATTTTTACAGATACACCAAATTGATATATTTTTCTCATTCAAATTCCATAATATATAATGTAAATTCAAATATAGACCCAAAAATGGCTAAAACAGTCGCAAGAGGAATTTTTTGTTTCTTAAAACAACCATAAAAATGACCCATTAAACTTAGCATAAACACAAAAATCGGCTGAAATTATTCACTATTTAAAAAATAAGACTCAAATGCATTGCAAAAAAACATCATTGTGTGTTTTATGATATGCATACTATGGGGCCAACAACCCAATTGGTTGTCATGACATGAGTTAAAGTCCATCTCTGGATGTAGCCCTACTCAAAGACATGTTGTCTGGAACATCAAGGTCGGAGGGAAAGACTGTGACCAAGGTTGAAAGAAACGAATTTCTGCGTTTGCAGCCTATCAGATTGAGAGAGACAGCGTTGAACACCGCAAACGGCGTATCGGGACAGTTGAGCCGAGGAACCGTTGAGCACCGTAGTCGGCCTATCCTGTCCGTGTTGGCTCCAACCCGCTATCCATGGCGTTTCAATTCTCCACGCCACAGCCGCCATAGAATTGAAACCCGCAGCTTCGCACCGATGAATTACATCTCTCCGAAGCTGGAGGGAGTTACCGTTCTTTCGCCATTGCCGTTGCGCAAGTTTGACATTGTTCATGCCTTCAATAGAATTCCGCTTGGCACAACGCGCTTCGTGATGTCGTTTGAATCCCACATGCCGCGCGGTTTCGGCATGGAAAATTCCACCCTCTACAAGTTCATGATGAGGCAATTGCTCAGTGATCGCTGCGTTGGCATCGGCGCTATTTCCGAACATGCCAAACGCATCTTCCTGCTGTCCCACAAGAACAATCCGAAATTTGATCGGTTGGAGCAGAAGCTATTTCTGCGTTACCCCAATATGATCATTGAGGATCGCGCTGATATCTATCGCGACGATAGCCAATATCCCATCCGCGTCGTGTTTGTGGGCAATCACTTTGCCCGCAAGGGCGGCTGCGTTGGCGTGCGCATGGCGGAGCTGGCGCTGGAGCAAGGCATTCCGCTGGAGGTGGATATTATATCCACCATTGAAGTCGGTGCTGCATCCTGGACCGATCCGCTGCAGCCGGGGTATTTTGATCGCTACCGCAAGCTTTTGTCTCTGCCCAATGTGCGCCATTTGCAAAATATTCCCAATGCGCAGGTGTTGGAGATTTTGCGCAACGCGCATTTCTCGCTGCTGCCAACGTTCTGCGACACGTTTGGCTATAGCGTGATTGAATCCGAAGCCAATTACGTGCCGGTGATCGGAACCGCCCAAGGGGCCTTGCCGGAATTCATCAAGCACCAGAAAAATGGCGTGTTGCTGCCGATGGAAACCTCGGACATTGGCGAATGGAAGCACATTGCCGATGACCGCCGCAAGCCTGAGTTTGCTCAGGTTCACGCCCGCGAAGTCGAACGTCTGGCCCAGCAGAGTTTGAGCGAAATCGTCACCATCATGGAAGACCAGAACCGCTACAAGGCCATGCGCCAAGCGGCCTATGCCACCGCAAAATCCATGTTCTCCTCCAAGGATGCAACACGGTTTTGGGATGACTATTATGTGGATGCGGTGGAGAATTATCGCGCTGGCCGCAGTGCGACTACTTTTTCGAAGCAGTCTTACCTAGGCTGACAACCTCAGGACAATAATAGCGATTTGCGGAAATAGACAACGCGTTGTGTTTCCGCAAATCCCCATGCTGCGTGTGATAAATGTGATTGAATATTGTCAATCTCCGCATCTGAGCAAAGCTCAACAAAGCCCTCTCCACTCAACTCCTCCGAGATGAAGTCAATCAACATCCCAGCAATCCCTGCTCTACGATGAGCTGGTTCAATCCAGATACCCTCTAAAAAGGAACAGGCTGACGCGTACATCCGTTCGCATAAGAACGGACGCAAACTTCTGCAAATCCAGCCTCACTGTCCGTTTCAGAAAAACCAATGTAACCCCTCCGCCACCCTGATTTTGACTCCAGCATGGCTTTAATGTCTGCGAGATGCTCATCAATCGTCAAACGGCTCCAAAGGGCATGACGCATCCGTGCCCAAACGGGCATGTCATCGATTTCCATCTTGCGAACACGCAAACTCATGCATCACCCATCAAAACAGGAAATACCGCTGCGCCATGGGCAGCACGGTTGCTGGCTCACACGTCAGCAATTCGCCATCGGCCCGCACTTCATAGGTCTCGGGGTCCACCTCGATCTTCGGCAGCAGATCATTATGGATCATCGACCTCTTCGAGATGCCGCCTCGGGTGTTTTTCACCGCCAGCAATTGCTTGGCCACGCCGAGCCTTTGCGCAAGGCCTGCATCCAGCGACGCTTGCGACACGAACGTGACCGATGAATTGGTGCGCGCCTTGCCATAGGCCCCAAACATCGGGCGGTAATGCACCGGTTGCGGGGTTGGGATGGAGGCATTTGGATCGCCCATAGGGGCTGCTGCAATTGAGCCACCCATCAGCACCATATCGGGTTTGACGCCGAAGAAGGCCGGGTTCCAGATCACCAGATCGGCGCGCTTGCCGATTTCAATCGAGCCAATTTCGTGGCTCAAACCATGGGCAATGGCCGGGTTGATGGTGTATTTGGCAATGTAGCGCTTCACGCGCATATTGTCGTTTTCGCCGGTCTCGGACGGCAAGCGGCCACGCTGGCGCTTCATCTTGTCTGCCGTCTGCCAGGTACGGATCGCCACTTCGCCGACACGGCCCATGGCCTGACTGTCGGAGGAAATGATCGAAAACGCGCCGATGTCGTGCAAAATATCTTCGGCGGCAATGGTCTCCTTGCGGATACGGCTTTCGGCAAAAGCAATGTCTTCCGGGATTGACGAGCTGAGGTGATGGCAGACCATCAACATATCCAAATGCTCGGCCAGCGTATTGATGGTGTAAGGCCGGGTTGGATTTGTGGAGGATGGAATGACATTGGGTTGGCCGCAGATCTTGATAATATCCGGCGCATGGCCACCGCCCGCCCCTTCCGTGTGGAAGG
>DNPN01000212.1:21509-21674 GCA_003501385.1 Rhizobium sp. | reverse complement strand
CCGCCCCTTCCGTGTGGAAGGCGTGAATGGTGCGGCCCTTGATGGCACCAACCGAGTCTTCCACAAAGCCGCTTTCATTTAGCGTATCGGTGTGAATCATCACCTGCACATCGTATTCGTCTGCCACGCTCAGGCAGCAATCGATGGCGGCGGGCGTGGTGCCCC
>DNPN01000212.1:10854-21256 GCA_003501385.1 Rhizobium sp. | reverse complement strand
GGCGTGGTGCCCCAGTCCTCATGCAGTTTCAGCGACGATGCGCCGCCCAACACCATTTCTTCCAGCGCGCCGGGCAGCGAGGCATTGCCCTTGCCTGCAAAAGCGAGGTTCATCGGGAAGGCATCTGCGGCCTCGATCATCCTTGCAATATGCCATGGGCCCGGTGTGCAGGTGGTTGCCAAAGTGCCGTGGGCTGGGCCTGTGCCGCCGCCTAGCATGCAGGTGATGCCGCTCATCAGCGCTTCTTCAATCTGCTGCGGGCAGATGAAGTGAATGTGGCTGTCCATGCCGCCAGCGGTGACAATCTTGCCCTCACCGGCAATGGCTTCGGTGCCGGGACCAACGATAATATCCACGCCCGGCTGGGTATCCGGGTTGCCCGCCTTGCCAATCGCCACAATGCGCCCGTCTTTCAGGCCAATGTCGGCTTTGACAATGCCCCAGTGATCGACAATCAACGCATTGGTAATGACGGTATCCACGGCGCCATTGGCGCGTGTCACCTGGCTTTGGCCCATGCCATCGCGAATCACCTTGCCGCCCCCGAATTTTACTTCATCTCCGTAGTGGGTAAAATCCTTCTCCACCTCGATAAACAATTCGGTATCGGCCAAGCGCACCTTATCGCCCGTGGTCGGACCAAACATGCTGGCATAGGCAGCGCGGGACATCTTGTAAGACATGCGGTCAGACTCCTTAAAATTCAGGCAGCAAGGCGCGTCAGACGCCCGGCAGTTACATAGGCATTCACCAATTGCCGTTCCGCCTCAAAAGGATGGCCATCCCATCCCTGATGCGAAAATCCGGCAAAGGCAATTTTATCTCCGGCAAAACCGGGGTCGTTCAACACATGCGCCATCACCAATATGCCCGATGACGGCACAACATAGCGGGCAGGCTGGAAAGCGGCGAGTTCAATATCAACAGCATCATGCAGCGACGCCGGAAATACCACGTGTTCCTTGCCATTCTCGCGCGCAAAGCTGCCGAAATCCTCGGTGTAATCATCAAAAAAGTCCGTCAGCTCCGGGAAATGCGCCAGCACATCCGGCTTGATCTGCTGGTATTTCTGCGGATCGCGAACAGACCAGATCTCGGCGCAATCCTGCACCGGAACGCTACCGCTCCATGCCGCATCCTGCACCATAGCCTTGGCGGGGCGGCCCGTGTTGCACACGGCAACCACATCGGTGCGGCGACCTGCGTGAACAAAATTGCGCGAGCCGTTGAAGCGGATCACCAGATCAGCGCCATCAATGCGCTGGGCCACCCGCTGCTCAATATCGCCATTGCCCACAATCATGATTGTCCGCGTCATTGTGCTTTCTGTCTCGACTTGATCACTGCGGCTCTGCCATGGCTTTCAGCTCTTTGGTGCGCACTTCCGTCAACCGCGCTTTGCAGGATGCCACCATCATCGGCTCCATGCTGCCACCGCGAACCGAAAAACCTTCCGCTTCGCATTGCCCATCGCGGTAATCAATCCAGGCGCGCTGCGCTTTGAGCAAAGCTTTTTCCCCGCCCTTTTGGGCCGCATCCAGATTTGTGTCCGCGTCCACCAAAACGGCGCGCGTCAGCTTCCATTGCGCATTCAACGCCTTGTCAGCATTTGCCAGATCATCGGCAGCGCATTGGTTCATGTCACTTTGCGTCTGGGCATTGTTGCAATCCAGCTTCGGCCCCACCGCATAAGCAGAGCCAGCGCCCGCCAAAAGACAGACCAAAACCGATAGGGCCATTCTCATAGCTTGCCCATCACCTTCTGGCGGAAGCCATAAACCTCGCGGTTGCCAGACAGTGGCACCAGTGTCACCTCGCGTTTCTGCCCCGGCTCAAACCGCACCGCCGTGCCTGCCGGAATATCCAGCCGCATGCCGAGCACTTTCTCGCGGTCAAACAGCAAGCCAGCATTGCTCTCATAGAAATGATAGTGGCTGCCCACCTGCACCGGGCGATTGCCGGAATTTTCCACCAAAATAGTCACGGTCGGCAGACCCGCATTCAGTTCGATCTCGCCACTGGCGGCAATGATTTCACCAGGTTTCATTCTTGTCTCTCCCGCGGTTCAGGCGACTTTGAAAGGCGCGCAGCCTTCAGCCTTGAGAATACGAACAGTGGATGGCGGATTATTGGCAAGCTTGGCCGCATGGCGAATGGGCCTGCGCACCAGCTCACCGCCGCAATTGGGGCAAAAGCCGCCCAAGGTGCCGTTAGCGCAATCGGTGCAAAAGGTGCACTCAAAACTGCAAATCACCGCATCCCGGCTTTCTGGCGGCAGGTCACGATCACAGCATTCGCAATTGGGCCGAAGATCCAGCATCGGCTTTACCTTATCGGTTCGTGAACGGTCACCAGCTTGGTGCCGTCCGGGAATGTGGCTTCCACCTGCACATCATGGATCATCTCGGCAATGCCTTCCATGACCTGATCACGGGTGATGACATGCGCGCCAGCTTCCATCAGATCAGAAACGGCGCGGCCATCGCGCGCCCCTTCCACGACAAAATCAGAGATCAGCGCAATGGCCTCGGGATAATTAAGCTTCACGCCCCGCTCGAGCCTGCGCCGAGCCACCATGGCAGCCATGGAAATCAGCAATTTGTCTTTTTCTCTGGGCGAAAGATTCATAAGTGCTCCCCAGCAAATCCTGTGTTTGAAATCGCTCGTCTATAAGTTCCAGACTTTCGGCACAGACGCGCCATCGCGCAAGGCCGAAATCACCGGAACCAGTAATTTTCTCAAGGAAAACCCGTCACTGCTCATAAAACGGGCAATCAGCTTGTCATTCCATAGGCTTGTGCCTGCAAGACCATGTTCATTCTGGGCATCCATCACGCCGCGCACGGTTGCCAGATGCGATTCAGCCTTAGGCCCAACATAGAGCAAGGTGGCAAACGCAACATGACTATTGAGCACTGCTTTTTCAGCAGAAATCTCTTTGATGGGTCCAGACAGCGCCAACTCTTCGGCATGGATCAGCTTTCCACTTTTGCGAATACGCCAGCGGTCGCGCACAAGACCGGCATTAACGCTCTCGCCCATGGCCTTGCGGCCCAGCAAGATGGCCTCAATGCCAAGAAATTCCGATGTCTCGTGCAAATTCACATCCAGTGTGCGGGTAAGCGATGCCTGATCAAACACAATCGATTCTTGCGGCAGCCAATGCAGCACTGCCCTCTCCTGCACAGTGATGTTGGTTGTCACCAGTGCCGTATCGCTGGAGGCTTTATAGATCTTCTCGCAGGCCTGCGTGGTCAGCGTCAGATGAGTGCCAGTCCCTGCGGTAAAATCCCAGGAAAGACGATCACCACCCGTCAGACCACCAGATGAATTGATCAACACCGCTTCCATGCGGCCATCGAAACTCTCGGGCATGCGAATTTTGGCGCAGCCTTCCTGAAAAAAGGTTGCCAGCCGTGTGCGCCCATCGAGAAATTTGGCATCCAACCGCCCTCGGCCATTGGCGCGCTGCGGTCTGGTGATCACGGCCTGTTCCAAATTGTTCCCCTTTATGGATCTTGAAAGATCCGGCACGTCAACACTTTGATAAAAAGAAGAAGTCACACATCAAGGCGGTTGCATTCAAGCCAAAATCGACCCGTCAGCATTGACTGCGCCAAAAATATTTCGGGCTCCAAACCGCGACGTGGTTTGGAGCCCGTGTTTGAGATTGTGTCCGTGCCATCAAAGCGCGTCAGCGGCCATAGGCCCATCCACAACCTTCGGCTTGACCGTGGCTTTCAATGCTGCCGGACAAGCAGGATCGACCATGGAGGATGATGGAGAGCCGCTCTTATCGGAGCTGGCACAGGTGGTTTTCGCCACGCCATCGGCAATCAAACGCCCATTGCTATTGGCAAAAAACGCCCACATCCGCTTGGCGGCATAAAGGCCATCAGCGTCGCTCACCTTTGTCTTTTCCGTCGCCGTGCCCACGGGTGAAAAACTGATGGTTTTGGCGGGCCAATCATGGGTCTGGTCGGCAATGGTATAAGACAGGATTTGCGCGCCGCCCTTGCAGCGATCAAACTGTGCAGAGGAAATCTTGACGCCCTTGCTGACCTTTTCAGGCCCTGCGCAGCCATCCAGCTCGGCCCAGCGGTTCAGCGCCATCTGGCCACCATATTGCCAATAGGGCTTGCCGCCACCAGCATAGGGATTGGTGTTATCTTTTGCGCCCCAAAAGGCGATGATCGACACCGGCTGCGCCGGATGACATGTTTTGGAATCAGGCATCCATTTGCCCTGCTGCTGCATGGGATAGCCGGCCCGCAGGCTCATGACAAAGCCCGCAGCCGAAAAATCACGATTGCCATTGCAAATATATTGCGACAGCATACGGCCACCGCCAGAATAGCCCGACGCAAACAGGCGGGTATCATCCACACAAAATCTGGCTTTGACCTGGTCAATCGCCTCGTTCAAAAACTCGGCATCATCCGGCCCGCCGCCCGGTGTCACACCCGGCACATTCCAGGCATGGGTGTTGGGCAATTTTCCATTCAGCCCGCCCTCAGGAGCAGCAACGATAAAACCATTCTCGGCAGCCACATCTGGCCATGCACTCTGTGTCAATTGCGCGCGCGGGAAACTGTTGGACCCATGCAGATCAAACACCACCGGCAATTTTGTCTTGGCGCTGTAACCCGGCGGCACAAACACCACCACGCGCCGCTGCAAACCATCGGACTCAAACGAAATCTCTTGCAGACCCGGACGCGCTGTCAGCCCGCAACCGGATGCCGCAAGTGCGGGCCCAGTGACACCGATGAAAAACAACAAGGGTGTTGCAAGTAAACATACAAAAACATGCAGCCGCCGCAGACTGAAAAGTCCGGAATGTGTCATCAGGTCGCCTTTTGCCAGAAGATACGCGAAATTATCACAACAACGAGGAGCTTCAAGTAAAACCTGCTAACGAATCTTCAAGACGCTTGTGTGTCAAACACACTTTGTGAGGTATTCGCAACTATGGTAAGCGACATCTTGCCCTTTTGTCTTTCACAAGGCATGCGAAGCAAACAAACGTCCCTTATACGGTCAAATGGCGGCGCGCCTCTGCCGTATCAAGCACTTCGGCTGGGCCTTCATGCACAATTTCCCCGCGATCCATGATGTAAACATGATCAGCCAGCTCACGGCAAAAATCCAGGTATTGCTCCACCAGCAAAATCGCCATGCCGGTTGAATCGCGCAAATAGCGAATAGCCCGGCCAATATCCTTGATGATCGATGGCTGAATGCCCTCAGTTGGCTCATCCAGCACCAGAATTTTGGGCCGCGTGACCATGGCCCGGCCAATGGCCAATTGCTGCTGCTGACCGCCGGACAAATCCCCGCCGCGCCGCGCCAACATGCTTTCCAGCACCGGAAACAGGCTGAAAATGTCATCGGGAATGGAGCGATCGCGGCGAGGCAGCGGTGCAAAGCCGGTTTCGAGATTTTCCTTCACCGACAACAGCGGAAAAATCTCGCGCCCCTGCGGCACATAGCCAACACCTTGCCTTGCGCGGTTAAACGGGGCCAGACCATTCAGGCTCTTGCCATCAAAGCTCACCGTGCCGCTAGAAACCGGATGCTGCCCGGTGATAGCCCGCAGCAGCGAGCTTTTGCCCACACCATTGCGGCCCAGCACGCAGGTGATCTTGCCCATTGGTGCTGTCAGGCTCACAGAACGCAGTGCCTGAGCGGCACCATAATGAAGATTGACGTTTTCAACTGTCAGCATATCACCGCCCCAGATAATTTTCGATCACGCGCTGATCGTTGGAGACAAAATCAATCGAGCCTTCGGCCAGCACAGAACCTTCGGCAAGACAGGTCACTTTCACGCCCAGATCGCGGATAAAGCCCATGTCGTGCTCCACCACCACGACTGATCGGGTCTTGGCGATTTCACGCAACAGAATGGCTGTTTCCGCTGTTTCCGCATCGGTCATGCCCGCCACTGGTTCGTCCACCAGCAGCAATTTCGGCTCCTGCGCCAACAACATGCCAATTTCCAGCCATTGCTTTTGGCCGTGGCTGAGATTGGCGGCGAGATCGTTTTTGCGGTGGGTCAGCCGGACCGTCTCCAAAATATTGTCGATCCGCTCCCGGTCCTGCGCGCTCATGCGGTAAAACAGCGTAGAGAAAACGCCACGCGGCTTGTTCAGCGCCAGTTCCAGATTGTCCCACACGGTATGGCTTTCGAACACCGTGGGTTTTTGGAATTTGCGGCCAATGCCAAGCTGGGCAATCTCGGCCTCGTCGCGCTTGGTAAGATCAACCTTGCCGCCGTCGAAAAACACCTCGCCGCTATCGGGCCGGGTTTTGCCGGTGATGATGTCCATCATCGTGGTTTTGCCCGCACCATTGGGACCGATGATGGCGCGAAGCTCGCCGGGTTCGACCACGAAAGAGAGGGAGTTCAGTGCCTTAAACCCATCAAAGGAGACGCAGACACCATCGAGATACAGCAAGCTGCTGGTGGTTTTATCGCTCATGGCTTCAGCTCCACAGTGTTCTGGGCGGTTTTGTGGGCGAGTTCAGCGGCGGCGGCATCGCTATATTCCTTGCGGCGGCCCCAGAGTTGCGCAACAGTCCCAACAATGCCCTTGGGCAAAAACAGCGTGACCAGCACAAACAAACCGCCCAGCGCAAACAGCCATGCATTGGGGAACAATCCGGTAAAGATGGTCTTGCCGCCGTTGACGAGGATGGCACCGATAATCGGCCCGATCAGCGTGGCGCGGCCGCCCACGGCCGTCCAGATCACCACTTCGATGGAATTGGCAGGGGCAAATTCGCCGGGGTTGATAATGCCGATCTGTGGCACGTAAAGCGCACCGGCAACGCCTGCCATCATGGCCGACACCACGAAGGTGAACAGTTTCATATGCTCCACCCGGTAGCCCAGAAAGCGGGTGCGGCTCTCGGCATCGCGAATGCCCACCAGCACCTTGCCGTATTTGGAACGCACAATGGCAGAGGCCAGCATGAGGGATAGCGCCAAGGTCACAGCCGTGATGGCAAACAGGGCGGCGCGGGTGCCATCGGCCTGAATGTTAAAGCCAAGAATGTCTTTAAAATCCGTCAGGCCATTGTTGCCGCCAAAGCCCATATCGTTGCGGAAAAACGCCAGCAGCAGCGCGTAGGTCATGGCTTGGGTGATGATCGACAGATAGACGCCATTAACGCGGGAGCGGAAGGCAAACCAACCAAACACAAAGGCCAGCAGACCGGGGGCGACAAACACCATAAGCGCGGCAAACCAGAACATGTCAAAGCCATGCCAGAACCATGGCAGGGTTTTCCAGCTCAAAAACACCATGAAATCGGGCAGAATCGGATCGCCATAGACGCCACGCGGGCCAATCTGGCGCATCAGATACATGCCCATGGCATAGCCGCCGAGCGCGAAAAACGCCCCATGGCCCAGCGAGAGAATACCGCAAAAGCCCCAGACCAGATCCAGCGCCAAGGCCAGCATGGCATAGGTGAGGTACTTACCAAACAGCGCCACCAGATAGGTGGGCATATGCAGGGCATTTCCTTCCGGCACCGCCAGACTGAGAACCGGCACGATGATGGCCGCCAACAGCAGCAGGCCAATGGCAATCAGGATTTTACGATCCAGCGAGCGCAGCAAAAACGAGGTGATCATGCTTCCACCGCCCTTCCCTTGAGTGCGAAGAGACCGCGCGGCCGCTTCTGGATAAACAGGATGATGAGAACCAGCACGAGGATTTTGCCCAGAACGGCCCCGGCATAGGGTTCAAGAAACTTGTTGAGAATGCCCAGTGAGAACGCTCCCACCAATGTGCCCCAAAGATTACCAACGCCGCCAAACACCACGACCATGAAACTGTCGATAATGTAGCCCTGACCAAGATTAGGCGACACGTTATCGATCTGCGACAGCGCCACACCCGCCATGCCGGCAATGCCGGAGCCGAGTGCAAAGGTGAACGCATCCACCCAAGGGGTTCTAATGCCCATGCTGGAGGCCATGCGGCGGTTTTGTGTTACGGCGCGCATTTGCAAGCCAAAGGCCGAGCGCTTCAAAAGCATCAGCAAGGCAAAGAACACGGCAAGCGAAAAGGCCAAAATCCACAGACGGTTCCAAGTGATGGTCAGGCCACCCAAAGCAAAGGAGCCGGACATCCAGATGGGGTTGGCAACCTCCTGATTGGTGGGGCCGAAGATGGAGCGTACCAATTGTTGCAGCATCAAGGAAATGCCCCATGTGGCCAGCAGGGTTTCCAGCGGGCGACCATAGAGAAAGCGAATGACAAGCCGCTCAATCACCAGACCAAAACCCGCTGTGACAATAAACGCCACAGGCAGTGCAAAGGCCAAAGACCATTCAAACAAGCCCGGTGCGTGCGCCCGAATGACCTGCTGCACCACAAAGGTGGAATAGGCCCCCAGCATCACCATTTCACCATGGGCCATGTTGATAATGCCCATGACGCCAAAAGTGATGGCCAGACCAATGGCCGCCAGCAACAAAACGGAGCCAAGGGAAATACCATAGGAAATATTCTGCGCTGAATTCCACAATGCGGCTTCATGTGTGAGCGAGGCAATGGCGGCATCAATATCGCCCTTCAGGGCTGGATCGGCTGTTTGGGCGGCATTGCCGAGAATGGAAAGGGCATCTTGCCCGCCAAGGCCGCGAATAACCTTGATGGCACCACGCTTTTCATCAATCGGACGGCTGGAGGTGAGAAGAGATACGGCTTGCGCCTGCACCAGAAGCTTTTTGACCTCGCCATCCTGTTCTTTGGACAGCGCCGTATCCAGCAATTCCAGATTTTCCTCGCTCGGAGCCTTCAGCAGTGCATCAGCAGCGGTAAGCCGCACGGCACGGTCGGGGCTGAGCAACGTCAAACCACCTTGGGCCGAGCGGATAGCGCGACGAAGACCATTGTTGATCTTGATCTTCACCATCGCCGCCTTGGCTTCCTGCCCGGCATCTGTTCCCGTAACGGGGTCAATCAGCGCCAGCTTGCCGCCTGCGGATTTGGTGATGAACACGGCACCATCGGCTTTGCGGGCGTAAAGATCACCGCCGCTCAGGGCTTCAAGGGCGGGCACGATTTTAATATCGCCCGTCTTGCCAAGTGCTTCGATAATTTTCTCAGCTTGAGCGAAGTCGGCTGTGCCGAGCGCTTTGATCAGGCTGGCCGGATCATCATCAGCACGGGCCACCGAGAGGCCAAAAGCCAGGATCAGCAAAAGCCCGGCAGCCAGCACAGATGACAGATGGTTCAAACAGGATCGTAACATTCCGGCCCCTCTCAAAATGGCTTCCCGATGGAAAGGGAAAAAACTGCGGATGCTGAAGCACCCGCAGCAAGTTTCAGGCTGGGGATATTACGAGCCTTTGCCGCCGCACTTGCCGGTCTTGACGTTGAAGTTGCCGCAGTTCATCGGCATCCGCCAATCAGCAATCAGATCCTTGGAGTCTGGCAGGTAATCCGACCATTCGTCGCCAACCACTTCCGGTGTCTGAGAGACGATATCGAACTGGCCATTTTCCTGCACTTCGCCAATCAGCACTGGCTTGGTGATGTAGTGGCTTGGCATCATGGTGGCGTAACCACCCGTCAGGTTTGGCACGGAGACGCCCACCAGCGCATCAATCACCTTGTCTGGATCAGCCGTGCCTGCCTTTTCAACCGCCTTCACCCACATGTTGAAGCCAATATAGGCGGCTTCCATCGGGTCATTGGTCACGCGCTTGTCGTTCTTGGTAAAGGCATGCCAGGTCTTGATGAATTCGGCATTGATCGGTGTGTCAACGGATTCAAAGTAGTTCCACGCAGCCAAATGGCCCACCAGCGGCTTGGTGTCGATACCAGCCAGCTCTTCTTCGCCAACCGAGAAGGCCATGACGGGAATGTCTTCAGCCTTGACGCCCTGATTGCCCAATTCCTTGTAGAACGGCACGTTGGCATCGCCATTAACAGTCGAGATCACAGCAGTCTTTTTGCCAGCGCCACCAAATTTCTTGATGGCTGCCACTTCGGTCTGCCAATCAGAGAAGCCGAAGGGGGTGTAATTCACCTTGATATCTTCGGCCTTGACGCCCTTGGACTTCAGGTAAGCTTCCAGCACCTTGTTGGTGGTGCGCGGGTAAACATAGTCTGTGCCTTCCAGCACCCAGCGCTCAACGCCTTCTTTTTCCATCAAATAGTCAACAGCTGGAATAGCCTGCTGGTTCGGTGCTGCACCCGTGTAGAACACGTTGCGCTCGCTCTCTTCACCCTCAAACTGCACAGGATAGAACAGAACCGAATCCAGTTCCTTGAACACCGGCAGAACCGATTTGCGCGATACTGATGTCCAGCAACCGAAAACGGCGGACACCTTATCCTTGGAAATCAGCTCACGGGCCTTTTCGGCAAACAGCGGC
>DNPN01000212.1:0-10602 GCA_003501385.1 Rhizobium sp. | reverse complement strand
TCGGCAAACAGCGGCCAGTTGGAAGCCGGGTCAACCACCACAGGTTCCAGCTTCTTGCCGAGAACGCCGCCCTTTTTATTCTGCTCATCAATGAGCATCAACATGGCATCCTTCAGCGTCGTTTCCGAAATCGCCATGGTGCCAGACAGGGAATGCAAAATACCGACCTTAATCGTGTCATCTGCCGCAAAAGCGCCGTGGAAGGCGGTGCTGGAAAGCATGGCACCAAGAAGGACGCCCTTCAGCTGTGCTTTGAAATTCATCTGATTTCCCCTCATTTGAGTGTGCAACTTATGGAGTGTGCAGTGATCTGCATTGCTGAGGGGCAGTATCGGATGGGGTAGCACAAAAACGTATACGTCAATTGACGTAGACGCTGGGGGAAAGATGGACAGGAAACAGCGATACCACTTGATTTTGGTCGCATATCAAAAGTATGTTCTTCTTATGTTCCAAAAATGGGAGGAAAAATGCTATGGACGCACTGGAGACATTCATAGTTGCGGCAAAAGCCTCTTGTTATGTCGGTGGCAGCCAAAAACAACGCATAAGCTGCCGCACCGCCAGCCATGATCTGATCTTCAGGCAAGGGCCGTTTTCCTACATGGACAGCTATTTTGGCGGCACCGATTTCATCGGTCAGGAAGTGGTCTGGCAGGATGAAACGCCGATCTGGGCCATGAACTATTACGGCCGGATCACATGCGATGATCATATTGACAGCACCAAGGCTGGTCAGGTCATCAAAAGCGCCCTCAGCGCGTTATACCAGCAAGGACGATTTTTGGGTGGGCATGACTTTCAGTACGAGGGTTTTCTCTATCGGGATCAATCAACAGGCACCTATCGCGGATTCAAAGGCTTTGAAACAATCAGTATTGAAGGATTTGAAGTCTACAGGCTTGATTATCACGGAGGCATGATAAGAGCATGATAGAAAGACAGTTCGTGCTTTGACATTGCCAGCTTGCGCAATGCAAAATCCGAACTCTAAAAACCGCACTTGAGGGCTCTGAATGGCACCGTCTCCGCGCCGATTGATGTTACGACAGGGCACAGCAGATGCTCACTCGGCGCTCGACAGCATGATCGGGCCGTTCACATCCCATCAAGCCTATGAAGCTTACCTGCGCGGCATGGCTCGATTTCGGTTGCCGATCGAAGATATGATTGCGCAGCATTCGCCCATAGACATGTTGCAAAACTGGCATCCGGCAATGATCCTCAATGAGATCCGTGCAGACCTCGCCGCTCTCGGATTGCAAGAAAACGTTGCCCCCAGCCCGCCGCCCGTGCCGCACGCTCTTGAAGAGTGGCTGGGCGTGTTCTACGTGCTGGAAGGTTCATCCCTTGGTGCAAAACTTTTGGCAAAGCGGGCACAGAGCCTTGGCCTCACCACCACCACGGGCGCTGCCCATCTTTTTGAACAGGCAGGGAACTTTTCAAACTGGACCGCGTTTATAGAGGTTATGGAGGGCGTGCGTGATGTCGATGAGGCCCGGATGATCGCCTGGGCAAACGCAACCTTCGATTACGCCCATAGAGCTTTTGAAAGTACGATGAATGCCACCTGTGCAGACTGTTGATCTCACCAATTGCGATCGTGAACCTATTCACATTCCGGGCAGCATTCAGCCGCATGGGTGCCTGATAGCCTGCGATGCGACCATGGCCAGCGTGTTGAGGCATTCAGACAATGCCGCCAACATGTTGGGACTGACAGGTCCAATCATCGCCCGGCAACTTCATGAGCTGCTGGGCGATGATCTCACCCACGAGCTTCGCAATGCATTGAGGGCGGCGCCCGAAGCCTTCCGCCCGGCAATCCTATCCAATGTGGAATTGCAGAATGGGCGTAAGGTCGATATCTGCCTGCACCGTCAACGCACCAATGTGATCATTGAGTTCGAACCCTCCGTCGGTCGCAGCAATCCCGTCTTGCTGGCGCGCGAAATGGTCGGTCGGATCAAGGACATTGATAGTATTGACACGCTGGTCAAAACCGCCGCCCGATTGGTGAGGGCTGTTCTCGGCTATGACCGGGTGATGATTTATCGGTTTGATCACGATGGTTCCGGCAAAGTGGTCAGCGAGGCCAAAAGCCTGAAGCTGGAAAGCTTTTTAGGCCAGTATTTCCCTGCCTCTGACATTCCCCAACAGGCCCGCAAGCTTTACCTGCAAAATCCAATCCGCATCATTTCCGACTCCGGCGGTGATCGTGTCCGTCTGGTTCCAGAGCCGGACGCCTCCGGCGAGCCGCTTGATCTGTCCTTCGCCCATTTGCGCAGTGTGTCTCCGATCCATCTGGAGTATTTGCGCAACATGGGCGTCGGGGCCTCCATGTCGATTTCCATCATATTGAATGGAGAGCTTTGGGGCCTGATAGCCTGCCATCATTACACGCCCAAGGTGCTGGAAATGGCCCAACGGGTTGCTTCGGACGTGTTTGGTGAGTTTTTCTCTCTGACGCTTTTGTCGCTCAAGCAAAAGCAAAAGCTTGATTTGGCCAATGCCACGCGGCTGTCGCTGGAGCGTTTCCTGCAGGTGGCATCACACCACAACAATGTCGACGAGCTGTTTGCCCAATCCCTGCCCGAGTTCAAAGGTTTGTTTGCCTGTGACGGCGTTGGCCTGTGGATGAGCGGGACATGGACGCCGCTGGGGACGACCCCTGAAACATCCGATATCGAGCCATTGATCCGCTTTATCAGCGGTGTTTGCGATGGGCAGGTCTGGGCAACACATTTGCTGCCGCAGCTGTTCCCACAGGCTGCGGACTATTATGAGCTGGTGTCCGGCATCATGGTCATTCCGCTCTCGCAAATTCCGCGCGATTACTTGATCTTTTTCCGCAAAGAGCGCCTGCAAACGCTCAATTGGGCTGGAAATCCGCAAAAATCCTATGAGACAGGTCCATTGGGTGACAGGTTGACGCCGCGCAAGAGCTTTGCGATCTGGAAGGAAATAGTGCACCGGCAATCCGACACCTGGAGCGAAAACGACCGGGAAGTGGCCGAAACCGTGCGTTCTGTGACGGTTGAAGTGGTGCTGCGTCACAATGAACTGATGCAGGAGGAGCGGCAGAAAGCCGATGTACGCCAACGCATTTTGAATGAAGAACTCAACCACCGCGTCAAGAATATTCTGGCCGTGATCAAGTCTCTGGTCGGGGTCAGAACCCGATCCGAACAATCACTGACCGATTATGTCAGCGCGCTCAAAGGCCGTATTCAAGCGCTGTCGCACGCCCATGATCAGGTCATTCGCGGCAGCGGCAGCGGCCAGTTGCAAGAATTGCTGCGCGCAGAGCTAGGCCCCTATCATAGCCCCACCACCACCCTTGAGATCAATGGTCCCATGGTGGTGATGGAAAGTCGGGCCTATGCGGTTGTTGCCCTTGTTATTCATGAGTTATCGACCAATGCCGCCAAATATGGTGCGCTCTCGCGACCGGGCGGCAGGCTTGAGTTACGCTGGAGCTGGACAGAGGGCGGCGATTGTGAAATCTTCTGGCGTGAAAGTGGCGGTCCTGACGTGAGCGCACCGACACGCAGAGGCTTTGGCTCTGCCCTGATCGACCGCAGTATTCCTTATGATCTGGGCGGCAAAAGCAAGATCACCTTCGAGCCTTCTGGACTGAATGCCTATCTTCTTGTTCCAGCACGTTTTCTGTCGGGCTTTGACCATATATCGGCAATATCTGACAAGAGAACCAAAGATACGGATAGATCAGCCATGCAAGCCATTGACAAGAACCTGCCGATCCTTCTCGTGGAAGATCAGATGCTGATTGCGATGGATGCAGAAATGATGCTGGGAGATGCCGGATTCAGCACTGTCATCACAGCAGGCTCCGCACCCGATGCATTAGCACAATTGAAAAACATCAACCCATCCATTGCGGTGCTGGACATCAATCTCGGCAACCACACCTCGGTTCCCGTTGCTGAAGAGCTACACCGTCGCGGCATCCCCTTCCTGTTTGCAACAGGCTATGCCGAACTCTCGATCATTCCACCGATGTTCAGTGATGTTGCGATTATCAACAAGCCCTATGACGCAGACGTGCTGCTGGAAGCCATCATCCGTCAGCTCAGCAGCATGGAGCCCAGCCACTAAAGCATGTCGCAGTGAATCCTATTCGCTGCGACAGGCTTTGATGATCAGAGGTTTTTCGGCATGTTGCGCAGCTTTTCGGCCTCGGCGTAAAACTTCTTTTCCCACTCATTGTGGTTGTCCAGCCCTTCGCGGATAAACGGCGTGAAAATCGCCAGATGCATCAGCATCCAATTGATCAGCCGCGCCGGGAATTTCAACGGCTTGGTGAAATCCACGAACAGCACCACGCGGGTCTTGTCGGTATGGTTCCATGCCTCGTGCTCATAGGCATCGTCAAAAATCAGCACCTTGCCCTCTTGCCAGTGGCAAATCTGATCCTTGACGCGAATGGCAATGCGGTCGCTCTGTTCCGGCACAATCATGCCCAGATGCAGGCGCAGCACGCCATTGTAAGGGCCACGATGGGCTGGCAGGTGCTTGCCCGGCTCAAAGATCGAGAACATCACCGTGGTCAGGCCGGGAATATTCTGCATCGCCTTCCAGGTTTCCGGGCATGCCTTGATATTCTGCTCTGACTTCAGGCCGAAGCCCAACAGGAAGAACGTCTTCCAGTGGTTGTCGGTGGAAATGGTCTTCACATCGGTGGAAATATCCTGAAAGCTTGGCAGTTCATGCTGCCGCAGCAGGATCTTATCCAGCTCAGCGCGGATCGCGGGATAGGCTTTTTCCACCTCGGCAGCCCATGGAAAGGTGGCATTGTCATACACCGGCGGATTGCCCAGCTTGGCATATTTAAAATTCAACCGCTCCGCCCACGCCACAATACCCATGAAAAACCGGGTGATCCGGCTTGGGCGCTCCATTGGTGCAATACCATTGGTGCCAAATGTTTGCTCCTCAGAGTTGGAGCCGGAAGCGTGAGAGGCAGGTATATCCATAGGGGTGGCTTTCTTCAGAAAACAGTGCTGATTCAATAGATTTGGAGAGGATTGCTCCGGTTTCAAGAACCTTCACACCAAACCAAACACAGAAACGCATTACGAAATGTCTATTCGACGTGGCCAACACAATGCGGAGAAATTGCGACACCGTGCCCGGAATTTGAGTATTCAACAGGATTTGAACAAGAACCGTCAAAAATGTGGCGATCCGCTTGCAAATCGCGCAGCTTCCATCAACACTAAAAGCCCCTGTTTTTCCTTGCAAGAGCGCATAGTCCCGCATGGCCGCACGCCAACGCATCATTCCCGTTCGACGCCAATATAACCGCTGGGTGGCCGACCAGACGCTGGAAGATTACGCCCTGCGTTTTACCGCCAAAAGTGCGCGGCGCTTTTCCTCCAGCCGGATTTCGCAAACCGCGATTGGGGCGATTTCCTTTCTGGCGCTGGAAGCGATTGGCGGCACAATAACGCTGTCTTATGGCACCACCAATGCGTTTTTTGCCATTCTGGTGGCAGCAATCCTGATGCTGTTGGTGGGTCTGCCCATCAGCCGTTATGCCATTCGCGAAGGGGTGGATATTGACCTTCTCACCCGTGGCGCTGGCTTTGGCTATATTGGCTCCACCATCACCTCGCTGATCTATGCCAGCTTTACCTTCATGCTGTTTGCCATCGAAGCATCAATCATGACAGGAGCGCTGGATCTGGCGTTTAGCATTCCGCCCACCATCGGCTATATCATCTCTGCCGTGGTGGTCATCCCGCTCGTCACCTACGGCATTCAGCGGATTTCGCGCTTTCAACTGCTGACACAACCCATCTGGATTGTGCTCAACATCGCGCCTTTCGTGTTCATTGCCTTTCAGGATTGGAGCAAGTTTGACCTCTGGCAGGCCTTTGCGGGATTAAGCCATTCCAACAGCAACACGGGTGCAACAGCGCCCTTTCGCCTCGCCGATTTCGGTGCTGCATCCGCCGTGATTTTAGCGCTGATGCCGCAGATTGGCGAACAGGTGGATTTTCTGCGCTTTCTGCCGCCTGAGGGCGGGCGCAAATTGCGCCATCGTTTCATGGTGTTTCTGGCGGGCGCTGGCTGGGTGGTGGTGGGCGTGCCAAAGCTGTTGGCTGGATCATTTCTGGCGGTGCTCACACTTTCCAACGGCGTTTCCATTCAAAACGCTGCCGATCCTGCTCATATGTATCTCACCGCCTTTGGCTATATTGCCCCCAACCACACCATTGCGCTTTTGCTGATGGTGGCTTTTGTGGTGGTGTCGCAGCTCAAGATCAATGTGATGAATGCCTATGCAGGCTCACTCGCGTGGTCCAACTTCTTCTCCCGCCTCACCCACAGCCATCCGGGCCGGGTGGTTTGGCTGGTGTTTAATGTTGGCATAGCGCTGCTGTTGATGGAGCTTGGCATCTATCGGCTGCTCGAGGCCACGCTTGGCATTTTCTCCATCATCGCCATGGCGTGGCTGTGTACCATCTCGGCGGATTTGTTCATCAACAAACGCTTGGGGCTGGCACCAAAGGGCATCGAGTTCAAACGCGCCCATCTTTATGACATCAACCCGGTGGGTTGCGGCACATTGGTGATTGCGGCCAGCATTGCGCTCGCTGCCCATTTTGGCTTATTTGGCGAACTGCTCGCTTCACTCTCCACCTTTGTAACGCTGCTGGCTTTCGTGATTTCGCCTGTTCTGGCCTGGAGTACCAAGGGCAAATATTATCTGGCCCGCAAACCGCGCCAGAGCTGGAAGACGCTGCACCACATCACCTGCTCCATCTGCGAACACCCGTTTGAGCCAGAGGATATGGCGTGGTGTCCCGCCTATGCCGCCCCCATCTGTTCGCTCTGTTGCTCGCTGGATAGCCGCTGCCACGACATGTGCAAGCCAAAGGCACGGCTAAACACCCAAGTCGGCACCGTTGCCCGCAAACTCCTGCCAGAAACAGTAATTGACCGGCTGATGACCCGCCTTGGCCGCTACGCCCTCACCAGCGTGGGCGCAATTTCGCTGATCGGTGCCATTCTGGCGCTGATTGCCCATCAGGTGTCCGCCGCCTCGCCGGAAACCTCGCTGGTGGTCAATGGCACGATTCTGATTGTGTTTTTCGTCTTCTCGGTCATCGCCGGAATTGCCACATGGTTTTACGTGCTGGCCCACGACAGCCGCGTGGTGGCCGAAGAGGAATCCTACCGCCAAAACAGCCTTCTCTTGAAAGAAATCTCCGCCCACAAAAAAACCGATGCCGCCTTGCAAAGTGCCAAGGAAACCGCAGAAGCTGCCAACCGCGCCAAAAGCCGCTACGTGGTGGGCCTTTCCCACGAGCTGCGCACGCCGCTCAATGCCGTGCTGGGCTATGCGCAATTGCTGGAGCAGGATGACACCATTCCCCTGCCCCGCCAGCCCGCCATCAAGGTCATCCGCCGCTCGGCCGATCACCTCTCGGGCCTGATTGATGGCTTGCTCGACATTTCCAAAATCGAGGCAGGCCGCCTGCAAGTCATCTCCGCCGAGCTGAACATTCACGATTTTCTCGACCAGATTGTCGATATGATCCGCCCGCAGGCCGAGGCCAAGGGCTTAACCTTCACCCACACCCGCGCCAAAAACCTCTCGCAATATGTGCGGGCCGATGAGCGGCGCTTGCGGCAAATTCTGGTCAATCTTCTCTCCAACGCCATCAAATTCACCGATGAAGGCTCAGTGCGCTTCGATGTCGATTACCGCAGCCAGGTGGCCAGTTTCACCATTACCGATACAGGGCGCGGCATTGCGGAAAAGGATATTGAACGGATTTTTGAACCTTTCCAGCGCGGCGAGGCCGATAGCACCCGCCCCATGCCGGGGCTTGGCCTTGGGCTGACCATCACCAAACTGCTGACCAACACCTTGGGCGGCGAAATCACCGTGCAAAGCCAGCGCGACACCGGCACCACGTTTCGCGTGCGCCTTATGCTCTCTGCCGTGGTGCGCCCCAGCACAGCCCCGGAACCAGAGCGCAAAATCCACTCCTACGACGGCCCCCGCCGCACCCTTGTGGTGGTGGATGACAACGAGGACCACCGCGACCTGATGCGCGAGGCGCTGGCCCCCTTGGGCTTCATCATCCTCACCGCCAACAGCGGACCGGATTGTCTGGCGCTGATTGAAGGCGTGCAGCCCGATCTGTTTCTGGTGGATATTTCCATGCCGGGCATGAACGGCTGGCAATTGGTGGAAAAGCTGCGCGATGCGGGGCAAACCGCCCCCATCCTGATGCTCTCGGCCAACATTGGCGATGGTGCCGTGCGCGAACCCGGCTCCAGCGGCCACAACGACGCCATCCCCAAGCCGGTCGATGTGAAAATGCTGCGCGACAAACTGGCCCGCCACCTTGGCCTCAGCTGGCTTTATGCCGATGACCTGCCCAAAACCGTAGACGCACCCAAGCCCAAAACCCCCACGATTTTGCCCGATGCAGCCGCCATTGAAGATTTGCGGCAACTGGCGCAGATCGGCTATAAACGCGGTCTGGACAGCAAGCTGCAAGAGCTGGCAAACAATCCGGATTATCTGGCTTTTGTTGATGAGCTGCGCGTGTTTGTGCAAGCCTTCGACATGGCCGGATTGCTGGCCCATCTGGATAAAATCGAGAAAGAAGATGCCCGTGGCTGACACCCCATCTCCTCGTGATATCGTGCTTTTGGTGGATGACAGCCCGGAAACGCTGGGCTTTCTCACCGATGCGCTGGAGCAATCCGGCTTTTCAGTGCTGATTGCCACCTCTGGCAAAGCCGCCCTTGGCATTGTCGAGCGCATCAGCCCGGACCTGATTCTGCTGGATGCCATCATGCCCGGCATGGATGGCTTTGAAACCTGCCGCCAGATCAAGGCCAATCCAACGGTCGCGCAAGTGCCGGTGATTTTCATGACTGGCCTCACTGATACCGAACACGTCGTCCACGCGCTGGACTCCGGCGGCGTCGATTACCTCACCAAACCCATCAATATCGACGAGCTGCGCGCCCGCATCCGCGTGCATCTTTCCAACGCCCGCTCGGCCCAAAGCGCCCGCGTGGCCCTGGACGCCGCAGGCCGCCACCTGATTGCGCTGCGCGGCGATGGCAGCCTGCTGTGGTCCACCCCGCAAGCCAGCCGTCTCGTCAGCGATGCCACCGGGCGCGAAGACGGGCTGGAAACCGTCACCCGCGCAATCGCCGACACCATGAAATCCCGCATCCCCTTAGCCCGCGACACCGCCTTTTCCATTCCGCAAGAGGGAGCGGCCAGCCTGCACATCACCTACCTCGGCTCCATGGGTGCCGACGAATTCCTCTTTCGCCTCACCCAAGCCAACACCCAGCGCGAGGATGAACGCCTGCGCCAAGCCTTTGGCCTGACCCAACGCGAATCCGAAGTGCTTCTCTGGATTGCCCGCGGCAAACCCAACCGCGACATCGGCGAAATCCTAGGCCTCGCCGCCCGCACCGTAAACAAGCATCTGGAACAGATTTATGTGAAGCTTGGCGTGGAGAACCGGGCGTCTGCGGCGGTGAAAGCGGCGGCGGTGTTGCGGGTGGAGTGACGAGAAATTTTCCAGCTATATTGATTGATTTTTACGAGAACTTTCGTATATTGAGGACGAAATGGATTTTAAAGACGTCAAGTATTGCGTCATCAAAGCACTGAAGGAAGGGACGTATCAGCACGAGACTCGTGGTAACATTGAGGACAAGAATGCCTTGATGACAGGAGACATCTCGCGCGAGGACCTGATCAAGATCATCGAGCGATGCAATGGCACCCACCATCAACGGTCTCAACACCACATGGTCAGCACCGTTGAAGTCCATATTTTGAGGCGGGATGACTGGTATATAAAATTCTATTTTATTGACCCCGACACAACGTTCATCAGTGTCCACAGGTGAGAGGAGGTGCCCATGAAATTTTGGTATGCAGGAGATAAGAGCAAGGCACTCTGTGAAACCTGCGGGAAGCTGGTTTCAACCACGTTCAATTATCACGACGTGCCGTTTGAAAGCGGCGGTGGAGTGGCAAAACAAATCATGGCGGCAACCTGCGACGAGTGCCAAACAGTTGTGGCAATCCCGCCGCAGTCAACACCGGCTATCCGAAGTGCACGCGACAACACAACGGTATCTCTGGAATTCATCCTTGATGCGCCTTTCCTCGACATGCTCGACGCTGCCGCCTATAGGGTTGATCCTTATGCGGGTGTTCTGCTGCGTAAAAAACTGATCGCCTACTTCGTGCACCGATCTCTCAGTGATGACGCACGAATTGAGCGGCTTCGCACCAACGCGCATGTTCATCGCGCGGAATGGAAAAGCTGGCACAATGCCCCGAGAAAACGTCTTTCGATGAAAGTGACACAACGTGCGAGCAACGAAATTGACGAACTCATCAAAAGAAGCGCTTTGAATAAAACAGCACTGGTAAAATCCATCGTTATGGATATACGCTCTGAAATTATTGAGCCGGACGAACCGCAGATTATGCCCGAACTGCGCCGTATGGTTGCGGCCATTGCCGCATAAAGGCAAAGCGATTGCGCCAAAACGCTAGGACGGATCGACATTCATTTC
>DNPN01000225.1 GCA_003501385.1 Rhizobium sp. | reverse complement strand
ACGAATTTCGACGCACCGTCCATCGCACCGAAGAAGGAGCTTTCCTGCTCCAGTTCTTTGCGCCGACGTTGTGCTTCGCCTTCGTCGATATTGCCCGCCGACAAGTCGGCATCGATCGCCATCTGCTTGCCGGGAATAGCATCGAGGGTAAAACGCGCGCCAACTTCAGCGATACGTGTGGCACCCTTGGTGATAACGATGAAATTCACCGTGACCAGAATGGCAAAGACGATCAAACCGATCACAAAGTCGCCAGACATGACCAGACCGGCGAAACCGGCGATAACATTGCCCGCAGCACCATGACCTTCATGACCGTGCGACAGAATCACGCGGGTTGTCGCAATGTTCAGCGACAGGCGCACCATGGTCGAGATCAGCAGAATGGTTGGAAAGGATGAGAAGTCCAGCGGACGTTGAATCCACAGAGAGACCATCAGAATCAAGACGGAAAATGCAATGGAAAAGGCCAATCCCATATCGATCAAAAACGGCGGAATCGGCAAAAAGAGAATGCATAGAATGGTGACAATGCCCAACGCGAAGCCAATATCGCGGCCATTCGTCGGCAGTTTGATCGGAAGTGCAGTCGTTGGTGCTTGCGCCATATCCTGTTCCATCTCTTCATGAGAAGGAGGCGGATAAACATGATCCGCCCATTTCACACCATGACTACAGGAGAAAGCTTGTGCGAGGATGGTCAGTGAGGGCGGTTAACATCGCCCGCATTTGTCGGCGGAGCGAATACTTTGCCAGCTCAAAAACCGCTTTGCACCCGCGAAAAAACCAGATTGGCAAAGAGAGAAATTTGGCCGCCAACAAAAGGGGCAGTGATACCAATGGTAATGAGAATTGCCAGGATTTTTGGAACGAACGTCAGGGTCATTTCCTGCACCTGGGTCAGCGCCTGAATGAGCGCCACAGTCACCCCGACAACCATCGCCGCCAAAACGGCGGGGCCGGAGGCAATCAATATTGTCCAGACGGCGGTGCGCATGATGTCCAGCGCGTCAGCTTCATTCATTGAAGTCTCTCCCACGACGTCATAGAGCACCCAGAACGATCATCATTTTACGGGTGCATCACAATTCCAAGCGGAGAGCGACTCAGTATCGTGCCGAGCTCGCCGCCGAATATCGGCATATAACAGATTCGTTCTGCGAGAAACCACCTTATTGCCCAGAGCACAATATTCAGAACAGAAGAGCGAAACAGGTGTTTTGAACCTTCGGGCCTGGCCTCAATCGAGGCTCAGACTCTAAAATACATCCCGTCGTGCAATCGCGCCTTTCGGCGGCAGGCAAAACCCTGCCGCACAAGCGAAAAGCAATCCAAAAGCAGCTTACTCGCTGCTTTTGATCGTAACGCCGGTCTGCAAGCTGATTGAATCGCCGTCAGCCGTCGTCAACGTAATGGCGTCATCGCTGACCTTTGCAGCAGAAACCACGCCGGTTGTCTCACTATCCGAACTCGTCACAGTCTTGCCCACCAGATCACCCGCCTTGGTCAATGCATCGGCCTGCAACATGCTTTGCAGCAAGGTGTTGGTCTTGATGGATTGCTCGACCTGAGAATAGGTTGCCAACTGGGTGATCTGCGTTGACGAATCCATAGGATCCGTCGGGTCCTGATTTTGTATTTGCGCGATCAGAAGCTGCAAAAAGTTATTGTAGTTCAGGGTAGCGCTGGACGAGTCTGAGCTTGTTGTCGCATTGGCCCAAGGATTCGTGTAGGTCGTTGTCGTCGACGTCGTGCTGGAAACTGCATCCGTGCTGGTTACCGCCATGGCGCAATTTCCCTGCGGATCTGCTCAATCGTGGCCGGTGCCATTTCCTGATTGTTCAGAATGCGATCTTCCGCAGGGTAAAGCCCGCGAATGGCCTTGAGTGCATCAAAGGCCCTGCCAGAGGCCACCATGGCATCAATGCGCTTCAGCTCTGCCAAAACTCCATCATCCTGGAAGCAGGTCAGCAACATCACAATCGATTTGCGGAACATCGTCAGAGTCTGTTCCTTGCCGTCTGGATTGATCAGAATCATCTGAGCAATAAAATACAGCTGGCGCAGTGGTGTGTTGGCATCTTCAGGCTGGAGCACGTGATTTTCCAGAAGGAAGGTCACGTCGTTCAAAAATTCAAGGGCAACCTTCCGGTCAACGCGCAACACTGCACCATTGATAAAGATTCGTTCCCCGGATTTCAGCGAGATTCGCAAGGTGCTCTTCATTTAAGTCCATCCCTGATGATGGTTGCCACATCGATAATGCCTTGGTAATTTTCGGACTCCCGCTGTCTGATGCGGTCGCATTCCCTCAAAATCCAAAGGGCGATTGAGATAAGATTGGCGCGCAACTCGGTGCCAAGCTGATTGTCAGGCTGCTTCAGATCCTCAATAAAGCGAATCCAGACGCGCCTCGTGTAGTAAATGGCTTCAATGCTCTCCCGACCGTAACGTCCTGCGTCACGCGCCTTTGAAAGCAGATCCATCGATCGTTCAAGAACCTGTCGCTCGCGCTCTTTGGCATCGGCGACCCCGTCCTCCATGATCTCATTGTAGGAAAACTGGTACATCTAGATTTCCTCTACTCCTGCCAACCTCTGATCATGAGAGGTAGTTTACAAGACTTAGCTTCTGCAATCTTGATGTTAACGTATAAGACGTTTCAATTAAAGACTGTAGATTGTTGATCTTTGTCGACGCTTCGTAGGCATCGACACCTGTCAAATGACCCAGCTGGGTATCAATAATGTCTTTCTGCGCGCTCAAAGAGGTATTTGCGTCTTTCACGCGTTCCTGGGAAAGACCCAATTGTGTGCGCTCATCATTAATACCAGAAACTGCAAGTCCTGAATACTCCGTTGCCTTGGCAATCATCGCATTGCGGGTGTCATTCGAGTAATTCCCGCTCATTATCTCGCTTCCGATGACGGATGTGAGACCGAAATAGCGAAAGCCGTCGGAATTTGCCGACGTCGATGTCTGCACCAGCTCGTTCTTGCTGATCCGGCTCGTCATCGTGTCATCTGACGCAGAGGACCAGTTGCTCGTCCAATCGGAACCCGTGAACATGGGCTCCAGGGTATCGGTCAAAAACGTCGTCATATCGTCTGCCGATATGCTGCTGGTGTTCGTGTCATCCGGCTGCATGCCGAAGGTACTGAAAAATGCCTGGTTGAATGCCTGCTTGGCGTCTGACAGCGTACCATCGGATGCCACGGCATTATAATCCGCCATTGGTTTAACATCCGTATTCACGCCAGCAAAAAGATACTCGCCATTGACGGATGTATTGGCCGCCGACGTGAACGAATCCATCGCGTCCACGACGGTCTTTTGAGCTGATGTGAGCGTGGTGCTATCCGAGCTGTTTCCCAGGCCAACCAGAGTCTGCTGAACTTTTTCGGCTGCAGCCGCAATTTGATCCAAAGCACTTTGCGAGGAATCCAGCCGTGTTTCTGCAATCGCGTTGGTGCTGATCAGGTTCTGCAGCCGCAAGGAGTCACTGGTGAGGTCAACTGCGCTGGATGTTTTACCACCCAAAGCGGTCCCAACATCGGCATATTGCCCAGTGGTCACTTCTTTCTGGGAATCAGAGAGTTGCTTTTGTGCGTCACTGATCGTCAGACGCATCGCGTTCTGAACTGTTAGACTGGATATGCTCGATGTCTTCATGACTTATGCGATCTCCAGGAGCGACTTCAACATTTCATCCACTGCGTTAATCAGCTTTGTTGAAGCCTTGTAGGATTGTTCAATATCCAGCATCTTCGACAGCTCCTCGTCGAGATTGACGCCGGTTTTATTCTGGTAAGCTTCCGTGGCCCGCTGGGACAAGGCCGATTTTGTTTCACCCGCGGATTCACCTGACGACCGATAGGCCTCAAGCCAACCAATGGAGCTGGACGCATAGTCGCTCACCGTGGAAGACGTAGAAAGACCTGCCGCTGTGTCAAAATCCACCTTTGTGTCGGCAGCCGTTACATAGCTGTCGAGCAGCGTATTATAGCTCGGGCTGCTGTCAGAATTCCACTTATAGTTTGCGCCATTCGCGCCGCCATCACGCAACAGGGTCGGATCACCGCTGTCCGCAGTCACGTACGCCGTATTCACCTTGAACGTTTCAGAGATGCCGCTCACCAGCGTGCCAGAGGTTGGCGTCGTGCCATCTGACCAGGTAAACAGGCCCGGCATGGCATCGTCACCCGTCGTTTTATCCGTCTCGGAATATTGGGAGATCAGGGCACGTGCCGTTTCGTCTAGCTGCTGTTGAAATTGAGGGGCAACGACATCGCGGATCTGAAGGTTCGCAGCGAGCGACCCTTGCGCCGTGGTGTTGCCATCCGCTCCAGCCTTGAGTGGAACGCCGTCAATGTAAACCGCATTTCCAACCGTCGACGCACCATAGCCCGTGGTCGCTGTAAATGTGGCAGTGCGCGGCAGCTTATCAAACAGCACGGTTCCGTCATTGGTGTACAGCGCCATATCACCGCCACTACGACTGTAAGTCGAGACACCAACCAGTTTGGAAATATCGGAAACAATTTTGTCACGCTGATCAAGCGCGTCGTTTGGATCGCCCCCCCCGGCAGTCGCCTTGATGACGGCGTCGTTGACTGTCTGATATTGCGACAGAAGATCATTCAGCTGGTCAACGCCGGTTTTAATCGCCGCATCCGCTTGCTCGCGGACGGTACCAATCCCTTGCGCCGTTGTATTGATCGATGTTGCAACGTCCTGTGCAGCGCTCACCGCTGTTTGCGCAAGCGACAATTCGCTGGGCTGCGCTGCATAGTTCTGCATTGCATTGGTCAGCTTGGTAATCGCAGTCGAAGGTGCCAATTCATAGTCATTGCCACCCAGCAGGGCTTTCAGCTGGTCGAGGCCGGTGTTCAACGTATCCTGCCCCTCCTGCTGCGATTGGCCTGCCAGCATTTGCTTTTGCAAAATCGGGTCGTCTGCACGGACGGTCTGGATAGTCGCGCCGCCCGTGGAGTTCATCACGGTGACAGCATCACGCTTTACGTAACTTGAGTTTTGGGAATTGGAAATATTCTTGGACACTACCTGCGACTGCGTGCTGGTATTGTTCAGAATTCCTTTTGCCGTGTTCATTGTAGACGAAAGCGTCATGATACTGCCTTTACATTGCTACGTTAACGCTTCAGACCGATGAGCGTGTCCATCATATCGGAAGCCGTCTGAAACACTTTGGAATTGGCGCTATAGCTGCGTTGCGATTGAATCATGTTTGTGAGTTCAGTCGCCAGATCCACGTTGGATGCTTCCAGCGTCTTGGAATTGATTTTGCCGAAACTGCCCGTGTTGGCAAAACCAACCACAACGGTACCGGCATCTGCCGTGACTTGATAGGCCGTACCCGTTACAGACTTCAGATTGTCAGGGCTGGCAACAGTTGCCAAAGCCACCTTGTACAGGCTGCTTGTGGTCCCATCGCCGTAAGTCGCGACAATATTGCCATCGGTATCAATGGCCACTGACGCCGATGAGCTGGCCTTGTTGCCATCGACCGTACCCGTGGAGGAATTATCAGAACCAAGCTGTGTCATGCCCGTAAGATCAAGAGCAATGGTTTGCGCTGGATCGAGCGAATTGTCCGTGAAACTCAGGCTGCCGCCACTTGTAACCTTGCCCGTCGACGAACTGAACGACAGTGTCGTCTCACCAAGCGATCCGTTGGTATACGGGAAGTTCGTTGATGCCGTCGCCTCGGATGTACGGAACACGTTGACATCCCAGGTATTGGCGTCTGTCTTGGTGTAATAAATGTCGTATTGATTGGCGTTTCCAAGGCTGTCATAAGCAACCACGGAACTTTTATAGCTATACACCGACGCCGCATCGTTGTCTTCCGGCAGCTTCGCCGAGCTGTCAACGGCCGTGGTGTTGGAATTCAGATTGCCCTTCAGCGTACCCGTTGTGGTGGCCGTGGCCGACAGGGTGTCATCCTTGACCTTCACAGGTACGAGACCTTCAAAGCCATTGATAACCGAGGCCGGTTCACCATTGTCGTAAGAATATCCCATCAAGGTATAGCCAGCCGAGTTGACAAGATAGCCATTCTTGTCAGCCGTAAAATCACCGGCACGGGAGAGAAAGATGTTTCCCGAGGTGTCCTGTACCACGAAATAACCGCTGCCTTGAATCGCAAGATCGGTGTCGGACGTGGTCGACTGGTAGGAACCAGCTTGCGAAATCGTCTGCGTGGTGGTGCTTTGAACGCCACCAGAATTATAGCTGCCGGTGCCAGCCGAACCAACGACCAGGCTGGAAAAAGCAGTTTGCACCCGCTTATAACCCGTTGTGTCTGAGTTTGCGACGTTGTCGCCCACTGCGCTCAGCTTGCTGGCCTGGGCCTGCAAACCAGATACGGCTGTATTCATGCTGCCTGAAAGGCTCATACCACGTCCCCATTCGATCGTCGTGTGAGAAGATTATGAAATGGGCCTTGCGTGAAGCTGTTTCAGATGAAAGCTTAAAGCAAATAATGGTTGCAAAGCCCGGGAATTTTGGCGGCGTACCGCCAAAATATTATTTCCAATCAATAGAATAGCCCAGAAAACGCTTGGAATCGACAGGATCGAAACCAAGCTTCTTGCGCAATTTTTTACGCAGCTTGCTGATGTGGCTTTCAACCACATTCTCTTCGACCTCTTCGTCGAAAATGCCATAGATCGCATTGAAAATCTGCGATTTGGAAACACGACGGCCACGATTGGTCACCAAGTATTCCAAAATGCGCCGCTCACGACGCGGCAAGGCGAAGATCTCGCCGTCAATTTCGGGATCGCGACCATCGGAAAACACCCGAATAGCACCGATTTCCGCATAATTGGCAACCGCCTTCAGCCGACGCCGAATAGCTGCTGCACGTGCCAGGATTTCACGTGGGTGAACCGGCTTGCGCACAACGTCATCCACGCCGCTGTCAAACAACGCAAGCGTTGCTTCCAGAGAAGGATGATCGCTGACCGCAATCACAGGTGCCGTGGTGCGATCCCGAATGGCACGAGGCAGATCACCGGAGCGATCCCCCTGGCCAAGCAGAAAAGCTTCTACCGCAGCAATGTCCGAATCAGCTGCCGAGGCAACCCATTCACCAAATTCAACCGGATCAAATCCGGTTGAAGGTATTCCTTCACGTCCAAATAGTGACGTGTATCCGTCCTTAACGAGCTCGCGCTCATCAACCACTACGATCATTCGTCCGCCTCCGAATCAGTCTGTGGTGTTTCAACACGTCATGGGTACGAATCGGAGGACTCAACGACAACTGTGGAAAGTTAATGATAGTTATTAATAGTTGCTTAACCTTTGACTGGTGATTTGACCTATATCTTGTGCCACAACACCCTCAATGGCACTATTTAGCCCTTACAAAGGTTAACACAAAACGCCCGCAAGTGCGCATCAACCCCGTTATAAAGCCGCCAAATTGCGTTTTATTTTTGTCATTTTTAGGTGCCTCAATGGACCATTGATTGTGTTTGCTGACAGATTGCCGACAGAAGCTTGATGGACGAACCATCATCCTCACAAATTTTGCCTCAATATCATTGACAAAACTGCTTCGCACTCGCCGTCCAGTTGCCATATCCAGTCGCAACAAGATTGCTCATGACCCGGCAGACATATTCTTTTTGGGCGGGATTATTATTAGGACCGGCGTGATATCGTGCTACAGCCATGGTCCATGTCGCATGTTTTTCATGCAATGCAGCCAGAAACTTTGCCGCATATTCTACATTCTGCTTGGGGTCGAACATATCTTCCAGAGAACGAAAGTTCTCATGATGATACATGTAATTGACCTGCATGCAGCCAATGTCGATGAGTTTGCCACCCATATCCTTCGCCAAATGGAAAGTCCGCATGGCCTCTTCCATCGAGTCTGGAAACAATGGCAGGCCCTCAACATTGAGGGCATAGGGTTGCAACGACCCTTTGCGACCCGTCTCTGTGAGGCCAACAGAATAGAGGATTCCCTCAGGAATCCCATATTTGCTGGCCGCGCGGCTGATTTCGCGCTCACAGAGCCCGGTGGATGTCGCCGCAACTGCGACCTCAGAGGTAAAGCTGCCCAGAAGCACCAGAATTACTGTTATTGCTGCCAAGCCCACCAGACGGCGTTGCCTCATCAACCAGCCCTCCCGATGTTTGGCTAAAATTCTCAAATCCAGGCTGTGCTTGCTGACGACCACTACCTTGATTAAACCCACTGCTGTTTTGCTGCGCCTGTTGCTGATGACTGGTTTGACTTTGGCTGTTGTTCTGGCTTGTATCGCTTGATGATTTTTCAGGGCTCGCAATACTGATTTGTATTTGATCAATACTGAAACCTTGCGCCTTGAGCGACTTCATCAGCTCGCCTTGGTCTTCATGCAGCGTTCGATACGCAGAACTATTCTCCACCACAAGGCTTACCGTCAGCTGACCATCCACCAGTTTCAGGTTGGCCGTCACTGTTCCCAGGCTCTCGGGTGACATCTTGATGGACAAGGTGTTGAGCGTCTTATCGGTCGTCAACTTGTCCGACATGCTGACATCGCCGGACGCTGCGCTGCGCATGGTCGACGACCATTCACGATCACCTGTCATTGTTGCCGCGATATTGGCACCATTGCTGGTGTTCACTGGCGCGATAATGCGGCGACTATCAAGCACATCAACACCCTGCATTGCGCCAGACGTGTTCAAGGATGCCGAGTCCGCAACAGTCAACTTTTCCTCGGCTGCGGCACTTGTGCCGTGGCCGCTGCTTGAAACCATGTGCAGGGCGTCAGCAGCACTGCTGCGCGTTGCTGTTGCTGACGCCGTTGTGGTCGTGGTCGATGCAGTCGCATCTGATGTTTTTGTGGCTGTATCAGACTTTACTTTTGTCGCAAGGCCGCTGGAAAGCTTATCACCAATCGCTGCCGTGACCGTGTCATCGGCGCTACCTGTGGCCGTTGCATCCTGCGATGTCGCTGCAGGAACGTGCGCAGCAGCCACCTGACCCAGCAAGGACAGGGCATCCTGAACACCAATTGACGTGTCCTTCGTTGTTGCCTCCGGTGCCTCGTCCTTGTCGGATGTCTTTGTCTTGTCCAGAGCAGACGCTTTCACGCCCGTCTTTGTGCCAGGCACGGTCGCTGTCGTGTCACTCGCGGTCTGTTCTGCGCCAACCAGTGTTGCCAACATCTGTTGCTCGTCAGCCTTGGCATTCTCCTTGACCGGCGTTTTCCCAGATGCGGCAGCGTCCGTCTGGGCCTCATCTGTCGTTGTGGCCGCAGGTGTCGCATCTGCGGTCGCCCCTTGTGTCAAGGCCGCAACAAGTTTCGCCAGCGATGTGTTGGCATCCTTGCTCGACGCCACCGCGCCTGAGGCGTCTTCCGCTAGCAACTGCTTTACCTCGGTAGCCGTATCATCAGTGGCGGTCTTCGATGCGTCGCCGCTTGAGGGCGCGTTATCGTTGAGAGCCGAGGATTTTCCGGATACAGCAGACACGCTGCTCGTCGCGGACTGATCACTGGCCGAGGCATTTGTTGTTGTGCTGCTCGAATCGGAATTCGATTGCCTTTGATTGCGATCAGGGGAGGTCTCTGCCAACGCAGATTTGAAATCGCTGCCTGCGGTCTTGGATTGGTCTGCACGGCCACCCGTATAGGTCGCTGGAACGTTGGCGGCGGCTGCCGCGGGAATTGTTGTATCCATAATTATTTTCCACCCTCCCCCTTCAATAATTTATCAATTTCATTCAATTTAGAGCGACCGCTGGTGACAAAGCTATCAAAAGCGGGGTCCGGCTTTTGACCGTTGTCAGCAACGGGGTGCTCCTGTTCGATCGTGGGAGCATCCTGCTTCTTCGCCTGGGGTGGTGTCGGAGCTCTCGGGTCCTGTTGATTATCAGACACCGCTGGAGCCGCAGCGTTTTGCGGAGCTGCAGGCGGTGCCAATGCAATCGTTGATGCGGTTGGCAACGTCACAATATCCTCGGCAATCTTTCGCGCAGCTGCCAAGAGAGCCTTATCCGAGGCAGAAAGCTGGTCCTCTGGCAAACCTTCAATGGTCTTCAATGCATCTTTGACACCCGCGCTAGAAATGCGCGCCAAACCACCATAGAGCATTGCCTGAGGGTCGTTGCCGCCAGGCAAGCCCGCCAATGTTTGGGCGCGACCAGCCGCAAGCGCCGCCAGCTCCTGATTCCCATTGATGGACGCGCGCCGCGCAATGCGCAGATAAATCTCGCGCTGCCGTGTGGGATCCATTGTGTCCAATGTTGCCAGAACGTCTTCTTCGTTCATCTCCTTAAAGTGATCAACAATCAGCTGCACCAGCATATCGGCAAACTGGCCGGCGTAAGGAGAATGTAAGAAACGGCGCGCATACCGATTGCCATACGTCATTGCCTTTTGCGTCTGACCAAGCTCAATGGCGATCGAAAACGAGCGCCGCAGAGCAGCTTCCTCGACAATCGTCCCGGGCGTCAAAAGACGCGCCAGATCATAATATTTCAACGATCCAGCCGGGTCCTTCACGAACATGACATTGCCAGCGACGAGAGCAAAATAGGGGCCGATCCTGGTATTTTTATAGATGTCGACCATGGACGTAATGGAATTTGCGACAAGAACACCTTTGCCGCTGAGATATTTTCGCAAAATATCTGTGACGCGGGTGTCAAAATGCCCATCAACATCCCGTGACACGAGATATTCAAGCGTCGCAGGATTGCCGCCACTCATGGCATAGATCAAAGCCGCATCCACGTTCCTCGGGTCCCTGAACTCGGACGTGTCCGCAGACCGTAAGCGCTTATCAATCCGCGCGAGCACAAACTGCTGCATGTCCGTGGCAGAGTGATCACCAATGACCACAGAATCCTGCACAAATTGCAGCGATCGCAGCATGATATAGGGCGGAAGATGATCGGCATCTGCACCAGCAACGGGCGCCGGTCCACCTCCGGCTCCAGCCGCCCGCACGCTGGCAACATCCAGCAGCAACACCGCACCGCAGACTAAGGATATTGATAGCCGGGATAAGAGAGAAGACGCCACCTTACTTCTGATCCCCCTGGACAAGGATCTCAATCCGGCGATTGACCGCCGCATAAGGATCATCTGCCTTCAGCAAACGCCGGTCAGCAAACCCGGATATCTGCGTGATCCGCGCTTCATCAAGCCCGCCACGCACCAGCATATAGTAAGCCGCATGAGCGCGCGCCATGGAAAGACCCCAGTTATCATGGTCTTGGCCTTTGTAGGGGCGACCATCGGTATGACCGCGAATGACAACCGCACCCTTGCGCCCGGCCAGCAACTTGCCAATCTGCCCCATTGCCAGCACCATTTCCTTGCTGGGAACTGCGGATCCAACATTAAACATCTGATCTTTATTTTGGTCCGTCAGGGTCACAAGCAGGCCACCTTCCGCAGGCTGAACGATCAACCCCTCTGCAAGCTTGCCCAAAACCCCAGTCATCTGCTGAACAATCTCCTGCTTCAGTTCAGCGGCCTGCTGGTTCAGCGTGGATTGCTTTGCCTGGTCAGCGACGGCGGCTTTATCCTCGCCTGCCTGCTGCTTTTTAGTCGCCGCCTGCTGCGCCTTGCTGTCAGGACGCGGCGTTGGCGTCACCATTGCGATTTGCTGATCGCTGCCTTTCACGGCCTGCTTGTCACTGGCATTTTGCGCGGCAGCATCTGCGGGCTGTGGTGGCGTCGTTTCGCTCTGCGCAAATGGATCTGCCTTGGCATCCGTTTGCTGGGCTTGCGCATTATCCTTCGCGCTAGCATCTTGCGGTGTTTGCTGCTTGCTGGGCTGGCTCTTTGCGGCCTGTGCTTGCTGGTTCCAAAAATCCGGATCAAATGGGTCACGGTAAGCTTCACCGCCCGACGCACCTGTTGAGGGACCAGAATCGCTGGCCCCGCCCTCGCCCTTGGCGCTCACGTTTGCTTGCTGGCCAACTTCTTGCGCGATTTCCGCCAGTACCGAATAGGGATTCTCGAAAAGATCCGCTTCCGAATACAGAGGCTTATCGCCCGATGTCGAGGTCATATCCTCGCCCGTTGCAGCCGCCTTGCCCACCACTGTTTCATCAGCCTTGATTTTAGAGCGTTCCTTTTGTTCCTCACCCTCGGACTGATCGACGGGCTTTTTCACGCCCTTTTCTGTCGGCTTTTCATCGGAAAGCTTGATGGGATTAAAATAGCTGGCGACAGAGGCCTTGGTCTGCTCATTGGAAGCGTTGACCAGCCACATCACAAGAAAGAAGGCCATCATCGCCGTCATAAAGTCGGCATAGGCAATTTTCCAGGCACCACCATGCGCGCCATCATGATCACCGCCGCCATGACGCTTGATAACAATGACTTCATTCTTGCCGTGGTGATGATTTTCGGCGTCGCTCATGCCAGAACTTTCTTCAGGCTCGCAGTCCAAGCCGAAATGCGGGTAACAAGGGCGGTGTCATCAATATCGACCGCCAAATCCAAATCATCCGCCTCTATATGGCGTATCAGATCATCGTGACCGTCCATCTTTGCTCGCAACCGATCGAACAGTAGCCCTGGCCCGCGCACCGTCACTGCGCCGACATCCCCTTCGATGATAGCCTCCTTCAACAGGGAGGAAATGTCCCGGAGCGCGGCTTCTGTGAGGGCCTCATCCAAAAAGGGAGCAAGAACTGCCACGGTCTGCGCGCCAACGGCTTCAGAAATTGTTGCTGAAATTCGCTGCAACCCCCAGGCAATCACGTGGGACAGTTCCTCACGATGCTTGCGCTCCCGTTCCTCCAACTGTTCAGCATGAACAGCCTCAAGGCGCTGGATTTCGTCTGCATGCTGCTCGGACAATTGCTGTGTTGCAGCCATCCGCCCCTCTTCGAAGGCCTGCATGCGCTCGGCTTCGATATCAATCGGTTCTGGCTGCGGTAACTCCAACATAGGATCATCGTCGATGCCAAAACCATCGATGTCAAATGCCATGGGCTCAGAGACGAGGCTGCTCGGCTTGGGCGAAGAAAAGTCCTTCAAATAGTGGGCCAGCGGCATACTCATTTTCAATTCTCCTGCCAACAGCGCAAAGCGTCGAGAATGACGGCTCCATGCGCGGTAACGCTCTCAACTTCCACCATATGATACCTTGAACCACTCTAGCCACAAGGCGTCACATGTCGGCACTCAAACCCTGCCTATCGGAAAAGCGACTCACCCGACCATCAGAATACGCGCGCCTATTCACTCTGTCGGACGCTAGGACTTCAAACTTGCGCGAGGATTTACATCATCTTCAGGTGCATTTCCTCAAACGAACCCGAAGATACCGTAACGCTCTCAACATGATGCATAATTCTCTCTTTAAACTGATTCCGGTTTAAAGAATTATGCAATAGATTTTCGATGGAGCTGCCCAAGTATACTCCAGCGCAATACACACCGCGCCAAAAGAAATTGGACCGCGCAAGGGCAGTGCGCGGTCCAACGGTTCCACCAGATGCCGATGACCGGCGGCACGGTAGAAGAAGAATGTTCAACCCCGGCCCGTTGTGCTCGCCGCTTATTGGAACAGCTTGAGAATGGTCTCTGCGTTGGTATTGGCAATCGAGAGCGACTGAATGCCCAGTTGCTGCTGCGTCTGCAGTGCCTTGATCTTGGTCGACTCTTCGTTCATGTCCGCATCCACCAAACGCCCGACGCCCTTATCAATGGTGTCACTGAGGTTTTTAACGAAAGTATCCTGCAAGGTAATGCGACTGCTGATAGCACCAAGGGTTGATGCCGAATCTGTCAATGTTTGCAGCATCGCATCGACTGCTGAGATCATGCCATCGAGATCAGTATCGGAGGTGCTGCTGGAAATAGAAACCTCTGTCCCTGTGGCATTGCTAGCGGTCGTCGCACCGCCGTCGATGAGGTAGTAGGTGCCAGTTGTCGTGGTTGTGCCAGACGTATAAGTCGCTACCGTACCTTTCGTCAAAATGCCTCTGTCTGCGTCATCGGTATCAATCAGCGTGGAGTTCGCAGTGTTGTACTTCAACGTGGTGACGGAAACTGTGCCGTCGCTTGCACGGTTGAACGAACCCACCATTTCCTTGGTGCCAGCAGCTGTATCAGACGTGTTATACAGCCAGTTCTCGCCGGAGAATGACGCAGATTCGGAAATAGACTGCAACTGATTCTTCAGTTCTTTAATTTCCTGATTAATCTTGCCTTTGTCCACGCCCGGTTCACGGGCCGCAACGAGCTTTGATTTGATCGAACTGATAACGTCGACAGCAGAATTAAGACCTGTATAGGCCGTATCCGCTTTTGATGCTGCAAGCCCAAGCGCGTCCTGAACGGTCGATAGCGCCTTGTTGTCCGACCGCATCGTGGTCGCGATTGACCAATAGGCGGCGTTATCAGAGGCATTCGCGACTTTATAGCCCGACGAAATTCTCGCCTGAGTTGTCTGCATATTGCTGTCGATCGTACGGAGAGTCTGAAGTGCAGCCATTGCGGCTGTGTTGGTCATAATACTGGTCATAGGGTGCCCCAATGCGTTCAAGGGACATACCGGATTTGAATACACTACCGGCAACGATGGTTTGCATCATGCACGCTGGCCACATTTTGCCCTGGCAGCCAGCCCAACGTTCTTAATCTATTATTAACTATGAAATCGTTAATGATTGGTTAACGATATTAGCGAATTTTTAACCGATGTAAACAAATTCTGAATTATTTCAAGGCGACTATGTGAAAAAACAAAAAAAGCCGCGGCAACAGCCGCGGCTTTTTAACGTCAATGGTACTTTTTTCAGGCGCTTGCCTGAAAAGCCACCGCTTACTTGAAGAGAGACAGAATGTCCTGCGAACCAGAGTTGGCAATTGACAGAGCCTGAATGCCGAGCTGCT
>DNPN01000024.1:4746-4870 GCA_003501385.1 Rhizobium sp. | reverse complement strand
ATGCATCTTGCCCGACAGCGCGGTGTAATAGCCCGCGCGGCGCAGATGGTGGGCATAGGTGGGGATGGACGACACATATTCCGCCGCATTGTCATAGACTTGCGTGCGGCTGGGCAATTGCCCC
>DNPN01000024.1:0-4490 GCA_003501385.1 Rhizobium sp. | reverse complement strand
GGGCAATTCCCCCGCCATGAACGAGGCGCGGGCAGGGGCGCAGAGCGGCGAGGATGTGTAATTGTTTTGGAACCGGGCGGATCGGGCCGCCAGTCCTTTCAAATGTGGCGCATGCAGCCAGTCCGCCGGGCCGTCGGCAAACAGCGTACCATTTAACTGATCAACCATGACGATGAGGATGTTGGGCTTGCTCATGATCTGCTACGTCCGTGTTGGAGGCCGTACAATTGTCCGTTCACATAATCCTCCACCAGTATGACAGAGGCATCAATGGATAAGGGGGCCGTGCGCAGGCTCTGGCGAATGTAAAGCCCGTCAATCATGGCGGCTGTGCCTTCGGCAATGCGTTCGGCGTCTGCCCTCGGGCACAAGGACAAAAGGGCGTGCAACAGATTGGAGCGCAGCCTGCGTGCGTAGATCACCAAAAGATGGCGGGTGGCTTCCGAGCGCGGCACTTCCGAGTAAAAGGCAAGCCAGGCGGCAATCGTCTCTGGCGCAAATTGGTCTGCCTGAAAACTGACCCTGATGATGGCGGAAATCCGTTGTGAAGGCGCTGAGGTTGTCGCCAGTTGCGCCACGACATCAGCCCGTAACTGCCGTAGAAGGGCGCGAATGGTCTCAATCAGCAATTGCTCTTTGCTGCCAAAATAGTGGTGGGCCAGTGCCGGAGACACCCCAGCCTGACGGGCAATCTGCGACATGGTCACGCTGAGTGAGCCATGCAGGCCAATGGTTTTCAGTGCGGCGCTCACCAGTGCTTTTTTGCGCACCGGCTCCATTCCCAGTTTCGGCATGATGATCCCTTTATTGATAAAAGCGAGGCTATTTTTAATTGACCGATCAATCAATAAAAAAATCCGTCATATAAATGAAATAAATTCCCGCTATCCGTGCAAATCTCGGTTTGCACGGAATCCTTTGCCGGATTTGTCATGAAAACTTCATAGGGTATAAAGATATTTTCAATGTTTGCAGGCCAGCGTCGGTCTAGAATTTATTGATTTAAGGTGGGTAGATTTATGTCGGTCAGCGTTGCCACAGATGTGGGCGGAGTGCGTCGTTTCGCCAGCGATCAACTGCTGACTTTGGCCAAAGTTGTTGTCGAAAATGCGCTTCAGCCGATTGTTGAGGTGCAAACCGGCATGGTGTTCGGCTATGAAACCCTGATGCGCGGGCAGGACCGCATTGGTTTTGAAACGCCGCTGGATATTCTCGATCAAGCGGAATCCGTAGGCCAGCTTCTCGCCCTGGAGCAGATGGTGGCAAGCCGGGCACTCGCCAAATTTGCAACCCTTGCCGACAATGCGGCTTTTACCCTGTTTATCAATCTCGATGTGCGGCTGATCCCGCAGGGCGATGCCCTGGTGGATGCTCTGCTCATCCATTTGAAGGCCGCACGCATTGCGCCATCGTCGGTGTGTTTCGAGCTGTCGGAGCGGTTTGACAATACCAATGTGCCGGAGTTCGAGAGCCTGATTTTGCGGCTGCGGCGTGCGGGCTTTAAACTGGCCATTGATGATTTTGGCGTTGGCCATGCCGAAATGAAGCTTTTGTGCGATTATCCGATTGATTACATCAAGATTGACCGGCATTTCATTTCGGGTCTGGATAGCAATTCGCGAAAACGCCATCTGGTCAAGAACATTGTGCAGATTGCCCATGTGCTGGGCGTGCGGGTGATTGCCGAAGGCATTGAGACCGAGCCGGAATTCATCACCTGCCGCGAGCTTGGGGTGGATCTGGTGCAGGGCTGGCTGATTGCGCGGCCCACCACCCATCTGGCCGAGTTGCAGCCATCCTATCCGCATTTGCGCGAAGTGGGACAGTCGCATCGCAGCAGTCAGTCATTGGATGAAATCCTCATTCGCAAGCAGATCGAGCATCTGCCCACCGTGTTCGAAAACGACAGTATCGAGAGTGTTTTTGATCTGTTTCGGCGCAATCCGCGCCAGTCGTTCTTTCCTGTGCTCAATGCCAATGGTGAGCCACGCGGGATTATTCACGAGATCCATCTGAAGGAATATATCTACCAGCCGTTCGGGCGCGATCTTTTGAAAAACAAGGTCTATGAACGCACGATCTCGCATTTCGTCGATCGCGCCCCCGTGGTGGGGCTGGATGCCGATGCGGATCGATTGATGGCGATTTTTGCCAATACCGAGGGCAGCGATTGCGTGCTGCTGACCGAGAACATGCGCTATGCCGGGGTTATTTCCGCCTCGTCGCTGATCCGCATTATCAACGAAAAGCAATTGAAAAGCGCGCAGGAGCAAAACCCGCTGACCGGGCTTCCGGGCAATCGCGCCATCCGCAATTTCATGCGCGATGCAGGCCGCGATAGCGACGGCTTTCGACACTTCTGCTACTGCGATTTTGACAATTTCAAACCCTTCAACGACCATTATGGCTTCCATCTTGGCGACCATGCCATTTCGCTGTTTGCCGCTTTGATGCGCCGCTACTTTTTTGCCGATGGCGTGTTTCTCGGCCATGTGGGCGGCGACGACTTTTTCATCGGTATCAGTGATTGGACGGGCGAAGAATTGACCGAAATTCTGGACCGGTTGCTCTCGGATTTTCATGCCGACGTGACGGAATTATACTCGCCAGAGGATCGGTCCGCCGGGCGCATCCGGGGCGAGGACCGCCATGGTGTTACCCGCGATTTCGCCCTGATGCGCTGCTCGATTGGCGTGCTGGAATTGCCACCCGGATTGGTAATTGATGATGTCAGCCGTTTGTCGGCTGAAATTGCCACCATCAAAAAATCCGCCAAGGAAAGCGACACTGGCCTGCATATCTCCAGATTCCGGCTTGTTGAGTAAAGCATAGGACCGAAAAGTGGGAACCGGTTTTCGGATAAATCCCATGATCTAAACGCCCTTCAATGTATCTACCGCGTCAAACGGTCTCCTTTAAATGCCGCTTGTGATCACCTATCTGTGGAGCCTCTAATCATTTTGATTGGCCAACCACGGAGAACAAGCAATGACGCTTCCCGCCAGCATGCGCTATATTGATGTTTCCGCCCCCGGTGGACCAGAGGCGATGCGCGTGGTGGAAGGCCCCTTGCCCTCGCTCAATCCCGGCGAGGTGTTGGTGAAGGTCGCAGCTGCTGGCATCAACCGTCCTGATGTGGCGCAGCGTCAGGGCACCTATCCGCCGCCAAAAGATGCCAGCCCGGTGATGGGGCTGGAAGTGTCTGGCACCGTGGTAGCATTGGGTGAAGGTGTCAGCGAATTTGCCCTTGGCGATCAGGTCTGTGGATTAGCGAACGGCGGCGGTTATGCCGAATTTTGCACCTTGCCTGTTGGCCAGACATTGCCTTGGCCAAAAGGCTACTCGGCTGTGCAGGCTGCGGCCTTGCCGGAAACCTTCTTTACCGTTTGGGCCAATCTGTTTCAGATGGCGGGCGTCACCGAAGGTGAGACGGTTCTGATCCATGGCGGCTCGTCTGGCATTGGCACCACGGCAATTCAGCTTGCCAAGGCCTTTGGCGCGGAGGTTTTTACCACCGCAGGCTCGGATGAGAAATGTGCGGCCTGTATCAAGCTTGGGGCAAAACGCGCCATCAATTATAAAACCGAGGATTTTGCCGCCGTCATCAAGGCCGAGACCGATGGCAAGGGCGTGGATATCATTCTGGATATGATTGGTGCCAGCTATTTTGAGCGTAATATCGCCTCGCTCGCCAAGGATGGTTGCCTCTCTATCATTGCCTTTCTCGGTGGTGCCGTGGTTGAGAAAATCAACCTTGCGCCCATTATGATGAAACGCCTCACGATCACCGGCTCCACCATGCGCCCGCGCAGCCGGGAAGAAAAGCGCGCCATCCGCGACGATTTGTTGGCCGAAGTCTGGCCACTGTTGGAAAAGGGAGCCGTTGCGCCGGTTATTCACAGCGTCTTGCCGTTTGAACAGGTGGCTGAGGGACATCGGCAGATGGAAACCAGCAACCATATTGGCAAGATCATGCTCACGCTTGAATCCTGATTCTGGCGCTGTTGTTGAGCCATCACTCAACAATGCAGTATTTTATCTTTCGTGCCTTGCAGCGAGGCGTTTTGTCACCTACCTTCATCTTAACGTCAACGTAGAGAAAGGAAGGTGATCCAATGTCTAATGAGATTTCGATCTGCAATACAGGCTTTGGAATGGTGATGAACGGAAAGGGGCAGCCCTCGGTCTGAACACGCCTTCCTCAGTGATGCGCTTAGGCGTATCACGGCCTCTATGGCAGGATCAAACTCATGGAAGGGTCGCGCGAGCGACCCTTTTTTGCGTCTAGAGAGTACCGTGTCGCAACAGTCTTCGGTTTCATACCCACCAGTTTCATGCAAACTCTGATCAATAGAGTTGCTAGAGTTTGTCAGGGAAAAGTGGTCACCGGTTTTCCCGAAAAGACAAACTCAAACACAGAAGTCTAGAGTCTGTCTGGTTCAATCTGAACCTGACAGACTCTAAAGCATGTCGCGTCTTATTGTTCTCAT
>DNPN01000070.1:2473-10333 GCA_003501385.1 Rhizobium sp. | reverse complement strand
GATGTGGTGATCCTGGGTGGTGATCTGGTGGATGAAGGGTCTGACATTGAATATGCGGTGGCGCGCGAGCTTCTCTCCGAGATAACCCAGCCGGTGTTGGTCATACCCGGCAATCACGACGAGCGTGAAGCCTTCAGACGATGTTTTGCGGATCAAGCCCATTTGCCGAGGTCTGGCCCGCTTCATTTTGCGGTGGATCACTATGGTCCTGTTCGTATCATTGGCCTCGATATTTCTGTTCCGGGTGAGCATCACGGGGATATCGACGATCAAACGCTCTCATGGCTGGAGCAAACCCTCGAACAAGACCCGCACCGGCCCACCATGATCATGATGCACCAACCGCCTTTTGCCAGTGGGATTCCCTATATTGACGAATACTGGTGCGAATGGGGCGACCGCCTCGCAAACCTCGTGTCGCGCTTCTCCGCGCTTGAGCGCATTGTCTGCGGTCATATCCATCGGTTCATGCAACTTCGGTTTGGCGGCACACTTTTGTGTACATGCCCAAGCACAACGACTGCGATTGCGCTCCGGCTGCTCCCTTCGGCAGAGCCTGCTTCATTCATTGAGCCACCGGCAATGTTGCTTCACCAATGGCACGAATGCACAGGACTCATCACGCATTTGGTCCCAATCGGCGCGTTTCCGGGTCCATTTCCTTTCGCTTAAATCACCTTCAAAATTCTGTTCCGTGGCTGATCCTGTCTGTTGAGCGACGAATGAGCAAGCGTGTAAACGTGGCAAAAATCCACAATTTACGCCCTGCTTCGTGGGCAATGGGGCCTCACATTTAACATTTTGCCCAATAAATAATCAAAGCTTAAAAATGTGCAAAGCCTGATTGACTCTTTCTTTTGTTCACGAGAGTATGAACCAATTAACAATTGGTTCGGACCAATTCATGCTCGACAATCATGACAATTCCAATATCGCACTGGACAGATTGAGAGAGATGCTCCGCTCTCACCGTTTTGCGGATGGCGAGAAATTGCCAACTGAGCGGTTCTTATGTGAGGAGCTTTCTCTCAGCCGACGTTCTGTGCGGCGCGCACTGGAGGTTTTGGAAGCCGAAGGACTTATCTGGCGACGTCAGGGGTCAGGAACATTTGCAGGTGCCCGACCGAACACGCTTGATGATGATGTCCACGCGCTGATCGCCAGCACCGACCCTTTGGAAGTTATGGAGGTGCGCCTGCGCCTTGAGCCGCAGCTGGCCCAGCTTGCTGCGCTGCGCGCCAATGCCTCGGATGTGCAAGCCATGTATGATCTCGTCACGAAAATTGACGTCAGCAAGGATGCCGACGGGCGAGAACTCTGGGACGGCGCTCTGCACCGCAAAATTGCCCAATGTGCTGGAAACGGTCTCTTCCTGGCCTTGTTTGATGTGATGAACAGGGCGCGTCAGGACCCTGCCTGGCAAAATATTCGCGAACAAGCGCGGGCTTTCGCTCAAACGCACCCTATTACGCATGGCCAACATCTTGCGATCATTGATCAAATTGCATCGCGTAATCCCGTTGGCGCTGGAGAAGCCATGCGGACCCACCTTATGACGTTACAGGAAAGCCTGATCCGCATCACCTCGCTTGATACGAGCGTCTTCGCCACGCAAGCATGACAGCTGAACGCTGCCTACCATCTGCATCAAAACAAAAATGAGGGGAATGGCATGAAACTGAACAAATTTCTGACAACGCTGCTCATCACCACAGCTTTCGCGGCCCCCGTGGTCGCAGCAGACCTAAAAATTGGCTTGGCCGAAGACCCGGACGTTCTGGATCCGGCGCAATCGCGCACCTTCGTGGGGCGTATTGTGTATACGGCTATGTGTGACAAACTGGTGGATGTCTCACCTGACCTGAAAATTGTGCCGCAACTTGCAACAAGTTGGGCCTGGGGCGATGGTGGCAAGGTGTTAACGATGACCCTGCGTAAAGGGGTCAAGTTTCAGGATGAAACGCCGTTCAACGCCGAGGCCGTTGTGGCAACCATCCAGCGCAATATGACCATGCCAGAATCCCGACGCAAGAGCGAGCTTGCCTCGGTTGAAAAGGTGGAGGCCGTGGATAGCGACACTGTAAAATTCACGCTCAAGGCACCGGATTCGACGCTGTTGGCACAGTTGTCAGATCGGGCTGGCATGATTGTGTCGCCCAAGGCAGCCAAAGAACTCGGTGCCAATTTCGGAAGTCACCCTGTTTGCGCCGGTCCATTCAAATTCGTTGAGCGCGTGCAACAGGATCGGATCGTACTGGAAAAATTTGCTGATTACTGGAACAAGGATCAGATCTTCGTCAACAAGCTCACCTATCTGCCGATCGTTGACAGCACTGTGCGTCTTGCCAATCTGCGCTCAGGCGACCTCGACATGATCGAACGTGTGGCACCGACTGATGCAGCATCGATCAAATCCGACAGCAAGCTGGATTTCGAACAGGCTGTCGGCATCGGTTACATGGCCATGTATGTCAATATTGGCAATGGTCCGCGCGCGAATAACCCCCTTGGCAAGGATAAGCGTCTGCGTCAGGCCTTCTCTCTCGCCATCGACCGCGAGGCACTGAACCAGATTGTTTTTGAGGGAACAGCTTTGGCTGGCAATCAGCCGTTTCCGCCTGTTAGCCCTTGGTATGACAAGCGGATTCCTGTCCCTGCCCGCGATGTTGAAAAGGCAAAGGCGCTGATCAAGGACGCTGGATTCGACCGGGTCCCAATTGAACTCCAGGTATCCAATAGCGCAACGGTTTTGCAGATGATGCAGGTCGTACAATCCATGGCGGCGGAGGCTGGCTTTGACGTCACATTGAAGACTATGGAATTTGCCACCATGCTCAACGAGCAGAGTGCGGGAAATTACCAGATCAGCCGCTCAGATTGGTCCGGGCGCGTTGATCCGGATGGCAATCTTCATCAGTTCGTGACCTGTAAAGGCGGCATCAATGATACCAAATATTGCAACCCGGCCGTGGACAAACTTCTAAACGAAGCCAGACAGTCCACCGATGAAGCCGTGCGCAAGCAAAAATATGATGCGGCGGATGAGATCCTCAATGACGATCTGCCGATCATCTATCTCGGTCATCAATCATGGCTCTGGGCCTTGAGCAAAAACATCACGGGCTTTGTACCATCACCAGACGGAATGATCCGCCTGACTGGCATGAAAAAGGCTGGCTAGAGTTTGGCAGGGAAAAATGGAATCCGGTTTTCCCGAAAGACAAACTCAAACAACGAAGTCTAGAGTCTGTCTGGTTCAATCTGAACCTGACAGACTCTAAGGCCTCTCGATACGTCTGAACTTTATGATCCTGTCACGGAAGCGCTCTGCCGGGCGGCAAATACGAAGTGCGACAGCGACCTTTACGCGCCAGATATGGCGCACGGGCGCAGTCGTTGCCGCTCAACACAAACGCCTCATCTATCCGGAGACTGTCATGCCCACCTTCATTGCCCGGCGGCTGTTGTTGGCCATACCGACGCTGCTGATCATTTCGATCTTTGTCTTTTCGTTGCAAAAGCTCCTCCCGGGCGATCCCGTGCTGGTCATGGCGGGAGAAGATCGTGACCCGGCAGTGATGGAGAGCTTGCGTGAGAAGTATCATCTGAATGATCCCATCCCTCTTCAATATGTGCGGTGGCTCGGTTCTGCGTTGAAAGGTGATCTCGGCATATCACTGCGAACCAATCAGCCTGTCTTGGAATTGATTGGTGAGAAACTGCCTGTAACCTGCCAGCTCGCCATCATGTCCATGATCTTTGCTCTAGCGCTGGGCATTCCGCTTGGCATTCTGGCGGCAGTTAAGAAAAATACGTGGATCGATTATCTGGCCAGCATCTTTGCGCTGTCGGGTCTGTCAATTCCGAATTTCTGGCTTGGCATCATGCTTATTTTGTTGGTTTCGGTGCGGCTTGGCTGGTTGCCCGCCTCTGGGTATCAACCCTTTTTCTCCGATCCGTGGATGTCGATGAAAACCATGCTGATGCCCTCTTTTGTGCTGGGCAATGCGCTGGCGGCATCCATTATGCGTCACACGCGCTCAGCCATGCTGGGCGTTCTCAGCTCGGATTATGTGCGCACAGCCCGGGCCAAGGGGATGCCAGAAACCTCGGTCATTCTCTCTCACAGCTTTCGCAATGCTGTTTTGCCAATCGTGACCCTCACGGCCCTTCTTTTTGGTGAGTTACTGGCTGGAGCAGTCCTGACAGAGCAGATTTTCACCATTCCCGGCTTTGGCAAGCTGATTGTCGATGCTGTTTTCAACCGCGACTATGCCGTCGTGCAGGGCGTCGTGCTTTGCACGGCCATCGGTTTTATCCTGATGAATTTGCTGGCTGACTTTCTCTATCTTCTGCTCAATCCTCGAATGAGGGCCGCTCTATGACTGCACTTTCCACGCACCTGGCCGACCCAACGTCCCGATCCGGAAGGGGTTGGCGCAAATTGAAAGCCAACAAGGCGGCATTGGTTGGCCTCGCGATTATTATATTCTTCGTCACAGTGTCATTGCTGGCACCACTGCTGCCAATTGCCGATCCTTTGGCCTCAAGCTGGTCAGCTATCCGCAAAGCGCCGTCGCTGGCGAATCCCTTTGGCACGGATGATCTTGGCCGGGACATGATGTCACGGATGATCTGGGGCGCGCGGGCTTCGCTTGCCTCCGGGATTTTTTCGGTTGCCATTGCCACCATCATTGGCGTGCCTCTTGGAATTCTGTCCGGCTATTTCGGTGGTTGGATTGATATGATTATTTCACGGATCACTGAGGCTTTTCTGGCAATGCCGTTTCTGATCATGGCCATTGCTCTTGCCGCCTTTCTGGGACCGAGCCTGACCAATGCGATGATTGCTATTGGTCTCTCGGCACTGCCGACCTTCATTCGGATAAGCCGCGGTCAGGCCATGGCGATAAAAACGGAAGAATATGTTGAAGGGGCACGGTCCATAGGGCTTGGTCATGGCGCGATCATGAGCCGTTATATCTTCCCCAACATCCTGCCTCCCGTTCTGGTGCAGGCAACGCTAACGGTCGCCACTGCCATTATCGCTGAAGCCAGCCTTTCTTTTCTGGGGCTTGGACAGCAACCGCCTGCCCCAAGCTGGGGCTCAATGCTTAACGTGGCCAAGAATTTCCTCAGTCAAGCACCTTGGATGGCCATATGGCCGGGAGGGGCTATTTTTCTCGTCGTCATCGGCTTCAATCTGCTGGGCGATGGGCTGCGGGATGTTCTTGATCCCCGCTCTCACTGACACCGATAGGCAAAACACCTCTTCATTTCCATCGTGGGATATATGCTATGACTGTCTTTACCACCCGACCCGAAATTCTTGGCACCTTTGGCGTTGTCGCCTCCACGCATTGGATTGCCTCTGCCGTCGGCATGGCCATTTTGGAAAAAGGCGGCAATGCTTTTGATGCCGCCGTGGCCACCGGCTTTGTGTTGCAAATTGTCGAGCCCCACCTGTGCGGCCCCGGCGGTGATATGCCCGCAGTGATCTATTCAAAAAAGAAGGACAAGGTTGAGGTTATCTGCGCCCAAGGCCCAGCGCCTGCCGGCGCGACCATTGAGCATTATACCGCAGAAGGGCTTGATCTCATTCCCGGCGACGGCCTGTTGGCGACAGTTATCCCCGGCGCTTTTGATGGCTGGATGCTGATGCTGCGCGATTATGGGAGCATGAGTGTACGCGAGGTTCTGGAGCCAGCCATCTACTATGCGGAAACAGGCCATCCGGTTTTGGCAAGGGTCAGCGCCACCATCAAGGGGCTTGGCAGCTTTTTTGAGCAGCATTGGCCAACATCACACCAGACATGGCTGCCCGGCGGCGCAGCACCGGAGCCGGGCAGTCTTTTCACCAATCCTGTTCTGGCAGACACATGGAAGCGCATCATTGCCGAAGCCGAGGCCAAAACCGGTCGTGAAGCGCAGATTGAGGCAGCGCGAGATGCTTTCTATCGCGGTTTCGTGGCCGAGCGCATTGATACCTATCTCAAAACCACCGCAGTCATGGATGCGAGCGGGAATCTTCATAAAGGCGTGTTGACAGCGGACGATATGGCGACTTGGTCTGCGACAATTGAGGAGCCGCAAACCTTTGATTACCATGGCTGGACGGTGGCCAAAACCGGACCATGGGGACAGGGGCCTGTGCTGTTGCAGGCGCTTTCAATCCTCAAAGGATTTGATATCGCGGCCATGGCATCCGATGGGCCGGATTTTGTCCACACTGTCACCGAGGCGATGAAATTGGCCTATGCTGACCGCGAGGTTTATTACGGTGACCCGGCCTTTGCCAGAGTGCCAATGGAGCAATTGCTGAGCGAAACCTATGCCGCTGAGCGTCGTGCAAAGATCGGCCCAACGGCGTCATTTGATCTGGTGCCGGGCATGGTCGCGGGCTTCGAGGATCAATATACCCGCACGATGGATATGTTGGGTGCCACGTCCAAAACTGGTGCCGTATTTGAGCCAACCATGGCGCATCTCAGCGAAAAACGCGGCGATACCGTGCATATTGATGTGATTGACCGGGAGGGTAACATGGTGTCTGTGACGCCATCCGGCGGCTGGCTGCAATCCTCTCCAATCGTGCCGGGGCTTGGCTTTTGCCTTAATTCACGGGCGCAGATGTTCTGGCTCAAACCTGGCCTGCCCACGTCGCTACAACCCGGAAAGCGGCCACGCACGACCCTTACGCCGTCTATTGCGCTTTATGAAGGTCGCCCTACCCTGTCGTTTGGCACGCCCGGCGGCGACCAACAGGATCAATGGCAGCTTTCCTTCTTCCTGCGCTATGTTCACCACAACTTGAACCTTCAGGCAGCGATTGATCAGCCGCTGTTCCATACCTCGCATTTTCCTGGCTCGTTTTATCCGCGCACGCGGGAGCCGGGCAGCCTGATGGTGGAGAAGAATTTCTCTGAGGTGACGATTGCAGAGTTGGCTAGACGCGGACATGCTCTGACAGTTGCGGAACCGTGGTCTATTGGCCGCCTGACTGCGGCACGACGTGATGCAGACGGGCTGTTGCGGGCTGCGGCAACCCCACGGTTGATGCAAGCCTATGCTGTGGGGAGATAAGCCATGACGTGGTCCATCGTCGCCCGTGATCCGATGACCGGCTATCTCGGAATTGCCGTTTCCAGTCGGTTTTTCTCCGTCGGCACGCTCGTGCCGCATATCAGGGGTGGCATTGGTGCAATTGCCACTCAAGCTTTTGTCAATCCACTCTATGGCGTCGATGGACTGGCTCTCTTAGCGAGCGGCACAGCGCCGGATGCCATTATCAACATCTTGACGGATGCAGATGCGGGTTCCGCCCAACGTCAGTTTCACGTCATCGACAATCAAGGACGAAACGCGGCCTTCACCGGCAACGCCTGCGTGGACTGGGCAGGCCATCTGATGGATCAAAATGTGTCTGTGGCAGGCAATATGCTGGCGGGACCAGATGTGGTTGCTGCAACACTGGAGGTCTTCCAAAAAACGGAAGGCAAGCCAATGGCCGAACGGTTTTTACAGGCGATGCAGGCGGGTCAAGATGCTGGTGGCGACAAGCGCGGCAAACAATCGGCGGCCATCGTGCTGTTTCGTGATCAGGATTATCCATGGCTGCGGCTGCATGTCGATGATCATGCAGATCCATTGAGCGAGCTTGCGAGGCTTTATGCTGTGGCGCAGGAGCGCTACCTTCACGTCGCCGAGACCATGCCAACCCGTGCCAACCCCAGCGGCATGCTAGACCGCAGTATCATCGATAGAAAAATTACCGAATTGGAAGCCTCACGCCAAGGGGCAGGCCAGCTTTCCGCTTCGTATGCAACGCCTTGGAAGCCTTAGAGTTTGTCAGGGAAAAGT
>DNPN01000070.1:0-2136 GCA_003501385.1 Rhizobium sp. | reverse complement strand
AATCTGAACCTGACAGACTCTAGATCGCAGGCGACAGTGAAGCAAATCGATCAGCCAATAGGATCTGTCATGAGCATGCAAACATCTGCACCGATCTTGTCCGTAGAGGGACTGAACACCGCTTTCCTGGTGGATGGCAGCTGGAAAACAGTGATCCGCGACGTCTCATTTGATGTCATGGCGGGAGAGACCCTTGCCATTGTCGGCGAGAGTGGATCGGGCAAGAGCGTAACATCACTCTCTATCATGCGGTTGCTGCCTGAGCAGAGCAGCCAGACAACGGGCAAGATCATGCTTGAGGGCCGAGACCTTATGACCTTGTCGCACAAGGCCATGCGCCAGGTGCGAGGCCGGGATATGGCGATGATCTTTCAAGAGCCAATGACGAGCCTCAATCCGATTTTCACCATTGGGCGTCAGATTTCTGAAGCCTTAGTTGTCCATAGCGGTCTATCCAAAGATGAGGCCCGCGCAGAGACCACCCGGTTGCTGGACAAAGTGCGCATTCCCAATGCGGCTGCGCGGTTTGGTGACTATCCGCATCAATTCTCAGGCGGAATGCGTCAGCGTGTGATGATTGCCATGGCATTGGCCTTGAAGCCGAAAATTTTGATCGCCGACGAGCCAACCACGGCCCTTGATGTGACCATCCAAGGCCAGATCCTCGACCTGATCAAGCAATTGCAGGCGGAAGAAGGCATGGCCGTGCTGTTCATCACCCATGATATGGGCGTGGTGGCGGAAATTGCCGACCGCACCATGGTTATGTTTCGAGGCGACGTGGTCGAAACCGGCACAACGAATGATATTTTTTACAACGGCCACCACCCCTATACCCGCGCCCTGCTCTCAGCCGTTCCACGACTGGGGGAAATGGGAGATGCTGCATGGCCAAGGCGCTTTCCGGTTGTGGATATGAAGACCGGCAAGCGAACGGAGCCCACGGTCGTGGCCGATACCGTTGAGCGGGGCATGACACCCGTGCTTCAGGTGCGTGATCTTGTCACGAGATTTGATATAAAAGGTGGGTTGTTTGGCAGAAAAACGGGCGTAATTCACGCGGTGGAGGATGTTTCCTTCGATCTTTTTCAAGGTGAAACGCTCTCGCTGGTGGGAGAATCCGGCTGCGGAAAATCGACAACCGGACGCTCCGTCATGCGCTTGATCAACCCCCTGAGCGGCTCTGTCCAGTTGGACGGCTATGATGTCTTGTCGCTGGCTGGACCGGACATCAATCGCATGCGTCGCTCTATCCAGATGATTTTTCAAGATCCATTCGCAAGCCTTAATCCGCGCATGACAGTTGGCGCTTCTGTGGCTGAGCCAATCATTGCCCATAGACTCGCCACATCGCGACAGGCTCACGAGAAAGCCGCAGATCTTATGGAAAAGGTGGGGCTGGGCGCTGATATGGCAAGCCGCTATCCGCATGAATTTTCCGGCGGGCAGCGGCAGCGCATCGCTATTGCAAGGGCACTTGCGCTGGATCCGAAAGTTATTGTGGCGGACGAAAGTGTCTCTGCGCTCGACGTGTCTATCAAGGCGCAGGTTTGCAATCTGCTGATGGATTTGCAAGCAAGTCTGAAAATCGCTTTTCTGTTTATCTCCCATGATATGGCGGTGGTGGAGCGGGTCAGCCACCGCGTCGCTGTCATGTATCTCGGAGAGATCGTTGAAATCGGCCCACGAGCAGCCGTTTTTAGCAATCCGAGACATCCTTACACCCGAAAACTGTTGGAAGCCGTGCCTGTTCCCGACCCCGCACGCCGACACATCCGGCGTGATCTGGAGAGTGATGAGCTGAAAAGCCCCGTACGTCCGCTCGGATACCAGCCAGCCAAACGTGACTATGAAGTAGTTTCACCCGGACATATGGTTATGCTTGGCCAAACGAGTGCTTGAAAAAAATTGCAAACCGCTTGGCAATGCTGACGCGACCACTGGCTGTTGATTTTCGCGCCAAATTAATCACGTTTGTCGTTACGTAATGAGCCGGGACATGCGTTAAATTGTTCAATTTTTCAGATCACTAATGATGGACGGCCCGGTCAGACGCCAGTGCAAATCAACACCATAGGAACAAAAATGATCAACAAACGTTATGTAGTCGACACTTTAGAGTCTGTCAGGTTCAGA
>DNPN01000154.1:45284-60375 GCA_003501385.1 Rhizobium sp. | reverse complement strand
TCACTGGTGTAACCGTGTGGATGGGCAGGTGCAAGCCAGGAAAGCATTACAGCGCCGTACGCCATATATGGCGCACAAAGGTTCGCTGTCGCTCTTTATATCTGCTGCATAATTTTCTCTTTAAACCGATTCCGGTTTAAAGAATTATGCAACAGTGCATCGATCCAAAACGAGGCGACAGCGCACGAGACTTGGCATCTCTGAGTTTTCGCACAACCAATCCTTCTACTGTGCCTTTTAGGGGAGAGCGTCATGAGCATTCTGATCATCGAAGACAATCCGACCAATGCCATGATTCTGAAACATCTGGCCCGCAAGGTTGCCGATGATGAGATTACCGTGCAGGCAGATGCCAATGACGCATTGGTTTTGTGTCACAACACCCTGTTCGACATGTTGATTGTTGACCAGATCCTGCCGGGCATGACAGGTCTGCAGTTCATCAAGGCGATTCGCCAGATCCATCGCTATGACAATGTCCCGATCATCATGGTGACGGCGGACAATGACCCCGCGCTGCGCAAGGCCGCCGAGCAAAATGGCGTTACGGATTTCCTGACCAAACCGGTCGAGGCTCTGGCGTTTCGACGGCTCATTGCCAACCACCGAGGGACCGGTAGCCAAACACCGAACTGATACAAGGAGTGTCCTGATGAAGCGCTTGATAAGCTCAGAGCCAAATTCCAGGCGCTCTTTCCAAGTCTCTCTCTTTCGCTTGTCGCGAACAATCAACCCCATTGAGATTGACCCATGATTCCCTTCAATCGGACAGGTTCAGAGCGGAAAGACTCACACCCAAGGATAACGGTGTTGTTGCTGATTCTATGCAGCGCGCTGCTTCTGACCTTTTTGCTGTTGTTCAAGGACACGTCCAACCGCTTTCACATGCTGTATGACGACATCCGCGAAAATACCATATGGTCAGTCTACCGGCTGGATCGAGAAAGCCGCGCGTTGGATTATGCACTGGCGGAAGCACGCCGGCGAAACAATCCGAGCAAGACGGATCTTTTGGGTGTCGTCTCACAATATAATAGCCTCTACGACAGAATTAAAATGGTCAAGGAGTCCAGCCTTAGCAACTACTTCAGCAACGACGCTTATGTTGCGGATCAATTGCAAAAAATTGAAAACACAATTACCGATCTCGGGCCGTTCTTCCAGGAAACTGCCGCAGGAAAACCTCTGACCGAAGACGAAGTTGAGAAGGTTGATTTCCAACTTGGAAATCTGACCCAAAAGACCGGCGATCTTTTGCTCTATACCAACAATTATGCTGGCAATGAGCGCGCCGCAATCCGATCCAACATGATCGAGTTGCAGAAGACCTCAGCCATCATGCTTGGCCTTCTGATGGTATCAGTGACCTTTCTGGTCTTTACCTTGCGCCGCCAGCTCAAATCCGTGCGCGAAACCAGCCAGCGTTTGGAAACCATGGCGCGCGAAGTCTCGAATGCCTATGAGGCCGCCGATGCCGGAAACCGGGCAAAATCGCAGTTCATGGCCACTATGGGCCATGAGATCCGCACACCTCTCAACGCCATCCTCGGCATGGCCGAATTGCTGGAATATTCCGAACTGCCACCAGACGCGCTACAAAGCGTTAAAACGATCCGCTCGTCTGGCGAGGCCCTTTTGGAAGTGATCAACGAGGTTCTTGATTACTCCAAAATCGAACACGGCAAGCTGGAGCTAGAGGAGCGGGCGGTTGATATTTCCAGCCTCGCTGAAAGCACCGTCAGCATTATGCAGGGGCGTGCCGACGCACAAAACAACCAGCTGATTGTCGATATTCCGCTGTCGCTGGAAGCGCTCTATGTGCGCACGGACCCCACGCGTTTGCGTCAGGTTTTGCTGAACCTTCTCAGCAATGCGGTCAAATTCACCCGCGACGGTTCCGTCATCCTGCGTCTGCGCGAATTTTATCGCGGTGGTGCCTTGATGTTGCGCTTTGAAGTGGAGGATACCGGCATCGGCATCGACGAGGCGGGCCTCACGAAGCTGTTTCAGCCCTTTTCGCAGGTTGATGCCAGCATCAGCCGCAAATATGGCGGCACCGGCCTTGGGCTGACCATCTGCAAGCAGATTGTCGGAAAACTGGGTGGTGAACTGGGAATGAGCAGCACGGTTGGCGTTGGCAGTATTTTCTGGTTCGAGCTGCCCGTTATCGCTGCCGGTAAGCATGAAGTGCTTGAAAAACGCGGCAGCGCCGAGACCGAGCAAGATTTCCCCCGTCTGAAAATTCTTCTGGTGGAGGACAATGCCGTTAACCAGCAAGTGGCAAAACGCTTTCTTGAAAAGCTTGGTCAGGATGTGGTGGTGGCCAACGACGGCGTTGAAGCTGTCGAAAAGAGTGAGCAGGATGCCTTTGACCTGATCCTCATGGATATGCAAATGCCAGTGATGGATGGAATCGAAGCGACAAAAAACATTATTGAGCGCGGCGGTGCTGCGGCCCTGACACCCATTGTCGCCATGACCGCCAATGCATCCGATGACGACCGCCGTCGCTGCCGCGCCGCAGGCATGGTGGGCTTTGAGTCTAAACCCGTCACCATGAACCGTTTGCGCGAGCTGATTTTGACCTATGCACCGGCCGAGCATCTTGAAACATCGATAGAGAACGATCTCATAATGACGGATTTGATGGAACCTTCAGTCCAGCAGCCGCCTTTGTCGCTACAGCAACATCTCGATGAACTCAACGGATTGGACAAGTCGCGCCAGAATGAATTGATTGAAGCGCTTGGAGAAGATGTCTATCAAGAGTTGATTGAATCCTTTTTCGATGACGCGCAATCGCTGATGAGCAATTTAAAGGAAGCCCTTGCGAAGCAAAACGAGAGCGAAATCGATCGTGTGCTGCACACGATCAAAGGTGCTGCGATTAATGTTGGCCTCAATGATATTGCCAGTCACGCCCATGCATTGAGGGCCAGCATGCCGACATCCGAGGCTGTCAGACAGCTATCGCAGCAAATTGAAACCATGAAATTGAAACTGGTGGCCTGATGACCACGGAGGCGAAAATGCGTATTTTGGTGGTTGACGACAACAATACCAATCTCAAACTTCTTATCCGCCTGGTCAAGAAAGTGGAAAATTGCGAAGCTGTTGCCTTTTCCACCCCGGAAGAGGTGCTATCGGCCCTACCGGAGCTGGATTTTGACGTCGCTCTGATTGATTATCAGATGCCGGTTTATAATGGCGTGGAACTGTTCACAGAGATCGTCCGCTTCGAAAAATATGCCAATGTGCCGGTGATTTTCATCACAGCAGACAAGGACATGACCACCCGCATGGCCGCCCTGAATGCCGGTGCCATTGACTTTCTCACCAAGCCCGTGAATCCCGTAGAATTTCAGGCGCGCTTACACAACATTGTCAGCCTGACCATTGCCCGCCGTCAATTGGCCGATCACTCCGAGTGGCTGCGCAAGGAGGTGGAAAGGGCTGTTCATGCGCTCAGGTTGCGCGAGCAGGAAATTATTGAACGACTGACCCTCGCCGCCGGTTATAAAGACCCGGAAACATCGCGGCATACCTTGCGTGTCGCGGCCTATTCGGAAGCGATTGCACGAGAAATGGGCCTATCAGAGCAGTTTTGTACCGATTTGCGGCTGGCCGCGCCGATGCACGACATTGGCAAAGTTGCCATGCCCGACACCGTGATGCTGAAGCAGGGCAAGCTGACAGAGTCCGAATATCGGCAAATGCAATCTCACGCCCAAATCGGCGCGGATATTCTGTCTCGCTCCCATTCGTCTTTGCTGCAATTGGCCTCGGAGATCGCCATCAGCCACCATGAGCGCTGGGATGGTCAGGGTTATCCCAACCGACTGGCAGGTGACGCCATCCCGCTCTCGGGGCGGATTGTCTGCATTGCCGATAATTTTGACGCACTCACCACGGAGCGCCCCTACAAACCTGCTTGGTCTTACGAACGCACTGTGGAACACGTGCTGGGCCGCGCCGGAACACAGTTTGATCCCGATTGCGTTGCGGCTTTTGAGCGGGCACTGCCAAAAATCCGAGACATCATGGAGAATGACCGACGCGAACAAGCCGAAGACGCCGCGCTGAAATCAGCCAGCGAGTCGCTAAAGCATGTCTCCTGAACGAACGCTGCGGTTTCAGGAGACAGGCGACAGGCACAATCGCCCGAGGATTTTTAAGGAAATCGATTCTCAAATCCTGCCGGATTTACGAAATTATTCGCGCACATGATTTGTTTCAAAACCTGAACAATGCTATCTCCGGCCAAACCACGTTTTTCGGAGATCCCCCATGCGTTCGCTCACCATTCGCCGCCCTGATGACTGGCATCTGCACCTGCGTGACGGCGCAATGTTGCAGGGCGTGATTGGCGACACGAGCAGGCATTTTGCCCGCGCCATCATCATGCCCAATCTGGTGCCGCCGGTGGTGACAACTGCTGATGTCAGCGCCTATCGTGATCGCATTCTGGCCGCCGTGCCGAAAGAACATCGGTTTGAGCCACTGATGACGCTCTACCTCACGGAACACACGCAAGCCGATGATGTGGAAGAGGGACAGAAATCCGGACTGATCAAGGCTGTCAAACTCTATCCAGCCGGTGCCACCACCAATTCCCATGGCGGCGTGCGCGACATGGATAAAGCCATGCCGGTTCTGGAAAGAATGGCAAAGATTGGCCTGCCGCTCTGTGTTCATGGCGAAGTAACCACGCCAGAGGTGGATATTTTCGACCGCGAAGCCGTCTTCATCGACACGGTACTCGATCCCTTGCGCAAGCGCCTGCCCGAGCTGAAGGTGACGATGGAACATGTCACAACATCGGACGGTATTGACTACATCAAATCTTCAACGCGCAATCTGGCTGGCTCCATCACCACCCACCATCTGATCATCAACCGTAACGCCATTTTGGTGGGCGGCATTCGCCCGCATTATTACTGCTTGCCGGTTGCCAAGCGCGAAAGCCACAGGCTGGCGCTGCGGGCTGCGGCGACCTCTGGCGATTCGCGTTTTTTCCTCGGCACCGACTCGGCTCCGCATATTGATCCGCTGAAAGAATGTGGCTGTGGCTGCGCTGGCATTTACACATCCATCAACACCATGAGCTGCCTTGCGCATGTGTTCGAGCAGGACAATGCGCTTGACAAACTGGAAGCCTTCACCTCGCTCAATGGCCCGGCATGGTATGGATTACCAATCAATGATGAGACCATCACGCTGATCAGGCGCGAAGATCCCGTGCAATTTCCCGCAAAAATCGAGACTGACGCAGGAACAGTCACCGTGTTCGATCCCATGTTCCCGTTGCATTGGGATGTCGATGTATAATGTAACACGCTGTATAATTATTGAACACAGCTCACACTCAAAGTAACGTTTTAGAGAGAAACCGGTCATAGAATTGTGCCATATTGGGGAGCGCGTTGTAGCGCTTTGGGGATGAGCATGATGCTGGACTACAATTCTCTACTATCGGCGCTGGGCGTGTCGAGTGTTTGCCTGCTATTGACCCTATCAGGGACATGGTTGGGGCGACGCGACCCCTCTTTCCTGTTCAGTTGGGTTGTTGGACTTGGCGTGTGCGTCGCCGGGATTATAAGCTACAGTTTCTTCATCTCCGCCCCCACGGCCCTGGTGGGGGCGATGGCCATGATCTTCATGCAATGGGGAAGCTGTATTCTTTATGGTGCTGCAGAGCAGTTTCGCACCGACCGCTTCCCCTTATTGCGTGTTGTTTCCGCCGCAAGTCTTGCGTCTGTCAGCATCACAACCGCTTTCCTCACCGACTACTGGGGTCTTGGGTTTATTCTGCTTAACCTCGGTGCCACTGTCGCATTTCTGGCAACAGCACACCAATATTGGCTGGCAAAGAGCGAATCTCCCGGCATTCTCACCGGCATTACATTGCTTTACGGCGTTGTTGCAGTTTCCTTTTTCCCTTGCGCCATGACCCTGATCCAAAATGGGAGTTGGGTGTTGCACACCGCTCCCAGCGGATTGGCAGAGGATGTCAACATCGCATTCTGTATTGCTGGCATGACAGGCATTGGCGGATTATCGCTCACAGCACACCAAGCCCGCATCACAGCGCAGCACCGGCTTGAAGCGATGACCGATTCTCTGACAGGTCTTTCCAATCGCCGCGCGCTGTTCGAGACCTATAAGCACCGGCGCTTTCGTGATCACATGGCCATTCTGGTGTTTGACATCGACCGCTTCAAATCCATCAATGACCAATATGGCCATGCGGTGGGCGACCAGATTATCCAAACCGTGGCCAGAGAATTGCAAGCCGCCGCCGGGGTCGATATCGCCGCCCGACTGGGAGGCGAGGAGTTTGCCGCCGTTGTTGAAGATGCAATGCCCGGACGCGCCGAATGGATTGGTGAGCGTATCCGCAAGCAATTGCAAGAGCGCGAGATCGTCATTGAGGGTGAGTCCTTACGGGTCACCACCAGTGTTGGCATTTGCTATGGCACTCCATCGGGCCTGACGTTTGATGAGATTTTGAAACATGCCGATGACGCGCTCTATTGCGCCAAACGCATGGGACGGAACCGGGTGGAGGTGACATCATTACCCGTCCCAACCGCTGCGGCCCTCAATCGCGCCTGATGGCAGAGAATCCTGCCGATTTTCAATCCGCACGGATCATTGGCACAAATCCGTCTGGTGCGCCGTGCTGCTTCTTGTTATAGCGCTGCAAACTCGCAGATCCTGGCCCGCACTTGACGGGATACGGCACGCGACAAAGAGGAGCACGCAATGACCCTGACAGCCTTTTCCGATCCTGCCGTGATGGCAGACCTGCTTGCCAAGATGCTTTGGGAGATCAAGGCGGTGCATTTCAATGCAGTCGAGCCATACAAGCTGGCATCGGGTATGCGCAGCCCCGTCTATATCGATTGCCGCAAGCTTTTGTCCTATCCGCGCATCCGCTCCAGCGTCATGGATTTTGCCGTGGCCACCTTGCTCAGCAATGCTGGCTTTGAGCAGTTCGACTGCATTGCCGGTGGTGAAACAGCAGGCATTCCCTTCGCCGCCCTGTTGGCCGACCGGCTGAACCTGCCGATGATCTATGTGCGCAAAAAGCCAAAGGGTCATGGCCGCAATGCCCAGATCGAAGGCCATATGCCAGAAGGAGCCCGCGTGCTGGTGATTGAAGACCTGACCACCGCAGGCGGCAGCATGTTCACCTTTATCGATGCGGTGCGCGAAGCAGGCGGCGTGATCGATCACGGCATGGCGCTGTTCTTCTACGATATTTTCCCGCAAGCCTATGAGCGCTTCGAGAAGGGTGGCGTGAAGCTTCATTATATCGCCACATGGCGCAATGCTCTTGCTGTTGCAAAACAGAAAAAGCTTTTTGACGACAAGACATTATCCGAAGTCGAATCCTTCCTGGATGCGCCGCTGGAATGGTCTGGCTGCAACGGCGGCGTCAGCAGCCTCGATTAAGGTGTAAGCCAGCTCGAAGATTTGCTCATCGGGCTGGCAAAAAACAAAGACTTGCTTTAAATCGATTGAACCATCGAACAATTGGTACTTGGAGGCTCGAATGATCCTGTGTTGCGGTGAAGCCCTGATTGATATGCTTCCGCGTGAAACCACGCTGGGCGAGCCTGCTTTTTCGCCCTATGCCGGTGGCGCGGTGTTCAATACCGCCATTGCACTGGGCCGCCTTGGCATCGCCTCTGCCTTCTTCACCGGCCTGTCCGACGATATGCTGGGCGACGTGCTGCGTGAGACGTTGCGCAAAAGCAATGTTGATTTCAGCTATTGTGCCACGCTCTCCAGACCCACAACCATTGCCTTCGTCAAGCTGGTGGATGGCCATGCCACTTACGCCTTTTATGATGAAAACACCGCAGGCCGGATGATCACCGAGGCTGACCTGCCCAGCCTTGACGACGATTGTGAAGCCCTGCATTTCGGTGCGATCAGCTTGATCCCAGACCCCTGCGGTGCGACCTATGAAGCCTTGATGCGCCGTGAGCACAAGACCCGGGTGATTTCGCTGGACCCCAACATTCGCCCGGGTTTCATCAAGGACAAGGCAGCCCATATGGCCCGCATCCGCCGGATGGCGGCCATGTCGGATATTGTCAAATTTTCCGATGAAGATCTGGAATGGTTTGGCATGGAGGGCGATCATGACAGCCTTGCCCAGCAATGGCTGGAGCATGGCGCAAAGCTGGTGGTGATCACACTGGGTGCCGATGGTGCCGTGGCCTACACCGCCAAGCATAAAGTTCATGGCCTGAGCGAGAGAGTCACCGTGGTCGACACAGTTGGCGCGGGCGACACGTTTGATGCAGGCATTCTGGCCTCGTTGAAAATGCAAAATCTGCTGACCAAGGCTCAAGTTGCCAATCTCACTGAAGAGCAGATTGCCAAGGCGCTGGCGCTGGGGGCCAAGGCTGCGGCGGTAACGGTTTCCAGAGCGGGTGCCAATCCGCCTTTTGCCGCTGAAATCGGGCTGTAAATAGCCAATCCTTGATACACAGGAAACTGCCGCGCATCATCCTGAATGCGCGGCTTTTTTAGAGTCTATCAGGTTCAGATTAAACCAGACAGACTCTAGACTTCTTCGTTTTCGTTTGTCTTTTCGGGAAAACCGGGTTCCACTTTTCCCTGACAAACTCTAAATCACCCCACCATTGGCGCGAATGGTTTGCCCATTGATCCAGCCGCCCTCCGGCCCCGCCAGAAACGCCACAGTGGCTGCGATTTCGTCGGCACTACCAATCCGCTCCAACGGCGCGAGTTTGGCAAAGGCCTCTATCGCTTGCGGCGATTTTCCCTCCAGAAACAAATCCGTCTCGGTCGCGCCGGGGGCAACGGCATTAACGCTAATATTTCGCCCACGCAATTCCTTGGCCAATACAGCCGTCATGGTTTCAATGGCTGATTTTGTGGCGGCATAAATGCTGTAGTTTTCGGCGTTCATGGCCGCAACCGAGCTGGAGATATTGATCATCCGCCCGCCATTGCGCATGCGTTTGGCTGCCTCGCGCATGCCGTTAAACGTGCCTTTGAGATTGACGGCGATCTGACGATCAAACATCGCATCATCAATCTCCACCATGGGTTTGCGCATCATGATGCCCGCATTGTTGACAAGCACGTCCACACCGCCACATAGAGCGTCTGCACGGTCAAACATGCTGGGAAATAGCGCTGGATCGGCAATATCGCCCACAACAGCCATGGCCCGACCACCAGCGTGCTGGATGTGCCCCACCATCGCATCAGTTGCTTCCCCATCCAGATCATTGACGATCACGTAAAAACCGAGATCGCGCGCCAATCTTACAGCAACGGCGGCTCCTATGCCACGGGCAGCGCCCGTGACAATGGCCAGTTTTGACGACCCATCCATAGACCCGTCAACCTTATTCGGCCAGCTGGCTCAAAGCCTGCACCAGCCCCACCGTAGAGGCATCCTGACCGTCTGTGCCAACCTTGCCCTGCACCACAGGCAGAAGGCCGGTGGCCAGTTCCTTACCCAGCTCAACACCCCATTGATCGAAGGAATTGATGCCAAACAGCACGCCTTCTACAAACACCCGGTGCTCATACAGCGCAATCAGGCGGCCAAGCGCATAGGGCGTCAACTGTTCATAGACAAAGGTAATCGATGGACGATTGCCGGTGAACACACGATGCGGCGCGATATGGTCGATCTTGGCGGCATCCATGCCTGCCTCTTGCAATTGGCCCTTGGCTTCGTTCAGCGGGCGACCCTTCATCAAGGCTGCCGATTGGGCAAGGCAATTGGCCATCAGCAATTCGTGCTGGTGGCGGAGATCAACCTCAAAGCCCTTGGCCGCGATCATGAATTCTGCGGGGATGATGCTCGTGCCTTGATGGATCAATTGATAGAAAGCATGCTGGCCATTGGTGCCAGGTTCACCCCAGACCACCGGGCCGGAATTGCCCTTCACCGGCGTGCCATCAATGGTCACGCCCTTGCCGTTGGATTCCATATCCAACTGCTGCAAATAGGCGGGGAAACGCGACAGGCGCTGATCATAGGGCAAAATGGCGCGGGTTGGGTAATCCAGCACATTGCGATGGAAATAGCCAATGGCTCCCAGCAGCATGGGAAGATTTTCGCGAAAGGGTGCTGTGCGGAAATGCCTATCCATGGCATGGGCCCCGGTGAGGAATTCATCAAAATTATCGGCCCCCACGGCTATCATCAACGGCAGACCAATGGCCGACCAGATGGAGTAGCGGCCACCGACCCAATCCCAGAAGCCAAACACCCGATCACTGGCAATGCCAAAGGCCTTGACCTTATCAAGGGCGGTGGAGACGGCAGCAAAATGCTGACCCACCGCATCTTCACCGAGGGCTGTGGCAATGAAGGCGCGGGCGGTAGCGGCATTGGTCATGGTTTCAATGGTGGTGAAGGTTTTTGACGCCACGATGAACAACGTGGTCTCTGGCTCCAGCAATGCCAGCGTATCGGCAATATGCGCGCCATCGACATTGGAGACAAAATGCAGATGCGGGCCATCATGGAACGGGGCCAGCGCCAGCGTGGCCATGGCCGGGCCGAGATCGGAGCCGCCAATGCCGATGTTGACCACATCAGTGATCTGCTTGCCGGTCGAGCCGGAAATCGTGCCAGCGCGCACACCTTCGGCAAATGTGCCCATCGCGGCCAGCACGGCATTCACATCGGGCATCACATCCTTGCCATCCACCAGAACCGGGGTGTTGGAGCGGTTGCGAAGGGCCGTGTGCAGCACGGCGCGGCCCTCAGTGAAGTTGATTTCCGCGCCCGCAAACATTGCGTCTCGCTTGTCGGCAACGCCACCTGCCGCGCAGAGCTTTTCCAGCAGGGCCATGATCTCATCATTCACGGCGCATTTGGAATAATCCATTAAAAGGTCATCGAGACGGGCGCTGAAGCGTTCAAACCGGCTGGCATCGTGGGCGAAAGCCGCACGGATGTCTGTTGCGGACGTTGCCGCAACGGTGATCTTCAACTGTTCGATAATGGCCTGCATGAATGTCTCCCGATCCTGTTTTCGATCAGGAACCTACTGCATAATTTGCCAAATCGGAATCAAATTCAGGAGAAAATTACGCAAGCGCTCATCTGGTTCATAACCAACCACACGAGCGCCCATTGATCCGCAACCATAAGATTTCGAGTGCCGCACCTACCCTCTCAAGTCTTTGCGCAAGATCTTGCCGACATTGGATTTTGGCAATTCGGTGCGAAACTCCACATGACGTGGGCGTTTGTAATTGGTCAGATTCTGGGCACAATGATCCTTGAGTTGCTGTTCGGTCAGTGTCGGATCTTTGCGCACCACAAACAGCTTGACCGCCTCGCCGGAATGAGGGTCTGCCACACCAATGGCTGCCGCCTCCAGCACGCCCGGGTGCATCACAGCCACCTCTTCAATCTCATTGGGATAGACATTAAAGCCAGAGACCAGAATCATATCCTTTTTGCGGTCAACGATCTTGATGTAGCCGCGCTCGTTCATGAACCCCATGTCGCCCGTGCGGAAATAGCCATCTGCTGTCATGACCTTGGCGGTTTCTTCTGGCCGCTGCCAATAGCCCGCCATGACTTGCGGGCCGCGAATGCAGATTTCACCAACCTCACCCAAGGGCATCGTGGTTCCATCTTCATTTCGAATACTCACATCCGTGGACGGAATCGGAATACCGATGCAGCCGGTAAAATCCTGCTCGTCACAACGGTTGGCCGTAGCCACTGGCGAGGTCTCTGACAGACCATAGCCCTCGGTGATCTTGCAGCCGGTGATCTGCCGCCAACGGTCCGCCACAGGTCGCTGCACCGACATGCCGCCTGCAAAGGTCAGTTTCAGCGTGGAAAAATCGAGCTTCCGAAAGGCTTCATTGTTCATCAGTGCTGTAAACAGCGTGTTGAGGCCGATCATCACATGGAATGGCTGCTGCCCCAACTCCTTGGCAAAGGCTGGAATATCCCGCGGATTGGCGATCAGAACATTTTTGGCACCACTGGCAACCCCCATCAAGGAATTCACCGTGAGCGCAAAAATGTGATAGAGCGGAAGCGCACAGATATAGGTCATGGGATCGGTGGATTTTTTTCCGAACACGGCCTCCAGCCAAATCATCATCTGCATGGTGTTGGCAATCAGGTTGGCATGGGTAAGAACCGCCCCCTTGGAAACGCCTGTTGTGCCGCCCGTATATTGTAAAAATGCTGTATCTTGACGCTGCATTGCCGGAGGCTGGAACGAGGCCGCACGGCTTTCCGCCATCACAGAGCGGAACTGTTTTGCTTGCGGCAGCGACCAGGCAGGCACCATTTTCTTGACCTTGCGGACAATGAAATTGACCAGATGTCCCTTCAGCCCCAGCATATCGCCCAAGCTTGTCACCACAATGGTGCGCAGCGCCGTTTCCTTCACCACCGCTTGCACCGTATGGGCAAAATTCTCCAGGACAAAAATCGCAACAGCCCCGGAATCCTGCACCTGATGACGCAGTTCACGCGGCGTATAGAGTGGGTTGATGTTCACAACCACCATGCCCGCCTTGAGTATTCCATAAACAATCACCGGGTTTTGCAGCAGGTTGGGCATCATCACCGCAATGCGATCGCCTTTAACAAAGCCGGATGCCTGCAGCCAGGCAGCAACCTTGGTGGCGGCCTGCCCCAGTTCACTGAATGTCATGGCATGCCCCATGCTGCTAAAAGCAACACGCTCCGCATAGATGCTGCAACTGTGGTCGAACAATGCACCCAGCGATTCGAATAGAAATGGCGGCAGTTCCGCAGGCATAGACGCCGGGTACGAGCTGAGCCAAATGCGCTCGCCTTCCACTCTGCCAGCCGGCATGGAGATAGTATTCATTCCTCACTCCCTTTTTCGGTTGGCGTCCTCACCACGCCACCACGCGCCCTCCAGACGCGGCCAAAACAGCAATACTCCTTAAACAACATCCTCAAGCAGGCCATCCCGACGGAACGTCGCCGAAAACACGATCAGCCTGCCGCATCACCCAATACCAACAGCTTATGCCAGTCCTGCGCAATGGCAAGATAAAACTCTACAATAACCTTGACGTAAACGTCAAATAATTCTTATGCCCGAAAAATTGATGCAGTATGCGCCGAATCGACACGGGAATTGCGCGTAAAAAAGACAGAAATCAGGGATTGAGTTGCCCTTGCAGCGATAGCCTCTTGTGCCTGACTTGTGGGGCTCTTAGGCTGCGTTTGTCTTTTCGGGAAAACCGGGTTCCACTTTTTCCTGACAAACACTACAGCGCCTCTCACCAGACATGGTGTACAAAGGTTCGCTGTAGCGCTTTATATCTGCTGCATAATTTTCGCCTTAAATCGATTCCGATTTCAGGAATTATGCAGTAAAACATCGATGCTCTTGTTGTTTATGAAAGACGATTGAATGACCGAAACGCCTGTTCTCGTTGTTGGTGGCGCTGGTTATATTGGTGCCCACACCTGTCTCGCCTTGTCGAAACGCGGTTTTCTGCCTATCGTCTACGACAACCTCACCAATGGCCACGGCGAGTTCGTGAAATGGGGACCTTTGGAACAGGGTGATATCCGCGATCGCGCCCGGTTGGATGAGGTGCTGGCCAAGCACAAACCCGCCGCCATTTTGCACTTCGCGGCCTTGATCGAGGTGGGGGAATCCGTCAAGGATCCGGTTGCCTTCTATGAAAACAACGTCATTGGCTCGCTGACTTTGCTGGCCGCAGCACAGGCCGCAGGTATCAAGGCATTCGTGTTTTCGTCCACCTGCGCCACCTACGGCCTCCCGGAGGGAGTGCCAATGGATGAGCAGCATCGTCAAGTCCCCATCAACCCTTACGGCCGCACCAAATGGATGGTGGAGCAGGCCTTGAAGGATTATGATCAGTATACCGGCTTCCGCTCGGTCATCCTGCGCTACTTCAACGCGGCAGGGGCAGATTTTGAAGGCCGGATCGGCGAATGGCACACGCCAGAGACCCATGCCATTCCGCTGGCGCTGGACGCCGCCCTTGGCCGTCGTGATGGTTTCAAAGTGTTTGGCAGTGACTATGACACCCGCGATGGTACCTGCGTGCGCGACTATATCCATGTGCTGGATCTAGCCGATGCCCATGTCAGGGCGGTAGAATATTTGCTCAACGATGGCGCATCTGTCGAGCTCAATCTGGGCACCGGCACCGGCACCACCGTGAAAGAACTGCTGGCGGCGATTGAAAAAGTCTCTGGCTGCCCCTTCCCGGTGGACTATACCGAGCGCCGCCTTGGTGATAGCACAACGCTGGTGGCCAACAATGACAAGGCCCGCGACGTGCTGGGTTGGGTGCCGCAATATACGCTGGACGACATTATCCGCTCGGCCTGGGCCTGGCACTCGACCTCCAACCTGGTATCGCAATCATGATCAAGCGTCGTACATTGCTCATCACGGCAGCAGTATCTCTGGCGACGCCAGCGTTGCTGCAGGCAAAAGAGCCCAGTCAGGCGGATGTTTTCTTTGATAAGAACATTCCGGTTCTGGGCAACCCAAAGGGCAATGTGACAATTGCCGAGTATTTTGATTATCAATGCACCTATTGCAAAAGCATCCATCCGATTGTCAGCAAGGTGGTGAAAGACGATGGCAATGTGCGGTTGGTGATGAAGGATTGGCCGGTGTTTGGCGCAGCTTCCGTGTTTGCCGCCCAATCGGTGCTGGCGGCGGCAAAGCTTGGCAAATATGGGCAAGCACAGGAAGCCCTGTTCAAGCTCCAGGGCCCGCTGACGCCAGATCGGGTGCAGCAGGCTTTGGAAGAAATTGGCATTACCCGCGATCAACTGAAAACCACAGTCAATACCCAGGCCAAAACAATCGCCGGGGTTTTGGACCGCAACTGGCTACAAGCGGACAGCCTGGGCTTTCAGGGCACGCCATCCTTTGTGATTGGCAAAACCCTTTACCCAGGTGCCTTGGAGGAAAGTGATCTGAAAGAGGCGATTGCCAAGGCGCGCGCCGCTTAGAGTATGTCAGGGAAACGTGGAACCCGGTTTTCCCGAAAAGACAACCGAAAACAAGAGAGTTTAGAGTCTGTC
>DNPN01000154.1:44494-45007 GCA_003501385.1 Rhizobium sp. | reverse complement strand
ATCTGAACCTGACAGACTCTAAAACGATTGTCAGCGTGCCGCACATCAGCGTGCGGCACAGCCTTTTATCAGGCAGGCGTCAGCTCTTGCGGCTCATATTTATAGGTGGTGGAGCAGAACTCACAGGTGACGGAGACAGTGCCATCTTCCGTGCTGGCGGTGATTTCTTCCGCTGAAAACCCCGACAAAACGCCCTTGATCTTGTCGCGTGAGCAGCTGCACCGATCATAGACCGATTGCGGCTCATACACCCGTGCACCGCGCTCATGGAACAGACGATACAGCAAGCGCTCGGCACCGATCAGCGGATCGGTCAGCTCATCCCCATCAATGGTGTCGGCCATCATCCGGGCCTCTGCCCAGTTGTCGTCTTCCGGCGGCGCAAACTCGCCTTCATAATCGCCATCGCCGGGCAGATCAGCCGGGCGCATGCGCTCTGGTGCCTGCGGCAGGAATTGCACGATAATGCCGCCCGCACGCCAGCTGTGGCGCGGCTTGCCCTCGCTATCGCGG
>DNPN01000154.1:43617-44124 GCA_003501385.1 Rhizobium sp. | reverse complement strand
ATCCAGCGGCACAATGCCCTGATAGGGCTGCATAAAGCCACCCTGATCGATGGTGAAGGCCAGCACACCTGCCCCCAGAAGATCCGTTGGCGATGACTTGCCCGCCGCTAACGCTTCACTCAATCGCGCCTCATCAAAGCGGGCATAGGCGCGCACTTTTTCTGGCGTGGCAAAATCACACACCAGCAGGTCAACCGGCCCATCACTCTTGGTCTGGACCACAAACTTGCCTTCGAACTTCAACGAGGTGCCAACCAGCACCGTCAACACGATGGCTTCGGCCAGCAGACGCGCTACAGCGGGCGGATAATTATGGCGATCCAGAATGCTGTTCAACAATGGTCCCAGCTGAACGGCACGCCCGCGAACATCAAGGCCATCCACCTGAAAAGGAACAACCTGATCATCACCGGCGAACCCGAATTCGCCAAGCTGGCTTGATTTATCTGTCATTTTGACACTCCTGACGCAGAACGCGCCTGAATAGAGTTTGTCAGGGAAAAGTGG
>DNPN01000154.1:26190-43335 GCA_003501385.1 Rhizobium sp. | reverse complement strand
CCCGAAAAGACAAACTCAAACAAAGGAACGATAAGTCTGTCTGGTTCAATCTGAACCTGACAGACTCTCGGTGAGGCAAAACCTCTTGAGAATGCCGATACATGGTGGCTCGCCAACCTTGCATCAAGCCTTACCCGCAAAAACCGTCATGCGCATGACGAAGCAAGTCCGCAACGCATTTTTGCTGACCATGCTCTTGCCACGCCACCAAAAGCAGAGTGGCAGCCTTCAATCCTTACACAGCGCCGAGGCACCAGGCCAGAATGGATTTTTGCGCATGCAGGCGGTTTTCGGCCTCGTCAAACACCACGGACTGCGGACCATCAATCACGTCATCGGTGACTTCTTCGCCCCGGTGTGCTGGCAAACAGTGCATGAACAGCGCATCCGACTTGGCCTGTTTCATCAGGGCCGCATTGACCTGAAACGGCTGGAACACATTGTGGCCACGGGCCTTGTGCTCCAGATTCATCGATACCCATGTGTCGGTGATCACGGCATCGGCATCGGCGACAGCGCGGTCAGCATCATGACACAGCATGATGTCGCCGCCGTGATCGCGCGCCCAGTTGAGAATGCGGTCATCTGGCTCGGAGCCCATGGGCACGGCCATGTTCATTTTATAGCCGAAGCGCGCAGCGCCTTCGACCAAAGAGTGCAGCACATTGTTGCCGTCACCTGTCCAGGCCAGCGTCTTACCCTTCACCGGGCCGCGATGCTCTTCAATCGTCATGATGTCAGCCATGATCTGGCAAGGATGCGTCATATCCGTCAGGCCGTTGATAACCGGCACAGTGGCGTGTTCGGCCAATTCCAGCAGACGGGTGTGATCCGTGGTGCGGATCATGATTGCATCCACATAGCGTGACAGAACCTTTGCCGTATCGCCAATGGTTTCAGCACGGCCCAACTGCATTTCGGTGCCTGACAAAAACAGCGTTTCACCGCCCAATTGGCGCATGCCAACATCGAAGGACACGCGGGTACGGGTCGATGGCTTTTCAAAAATCATCGCCAGCATCTTGCCAGCCAGAGGTTTATCAGCGGTGCCAGCCTTGGTCTTTTCCTTGCGCGTGCGCGCATCGGACAAAATAGAGGTGAGGTCCTCGGATGTCATGGCCGAGAGATCAATAAAATGCTTCGGGGATGCCATTGTGTTACCTGTTTTCAAGCCTGCGCTGCGCTGTGGGCAGCCTTTACGGACAAGGCCTCAGCGGCCTGCTCAATGCGCTTCAAGCCCTCGCGGGCATCTTCAGCCGTGATCGTCAGGGGTGGCAGCAGACGGATGACGTTATCACCCGCTGGTACACCCAGAATATGCTCTGCACGCATGGCCAGCAGCAGTTCCGACGACGGAATGGCGGCCTTGATACCCAGCATCAAACCGTCACCGCGCACATCGGACACAACGTCCGGGTAGCGATCCTTGAGGGCTGCGAGACCCTGACGGAAAACCAGCGCCACGTCACGGACATTCTGCAAAAAGTTATCAGCCAGAACCAGATCCAGCACAGCATTGCCAACAGCCATGGCCAGCGGATTGCCGCCATAGGTCGTGCCATGCACACCGGCCACCATGCCGGAGGCTGCTTCTTCTGTCGCAAGGCATGCGCCAAACGGGAAGCCGCCGCCAATGCCCTTGGCAATCGCCATAATGTCTGGCGTAATCCCCGCCCATTCGTGGGCAAAGAATTTGCCGGTACGGCCCACGCCGCTCTGAACCTCATCAAGGATCAGCAGCAGACCCCTTTCGTCGCACAAAGCCCGCAGTTCGCGCAGGAACTCCTTGTCAACAACACGGATACCGCCTTCGCCTTGAATAGGCTCGATCAGCAAAGCAGCCGTTGCATCGGTAATTGCAGCCTTCAGGGCTTCCATATCGCCAAAAGGCACCTGATCGAAGCCGGGAGCCTTGGGGCCGAAGCCTTCCATATATTTTTCCTGACCACCGGCAGCGATGGTCGCAATGGTGCGGCCATGAAAAGCGCCTTCAAAAGTGATAATATGGAATTTTTCAGGATGCCCCTTGGAATAGTGATAACGACGCGCGGTCTTAATCGCGCATTCCAGTGCTTCCGCACCGGAGTTGGTAAAAAATACCTTCTCGGCAAAGGTTGCATCAGCCAGCCGTTGCGCTAGCCGTTCCTGACCAGGAATTTCATAGAGGTTGGACAGGTGCCAGACCTTCTCGGCTTGGCTCTTCAAAGCCTCAACCAGATGTGGGTGCGAATGGCCGCAGGAGGTCACGGCAACGCCGCCGGCAAAGTCCAGATACTTGTCACCGGCTTCGGTGAAGAGCCATGGCCCCTCTCCTCGCTCAAAACGCAGCGGCGCACGTGAAAACGTGTTGAACAGCGGCGTTGTTTTCTGAGCCATGACGGAAAATCCTTTATCCAGCGGCAATTGATAGTCACAACTCCACGCAACGACATGTCCGTGGAAAATTAAAAATGCCGCCTTCCGGCGGCTTTGCAATCCTTCGCTCTTTAGCGCAAGCTCTAAGGTGCAACGGCACTATTCCGACTTCGCGCCGCATTGTCAATAAAACATCGAGCTGCAATCACTTTTGCGACCACGCTTCTTCGTCACAATTGCGCGCTTTTAAAAAATCATTGGACAGCAAGTTGGGGAAAAGCACGAATTTCGATTCACGACGATTCGCCGACTCTTGTCACGGAGTCAGGCTCACACTAGGTTAATGTCTAATTACTAGAGACTGCATGCGGCGGAACTAGTCACCGACAATTCGAGGCAAGTTGGGTTTCGGACCTTCCGAGACCGGGGTGATGGATTCTGCGCAAACGCACGCAAAAAGGCGGAGATGGCGGCATGAATTGGACAGACGAACGAGTTGAAAAACTCAAGAAACTCTGGGCGGAAGGCCTGAGCGCAAGCCAGATTGCCACTCAGCTCGGCGGCGGCGTGAGCCGAAACGCGGTGATTGGCAAGGTTCACCGGCTATGCCTGCCTGGCCGCGCAAAGGCTGGCGGCACAACAGCTGCACCGGCACGCACACCAAAGCGTCCGGCTGCACCGGCAGCAACACGCGCACCAAACTACCCAGCCCGGACACCAACCCGCCCTGCAGCACGCACAGAGGGTGCAACGGCGCTGAAGCAAGACATGGACATTCTGCCGGTTGAAAACACCGTCAGCTTGCCAGTGATCAGCGGCGTATCGCCCGTCTCGAAACGTTTGACGCTGACCGATCTGACAGAGCGTACCTGCAAATGGCCTGTTGGTGATCCAATGACCGACGATTTCCATTTCTGCGGTTGTGACAGCATGGACAACTCGCCATACTGCAAGTTCCACGCAAAGATGGCTTACCAGCCCGTGAACGAGCGCCGCAAGGCTGCAGCCGCCCGCTAGAGTCTGTCAGGTTCAGATTGAACCAGACAGATCGTCGGAAGACAAAGCCTCATTTTTGTATTTTTTATCGATCATAGGTGCCACCGTCATGTTCATCTGACGTGAAGGGCTGATGTTAAATTTGAAATCATCGAGATCACAAAAAAACGGGCCGATTGGCCCGTTTTTTGTTGTCAGAATTTGCGATCGGCTTCGCGAGGGCTCTCGTCACCGCTCGCATCGATCATTCACGCTTCCATAGAATATCCAGCGCCGCGTACCGTACGGATCACATCCTGCATGTTGGAGAAATTCAGAGCCTTGCGCAGCCGCCCCACATGAACATCCACCGTGCGTTCATCAACATAAATGTCATGGCCCCAAACGCCATCCAGCAGTTGCGAACGTGAGAACACTCGACCCGGTGACGCCATCAAAAACTCGAGCAACCGGAACTCGGTTGGGCCAAGACGCACTTCGCGGCTTTTGCGATGCACACGATGGGTCTCTCGGTCCAACTCAATGTCGCCGCACTTCAAAACGCTGGAGAGAACCTCCGGCTTGGCGCGACGCAACATGGCTTTCACGCGGGCCATCAGTTCGGGCGTAGAGAAAGGCTTGACCACGTAATCATCAGCACCGGTAGAAAGGCCGCGCACCCGTTCGCTCTCTTCGCCACGGGCGGTGAGCATGATGATGGGCAAGCGTTCCGTCTCCGGCCGCATCCGCAGGCGGCGGCAAAGCTCAATGCCGGAAACACCCGGCAACATCCAATCCAGTATCAGCAGATCGGGTACTCGCTCCTGAAGACACAGTTCGGCCTCGTCGCCCCGCAAAACGGTTTCGACTTCATAGCCTTCGGCTTCCAGATTATACCGAAGAAGAACACTCAATGCTTCTTCGTCTTCCACAACAGCAATCTTTGGCAACATCCGTTCCCACACCTTCAATGAGAGTTCGACCGTAGAAAGGTTCTGCTCTTCGGCCAAAACCTTCATGTTCACTATCCCCTCACCTCATCCATCACCAATGAGCCCCGCCGTGGTCATGGATGACCCTACCGCATCACTTTGCCGCCCACCTCGGCGACTGGATCGTGCTGCGAATCGAGATCGTCAAAGGGCCGCACGCCCCACAGGATGTGCGGCCCTTTGCTCTTACTCCGTGATCCCGACAGCCGTTGTTGTGTCGTCCTTGGGACGCTCACCTTCAGGCTGGGCACCGGTGGTCATGTAGTAAATGGTTTCGGCGATATTGGTGGCATGGTCACCCACGCGCTCGATGTTCTTGGCGCAAAACAGCAGATGCGTGCAGGTGGTAATGTTGCGCGGATCTTCCATCATATAGGTCAACATCTCGCGAAACAGCGAGGTGTACATGGCGTCGATTTCTTCGTCGCGATCGCGGATCGAGCGTGCCTTTTCCGCCGAGCGTGTGGTGTAAACATCCAGTACTTCCTTCAGCTGGGTCAATGCCAGCTCGGACAGATGCTCAATGCCGCGTGCCAGCTTGCGCGGAACGCCCGTGCCCTGCACCGCCATCACGCGCTTGGCGTTGTTCTTGCCCATATCGCCCACGCGCTCCAGATCAGAGGCAATGCGCAGCGCACCAATGATTTCGCGCAGGTCCGCTGCCATTGGCTGGCGCTTGGCGATGGTGACGATGGCTTTATCGCCAACGTCACGTTCGGCAGCATCCATCAGAGTGTCATCGGAAATGACCTTCTGAGCAAGACCGGCATCCGAATTGACAAGAGCCCGCACGGACTCTGCCACCATTTGCTCGGCAAGACCGCCCATCTCGGAGATGCGGCGCATCAGATATTTCAGTTCTTCATCAAAGGCAGTGTAAATATGCGCTGGCATGGCCATTTCCTTACAAGATCGGATGTGTTTTCGACGTCAGCTTAGGCTCAGCCGAACCGGCCCATGATGTAATCCTGGGTGCGCTGATCATCCGGGTTGGTGAACATCTTGTCGGTATCGTTTTCTTCGACCAGTTGGCCGAGATGGAACATCGCCGTGCGCTGGGAAACACGGGCAGCCTGCTGCATCGAGTGCGTCACGATAACGATGGTGAAATTTGCGCGCAGTTCGTGGATCAGTTCTTCCACCTTGGCCGTCGCAATCGGGTCGAGGGCCGAGCAAGGCTCGTCCATCAGGATCACTTCCGGGCTGACCGCAATGGCGCGGGCAATGCACAGGCGCTGCTGCTGACCACCGGACAGGCCGTTGCCAGCCTCGTGCAGACGATCCTTCACCTCGTTCCACAAGCCTGCGCGCTGCAGGCTCAGTTCAACGATCTGATCCATATCGGCCTTGTTGCGGGACAGGCCGTGAATACGCGGACCATAGGCGACATTTTCGTAGATCGTCTTCGGGAACGGGTTTGGCTTTTGAAACACCATGCCAACACGCGCGCGCAGTTCAACCACATCGATGGATGGGTCATAGATATCCATCTCATCCAGTGTGATGCGACCTGTCACCCGGCAGCCATCAATCGTATCGTTCATGCGGTTCAAAGTCCGCAGGAAGGTGGACTTGCCACAGCCAGACGGGCCGATCAAAGCCGTTACGGTGTTTTCACGGACATTCAGGTTTACATCGAACAAGGCGCGTTTTTCGCCGTAATAAACGGACACATCCTTGCCGACCATTTTGTAATTCATTTCAGTCATCTTCTGATCCAGCGCCTTTTCCACTGCTGACTCGGACATCATGTTCATGGATCTTACTCCTCTGGCTTTTGTACTCTCGCTATTGCGGATGAAAAGCCGTTTCAGACTATTGTGAGATCGCCACGCCTACCAGCGCCGCTCGAAACGCCGGCGCAAAAAGATGGCTCCGACATTCATGATCAAAAGAAAGAGAAGCAGAATGATGATTGAACCCGACGTCCGTTCGACAAATGCGCGCTCTGCTTCATTGGCCCACATGTAAATCTGCACGGGCAAGGCCGTGGATGGATCAAGCGGCGTGCCCGGATAATCGGCCACGAAAGCCACCATTCCAATCAGCAACAGGGGTGCTGTTTCACCCAGCGCATGGGCAAGACCAATGATCGTGCCTGTCAGAATGCCCGGCATGGCCAGTGGCAGAACGTGATGAAACACTGTCTGCATCTTGGAGGCCCCAAGGCCAAGCGCCGCAGAGCGAATGGATGGTGGCACAGCCTTCAACGCTGCACGGGTGGCAATGATGATTGTGGGAAGCGTCATCAATGTCAGCACCAGACCACCCACCAGCGACGCCGAGCGGGGCAGACCCATGAAGTTGATGAAGACAGCCAGACCCAAAAGACCAAACACGATGGAGGGAACAGCTGCAAGGTTGTTAATGTTGACTTCGATCAGATCGGTCCAGCGATTTTTCGGCGCGAACTCTTCAAGATAAATCGACGCGGCAACACCGATGGGCAGGGCCAGCACCAACACGATCAACATCATATAGGCAGAGCCGATCAAGGCCACGCCAACACCCGCCGCTTCAGGACGGCTCGATGCACCATTGACAAAAATGCCCGTGTTGAATTCCTTGTGCAGCGAACCACTGGCAGCAAGTTTGTTCATCCAGTCGATCTGCTGGTTCGAGATCTTGCGATTGCTCTCATCCACCGTCAGGTCAAACTGACCCTTGAAGGCGGAATCAATCGTGGCGCTGGCCAGAACAGACACCGGCACGGTTTTGCCCACCAGCGAAGGATCGACTATAACCATGCTGCGCAGCTGAACGCGCACGCTGTCGGACACCATTTCCGTCAAGGCCTTCATGGCCAGGCGGTTGGATGTATCCAGACCAAGCTGTTTCGCCAGAGCATTGCGCACCAGCAGCGGGTAATTGGCAGGCAGCAAAACATCGGGATTGGTGGCCCGCTGATTGTTCGGATCAATGATCTTTTCGCTGAATTCAACCGGCACTGTGATGGTGGTTTGCAAAAAGGCAGTATAGCCCTTTGAAATCACAGAGTTCAGCAGCAACAGCAGGAAGATAAGACCAAAGCTGATGGCAGCAACGCCATAGGCACGGAAACGGCGTTCGGCTGCATAGCGGCGCTTGATACCAATATCGCGGCGGGCTGGTTTTGCACCCGTAATCGCGGCAGGGCCATGAGATACGATGTCACTCATTCGTATTGCTCCCGGTATTTGCGCACGATGTAAAGCGCATAGATGTTAAGGCAAAGCGTGATGACAAACAGCGTGATGCCCAGTGCGAAGGCAACGAGCGTTTGTGGCGACGTGAATTCAAGGTCGCCCGTCAGCTGGTTGACGATCTTGACGGTCACGGTGGTCATCGGCTCGAAGGGGCTGAACTGGATGCGCGCGGCAACACCTGCGGCCAGCACCACAATCATGGTTTCACCCACAGCGCGCGAAGCGGTCATCAGCAGAGCGCCAACAATGCCCGGCAAAGCCGCTGGCAAAATCACATTCTTCACCGTTTCAGACCGGGTGGCACCCAGACCAAGCGAGCCATCGCGAAGCGAACGTGGCACGGCGGTGATAATATCATCAGACAGCGAGGAAACGTAAGGGATCAGCATGATGCCCATGACGAAACCAGCCGTCAGAACACTTTGCGCCTGAATGAAGCTGGCAACATCCCCGGTGGCAATACCGCTGATCTTTGCGGAAATATCGCGCAGAAACGGACCAATGGTGGTCAGCGCGAAGAAACCGTAGACGATGGTGGGAATGCCCGCCAACACTTCCAAAAGTGGCTTGATGATGGAACGCAGGCGTGCAGACGCATATTCAGCCATATAGATCGCTGAAAACAGCCCCACCGGAACCGCAAACAGCATGGCAACAAGGCCAATATACAATGTGCCGAGCAGAAGCGGAATCAGACCAAACTGGCCACCCGTATCCGAGGCACCTGCGGCCGCAAAACGCGGGTCCCAAACGGTACCAAAAAAGAATTTCCAAGCCGGTACAGCCTGAAAGAAATGCACCGTTTCACTCAACATCGACATAATGATACCGACAGTGGTCAAAATGGCGATCGAAGAGCAAACGATCAGTGCCGTGAGAATGACCTGCTCAACCCGGTTGCGCGCACGAAAACGCGGCGCAATCATCCGCAAGCCAAACATGGCCCCACCAACTGACAGGACAATGATAACAATTGTCATGACCAAAGCGTTGGTCGCATTCATGGTGTTGAGCGATTCAGCGGCCGTCAGCATATAGGCCTGCGGCTCACCTGCGAGCGGCACCCCATGATCGCCGAGAATTGTACGCGCACCGGCAGCGTCAGACGCTTTCAACTTGGCCAAAGTGTCGGCATCAAGCTCGCGCAATCCACGTGCAATCGATGTGATGGTGCCATAATTCAAATTCTGTGTGGCAGCGGCTTCAGATTGAGCCTGCTCTGGCAAAGCCTGACGAACGCGGGATTCGATCAGCATCGGACCAATGGAGAGCCATGCGGCCATGACAATAAATGCTGGCACAGTGGCAAGCACAGCCACGAAACTGCCGTGATAACCATAGCGGGAATGGAGCATTGACGCCTTGCCGCCAGCAATGGACACGGCGCGGGATGAGCCCATGAGATAGGAGACAACCCCAATCGCTATAACGATAAAAAACAGTATAGATAAACTCAATTTCGCACCCCCCGGGTCACCATACCCCCGCCAGACAATGCAGGGGCACAAGAGCAGCGGGATCAGCCTGAAGCATCACCCACTGAAACGACAGTTGGCGCGGATAAAACACCCGCGCCAACCTTGAAAATCTTACTTGCCAGCCGCAAACTTGGTGCGAAACTCTTCGCGCTCCTTGTCGGGAGCAGGAACGAGGCCGTAATTGGCCAGTGGGCCATCATTTCCGATCATCTGTTCAGACAGGAAGAAATCAACATATTCCTTCATGCCCGGGATCACGCCGAGGTGAGCCTTCTTGACGTAGAAGAACAGCGGACGCGACACTGGATATTTGCCGGTGGCAACGGTTTCAACCGATGGCTTGACGCCAGAAATGGTGGCAACCTTCAGCTTGTCAGCGTTGTTTTCATAGAAAGACAGGCCGAATACGCCGATAGCGGTCTTGTTGGCAGCGATGCGTGCCAGCGTCTCAGAGTAATCGCCGTCAATATCAACAGCCTTGCCGTCTTTACGAACAGCGATGCACTTCTTCGGCGCATCTTTTTCACCAACGGCAGCCTTGATCACATCAAGAGCGCCGGTGTCCTTGCAGCCCTGCTGCAGAACGTTGGTTTCAAACACTTCGCGGGTGCCGTGCTTTTCGCCGGGAATAAAAGCCATGATGTCAGCGTCTGGCAGCGCCTTGTTGACCTCAGACCACTTCTTGTAAGGGTTGGCAACCAGCTTGCCGTCGACCACAACTTCGGCGGCCAGCGCCTTGTAGAGGTCGGCAGGCACCAGGGCCAGATCCTTGTTGGAAGCATCAACGGCGAAGACGATACCGTCATAGCCGAACTTGACTTCCTGAATTTCCGTCACACCGGCAGCCTTACAGGCTTCGGTTTCCGACTTGTTGATCGGACGCGATGCATTGGCAATATCAATTGTCTCAGGGCCTACGCCCTTGCAGAATTCCTTCAGGCCTGCGCCAGTACCGCCAGACTCAACAACAGGAGTCTTGAACTTGGTAAAGGTTTCGCCAAACGTTTCAGCAACGATCTTGGCGTAAGGCAATACGGTAGAAGATCCAGAAATCTGAACCTGGTCGCGAGCAATCGCAACACCGGTGAATGCAACAGACGCGACCAAAGCCGCTACGGAAAGTCTCAGAATGTTCATACATCTCTCCAGAGAATGAGCTCTTAATTTTTCGGCGGATGTCCCCCGCCTGCTTTCGCCGTGCTCCGGCTGCTTGTTCTTAACGCCCGACGCCATGAGCTTTTATGTCATTTCGATGAAACATTTGTGACATAATAAAATACTGATTTTAAAAGGCAAAATGAGATGGCCTCAAAATATCAGCCAATTCATGTCAAAACCGGACCGTAAAGTCGGTGCCAACACCAATTTCCGAGCGGATAATCAGGCGTGCTCTATGGCGCGTGAGAATATGCTTAACGATAGCAAGCCCCAGGCCCGTTCCTTTTTTGGAGCGACTGTCGGCCACACTAACGCGATAAAAACGCTCGGTGAGGCGAGGAACATCATCGGCTGGAATACCGGGGCCTTTGTCGACCACGCTCACCTCAACGGCTTCACTGGTCTGGCGCAAAAACACATCCACCTGCTTGCCATCCTGCCCGTATTTGCAAGCATTTTCGATGAGGTTTTCAAATACTTGAACCAGTTCGTCCCGATCTCCCGTGACCTCCACCGGCTCTTCCGGCATATGCAGGTTTAACGTGAGATCCAGCTCGCTGGCCAGGGGGCTGAGTGAATCCCGCACGTGACATAGAACCGGCTGCAACGCCACCTTACGATCCGGGGCCAGATGGGCTTTCAACTCCAGCCGCGACAGCGACAGAAGATCATCCACCAGACGGCTCATACGGTTTGCCTGATCCAGCATGATGTTGAGAAACCGATCCCGTGCCTTTTCATCATTGCGCGCCGGACCCAGCAAGGTTTCGATAAAGCCCCGCAGAGACGCCAGAGGTGTGCGCAATTCATGGCTGGCATTGGCCACAAAATCCGAGCGCATGCGATCAATCCGGCGCAACTCCGAAATATCGCGAAACGTCATGACAAACAGGGCCGAGCGACGCTTTAGCTGTGGCAGTGCAAGCGGTGCCACCCGCACCACAAACACCCGCTCCGACGGCAGCACTTCGGAATGCTCGATCTGATTGGGCAGGCCGGTTTGTACGGTATCGCGCACCATGTCCAGAATTCCGGGCGAGCGCCAACGGGCCGAAATATGCACACCGGCTGCAACATCACCAAAGGCCTTGGTGGCCGCCGCATTTTGAAATATCACCGTGCCATCCACCCCGAACACGAGACAAGGCAACTCAATCGCTGCAAAGATTGCCTTAAGCAAACCCTCAAAATCTTCAGGAGACAATGGTGCCGCAGCGGGTGTCTTTTCTGCCTTGAGCACGGTCTCCTTTTCCTGAAATCCACCATAGAGCAAGGTGATTGCCAGCGAAAACACCAGCAGAAGGATGCCAAAGACGTGATCAGCCCCCGCCAGCACGGCACTGCCGGAAACGAGAAAATCAAAAAGAATGATATCCCAACGGTCGCGCACCCTTTGACCCAACAAACGCAAAGGTGAAATGAAAGAGTTCAACGGAAACCTCGGAACGCGACGGAAAGGGACTTCAACCAGGCTTGCACACAGACTTGAAGATGCGAGAGATGACGAATACGGACCATCACCCTATATCGCTTGCATGACAGAATTGTACCGTTTTCAATCAACCGCACATCACATAAAGTAAAGAACAGCTGAGCAGCAGATTGAGGGTAGAAGTAATCTATTGAATATTTTTAACAATTTGCTGCTCCAGTGGCGTGATCCGTCGGCAAAACAACTGTGGAGAAATGGGATGAATGATACGATCACCAGCGGCGGCGTAACCCTCAGGATCGACGGAAAAAGCCGACAATTCGACATTGACGACCCCGTCCTGCCCGACTGGGTGGAAAAGGCCGCCTTATCCTCCGGTGATCATCCGTATGACAAAAAGCTGCAACAGGATCGTTATGAAGCAGAATTGAGAAGCCTTCAGATTGAGCTGGTGAAGGTTCAATTCTGGTTACAGGCCACGGGTGGCCGGGTGATGGCACTGTTTGAGGGGCGCGATGCTGCCGGCAAGGGCGGCACCATTCACACGTTTCTCAGCTACATGAACCCACGCTCGGCCCGCAATGTGGCACTGACAAAGCCAACCGAGACCGAAAAAGGGCAGTGGTACTTCCAGCGCTATATCAACGAGTTTCCCAGCGGCGGCGAATGTGTGCTGTTTGACCGCTCCTGGTACAACCGGGCCGTGGTGGAACCAGTCATGGGCTTCTGCACCCAGGAGCAATATCTCCATTTCATGGAGCAGGTGCCGCGATTTGAAAAGCTGATCCAGCAGGACAATATTCACTTCTTCAAATACTGGCTGGACATTGGCCGCGAGATGCAGATCAAGCGCTTTCACGATCGCCGCCATGATCCACTCAAGGTCTGGAAACTGTCGCCCATGGATATTGCCGCCCTCAATCGCTGGGATGACTATACCGACAAGCGCGACCGGATGCTGAAAGAAACCCACACAAAGGAAGCGCCCTGGGCCGTAGTCAAGGCCAACGACAAACGCCGCGCCCATCTCAACGCCATTCGGCATATGCTGCTGTCATTGGACTACACGGACAAGGATCGCGATGCTATTGGCGAGATCGATCACAAAATTCTCGGCAAGGCATCTGATATGCTCTAGAGTTTGTCAGGGAAAAGTGGAACCCGATTTTCCCGAAAAGACAAACGAAAACAAGAGAGTTTAGAGTCTGTCTGGTTCAATCTGAACCGGACAGACTCTAAACGCGGTGTTGACACAAAACCGTAAAACACTTTTGCTGGAAATGCTTATTGCCCCGGCAGCACGCGAATAGAATAGAGATTGATTCCATCGCCCTGCCCGCTCATATCGGCGTTGATCGCGAATTGACCGGGCATATTGGGAGCCACGGAATTGGGCAGAGTGACACGAAACAGCAGATCAGCCCGCTCCGGATTGGCCGTAAACCGATGCCGGGCGCAGCCACCCAGGCGGTCAAAATTGCACGACACAGAAAATTGCACAGGCTTTTCGCCCGAGGATTGCACCGTGAGCGCGATGGTTGATGTTTTCCCCACCATGTCCCGCAGAGCGTCTGGCGCTATCTGAATCATCACAGCCCCATCGGAATCAGCGCTATGTGAAACGATATGGAGAGCCTGACCATCGCTGACACCCTGCACATCCACCGTCGCATTGGCTTGCGCAGCAACCTTCTGCACATCTGTGGGCTTGAATGCCTGTATCCAGGCATTGGAGAAGCCACGCTGCGGATCAATGGTGCGAGGCTCCTGGCTATTGCCAACAAAATCCTCGGCAGATGCAGTCGGCTGGCTTGGTTGAATGCCTGTTTGGCGCTGTGATGCACTCAAAAGAACACCGGTAGAGTAAATCCACCAGGCAGCAATGCCAATCGAGCTGATGATCACCACAAACACAAAAAGCCGCGCCCAGAGGCCGCGACGACGACGCGGTTTTGCCGCAGCCTTGCTCTTTTTTCTGGGCTTTGGTGCCGGACTATCCTCTGGGGCGGCAGAAAACGACGTAAACCCGCCACGCCCATCAACCGCCGGACCAAGCGGTTCAGAGCGATCATCGCGGGCAGCGGTCACCCCCCCCAAAGACATGGAATCACCGGCAGCATGATCACGATCCACGCCAAAGGAAAGTGCACTCTCATCATCGGCTGAAGCTGGCTGGCTGGCGGCGTTTCTCGGCTCGAGAGCCAACGGCTCCGGCGATGGTGATGACGCCGCCTTGACTGGCGGCGTAACAACCGCTTGAATTTTCAGCCGTTCCCGCTCTTCCTGTTCTATGGCATGAATTGTTGCCTCAAGGCGATGCCGCTGTTCAGCCACCGTTTCCGGATCATTGACGCCCTGTTTGCGCAAACCGGACTCCAGCGCCTGACGGGCGGACTGATAGATCCTTGCCCGAACTTCTGCCTTTGTGCGATCCGACCGCTCCAGAGCGCTTCTGATGGCCGTTTCCAATCCGCTCACGCCTGATCTTTCCTCTTTTGTTTTCGTTCGCCTTTTCGGGAAAGCCGGGTTCCACTTTTCCCTGACAAACTCCAAAAAGCAACCGGATGATCTCCAGCAAACGCTGCTCGTATGGAATCGGTAACGACTGCCTGAACAAACCGCAAGCCCGGCCCCTTCACCTTTGGGCGATGGCCGGTGGAAAACCAGCAGCAACCCGGCTGATCATCCCGAATGACACTCACTTTATCTATGCGGCAACAACCACTCTTTTCAATCGACAATAGCTCTGATATCTCTTTTGACGTTTACGGAAACGTCAATATTTGAGGTACGCAATGGCTCTTCCTGCAATTCTCTCGGATCACCTCACATTGCCGGTGGTGGCATCGCCCATGTTCATCATCTCCCATCCCGCCCTCACCTTGGCCCAGTGCAAGGCGGGCGTGATTGGCTCGTTTCCGGCGCTAAACGCCAGACCAGAAGCGCAACTGGATGAATGGCTGGCCGAAATCACCGAGACATTGGCAAGCTACAATGCCGCCAATCCGGCACAGCCTGCCGCTCCCTTTGCCGTCAACCAGATTGTCCACACCTCCAACACGCGGCTGGAGCATGACCTGACCATGTGCGTGAAATACAAGGTTCCCATCGTCATTTCCTCACTCGGGGCCGTACCGGAGGTGAATGACGCCATCCACTCTTACGGCGGCATTGTGCTGCATGATGTGATCAACAATCGCCATGCCAATTCCGCCATCCGCAAAGGGGCCGACGGGCTGATTGCTGTGGCCGCGGGTGCCGGTGGCCATGCTGGCAGGCTCTCTCCCTTTGCATTGCTTCAGGAGATCCGGGAGTGGTTTGATGGGCCGCTTCTGCTCTCCGGTGCCATTGCCAATGGCGGAGCCATTCTTGCAGCCCAGGCTGCAGGGGCTGATCTGGCCTATATCGGCTCACCCTTTATTGCCACAGAGGAAGCCCGCGCCAGCGATGCCTACAAACAGGCTCTTGTGGAGAGCAACGCCGACGACATTGTCTATTCCAATTACTTCACTGGTATCCATGGCAATTATCTGAAATCCTCCATCAAGGCATCCGGCCTTGATCCCGACAATTTGCCGGAAGCAGATCCGAGCAAAATGGATTTTGACAAAGCAACGACTGGGGCAACCACCGAAGCCAAGGCCTGGAAAGACATCTGGGGGTGTGGACAAGGCATTGGCGCCATCAAATCGATACAGCCCGTCTCCAGCTTGGTGGCGCGGCTGCAAAGCGAATATCATGCCGCAAAAGCAAGGATTTGCGAAAAAGCGTAATGGATCTGAAAAGGCATCTTGAAATCTGTAAAGTTTGCCTGTATCCACCCGCACAGACTTGAAATCGCTCCTAGCGGTTTCACAGGCCGCTTTAGCTCAGGTGGTAGAGCACATCATTCGTAATGATGGGGTCGCAGGTTCGAGTCCTGCAAGCGGCACCACTCTCCATCAATTTGAGATCACGATGCCCGTTTTAGGCCTCGCGCAGCAGTCGATGCGCTGTTGTAAACCCTTCCCCATGGCCCCTTCAAACGCTATTGCATAAAGAGATACCGCGAACCTTTGCGCGCCATATGTGGCGCATGGTGCGTCGTCAACCGGCACCGGATTTGGCATCCAATAGGGTATGCATATATTATTTTATACAGCTTTAATGTGTTATTAATGCGTTCTTTTGCATAAATGCAATCATGTTTTCATTCAGCGGCATTTGTCGGGAATCGTTGTCATGACATTAAAAATTTCAACCAGACTGATGGTAATGGCAAGCGCAGCACTTGCCTTGATCATTGTTCTTGGATTTATCAGCTACAGCCAAATATCCGTCGTGTTCTCGGCCGCATCAGACACACGGCAGGTGTGGATGCCGCGCATGGCCAAGCTGGACGCGATTCAATTTACCATGCTGCGCTATCACACCACCACCATCCGCAAGACCATTGCCGTTGATCCAGCCGAGATCAAAGGTCTGGACGATGAGTTTGTGGAAATGAACGCCTCCATCCCCAAATCCTACTCGGACTTCCGCGCAACCTTGCGCAACGACGCCGAGAAAAAGCTATGGGCGGATTTTGAGGCAAAGTGGGCAAACTATATGGTCGCTCAGAAGACCATCATGGATGCGGTGAAAGCCAAGGATATGGCCGCTGCGGTGGCCGCCATCGCGCCAGCGCGCGACCCGTTGGTGGCGTCTTTCGGTGCGCTTGGCGAAATTATCAAGCTCAACGACAAGGGTGCCGATGCGTCGGACACCGACGCACAAACAGCCTATGATACCTCATCCACGATCACCATCAGCGTCATCATCTTTGGCGTTGTTTTGATGACCTTGCTGACGGTTTGGATCATCAAGGGTGTATCAAAACCCATTTCCCGCATGTCCCGCGTCATGCTGAACATTGCCGAGGGCAAGCTTGATGTGACGGTTCCGGATGCAGATCGCCATGATGAAATTGGCGAAATGGCTGGCTCCGTTGAGATCATGCGGCAGGCTGCCGTCGCCAAAGCGCAGCTCGAAGCCGATGCGGAGCAAAACCGCATCAACGCCGAGCGCGAAAAGGCAGAAATGCAGGCAAAGGCCGAAGCCGATGCCGAACGCCGCCTGAATGAGGCAACCGGCGCTCTGGCCGCTGGCCTGAAGCGACTGGCTGCTTGCGATCTGCTCTGTGAAATCGAACAGAAATTTGCCGACCAGTTTGAACCCTTGCGTCACGACTTCAATGCCTCGGTCAGCCAGCTGCGCTCGGCTCTCCTGGCCGTGGGTCAGGTGGGCAAGGGCGTGACCAATGGAAGTGGCGAAATCTCGCAGGCTTCCGATACGCTTGCCAAGCGCACTGAGCAGCAGGCTGCCTCATTGGAAGAAACCGCAGCAGCGCTGGAAGAGATCACTGCCAATGTTCATGCGACATCGAAGCGGACCGGCGATGCCCGCAATCTGGTGCGCAATGCGCGTCAACATGCCGAGCATTCCGCAGGCGTGGTGAGCAATGCCGTATCCGCAATGGAGCGCATTGAAGATGCATCCAGAAAGATCACCCAGATCATCAGCGTGATTGATGAAATCGCCTTCCAGACCAA
>DNPN01000154.1:2481-25951 GCA_003501385.1 Rhizobium sp. | reverse complement strand
ATCGCCTTCCAGACCAACCTGCTGGCTCTCAATGCTGGGGTTGAGGCCGCACGCGCAGGCGAGGCTGGTAAGGGCTTTGCAGTCGTCGCACAGGAAGTGCGTGAACTGGCCCAACGTTCTGCCAACGCCGCCAAGGAAATCAAGGCGTTGATTGGCAATTCCGAGGCAGCCGTCAGCGAAGGCGTCAAGCTTGTCAATGATACGGGCGAAGGCTTGGCCACGATTTCCAAGGCCGTGGAAGACATGAACCAGCACATGGATGCCATTGCCACGGCGGCGCATGAGCAGGCAACCGGCCTGACCCAGGTCAATACCGCCGTGAACCACATGGATCAGGCGACCCAACAAAATGCAGCGATGGTTGAGGAAATGAATGCAGCCGGCGCAAGTCTGGCTCAGGAAAGCCTGCGTCTGGCCGAATTGCTGATGAAGTTCCGCACCCGCTCAGACACGTCCTTGGCATCTGCCCCCGCGACCAGAAACGTGCCCGTCACAAGCCATCGTCCTGCTGCTGCGGCACCTGTCCGGACCACCGCACGGCCTCAAGCATCAACGGCACCTGCGCGCGCACCGGCCGCAGCCCGCCCAATACCGCGCGCAGCCCAAGCCAGCACAGCCGCCGCCCAGAATGACTGGGAGGAATTTTGAGATCTCTCTTGTTTTCGTTTGTCTTTTCGGGAAACCCGGGTTCCACTTTTCCCTGACAAACTCTAAAGAGCGACAGCCAGACAAAAAAACGCGGCCTCAATCTGGCCGCGTTTTCATTTTTACAGCATCCCACATATCTGGAAATCGGTTGCCATTTTTCGGTCCGATGCTGTGCTCGGGACTTCAGAATGCCTTAAGGCAGAAGCGACGGTCCTTTCGGGAAATCATCCGCCGAGATGAAGCCATCCTTGTTGGTGTCCAGACGTGTAAACAGCTTATCCAGAGCCGCATCGGCTTCAGCCTTGCTGATCTGACCATTCTCATCCGTATCGATCTGGGCAATCAGACCCATTGGTCCCATCATGCCCATCATCGGACCTGGACCGTGATGACCACCCGGTCCACCCTTCGGACCGTGCTCTGGTCCACCCATCGGCCCTCGCATTGCTTCATGCATGGGACCGCCATGCGGATCGCAACCATCCGGGCCATCCATTGAGCCGCCCATAGGCTTCATCATCGCATCATCATCGGCTGGCGGCGGTGGTGGTGGCGCGCCAGCATTGTCTGCTGCCGGTGCGGCGGCATCTGGTACTGCAGGCTTCGGCATCTCAGCCTTCCACGCTTCCATGCGCGCCTCATGATACTTGCGCAACTCGCCTGGCGTCAGGACGCCATCCTTATTGGCATCAATAGCCGTAAACAGCTTGTCCTCGGCGGTCTTGGCCTCATCCTTGGAGATCTTGCCGTCCTTGTTAGTATCAAACTGTTGCAGGGCAAAAATGAACATGGCTGCCGGGCCGCGCATCATCATTGGCCGAGGCCCGCAGGACTCTGCCATACGCTCATGGCGAGGGCCATCTCCGGGGCGCTCACTATGGGGCTTGGCGTCCTGCGCTTTGACAGAGGCGTAAGATGCACCGACCAAAAGTGTTGCCGCGAGCGCAGCCATGGTGGTTTTCTTGGCGTTCATGACGTGTCCTTTCATTGCTGATGATTGGACACTAGCGCCGTTTCACGCACGCCACCACTTAAGGATCTGTAATGGTCGTTACAGTTTTGTAATGTTGTATTTTATAACTAAATTGTAGAAATCATAGCATTCAAGAAGGCTTTCAAATCATCCGTCACATAGTCAATGTGGCCTTCTCCGTCTTGGCTGTCAGCACGCTCCCATTGCTCCAGCATTGTCCCATCGGATGGGCGCGGTACCAGCAAAACAGTCTTCATTCCCAGTGCTTTGGGAACCACCAGATTGCGCGGCAGATCCTCAAACATCACGGCATTATCGGGCTTGATACGATGGATGTTCGTGAAGGCGTCATAGGTCCGGCTGGCTGGCTTCGGGTGGTAATCAGCCGCAACAATATCAAAAATATCATCGAAATGATCGAGAATGCCTAAGGCCCGCGCAGCGTCCTGCGCATGCTGTACCGTGCCATTGGTAAAGATGAACTTGCGCCCCGGCAGGGCCTTGATGGCATCGCCCAGCTCCACATCTGGCAGAAGGGGGGAATAGTCAATCGCATGCGCCTTGGCCAGAAAATCACCCGGATTGACCGCATGATGCAGCATCAGGCCCGCCAGCGTTGTGCCGTGCTCATGATAATAGCGCTTTTGCAATTGCCGCGCTTCATCTGGCTCAAGCTGGAGCAAGTCGGCCACAAAGGCCGTCATGTTTTTATCAATCTGGCTGAAGAGATTGATGTGATGCGGATAGAGCGTGTTATCAAGATCAAAGACCCAATCTCTGACATCGGCAAAATCGGCGGGCTTAGGGAGCGTACTGGCTATGGTCATCGCATTGATGTGCCATGAACGAGGGCAAAAAGAAACACCGAAGCAGGGACCGGGGAGAGTTTCTCCACCAGCGCCCTTCTCAATCTCATGCCATTACAATCTGGCAAGACGCTCCGTGACCAATGCAAAAAAGCCATCGGCGTCGACGTTACGCATGTAGGTCGCATTCGGCGTGCGACCGGTGACGCGCCACCAATCCACCACGGTCATGCCCACCGTCAGCGGCGACTCCGTTTCGATTTCAACGTTGCAGAAACGGCCGGAAAACAATTCAGGACGAATCAGATAGGCAATCACGGTTGGATCATGCAGAGGTCCGCCATCGGAGCCGTATTTTTCGATATCGAAGCGCTCGAAAAACTCCAACCATTGCACCATCACCTCGGAAGCGCGTGTGCCAATGGCGCGTATGCGATCAACCCGCGCCTTGGTGGTCAACAATTGGTGGGTGACATCCAGCGGAAGCATGACAATCGGAATGCCAGCGCCCAGCACAATCTTGGAGGCTTGCGGGTCCACATAGATATTAAACTCAGCCGCAGGCGTGATATTGCCACCTTCAAAACAGCCACCGCCCATCATCACCACTTCCTTTATGCGCGGCGCAATATCCGGAGCCTTTTGCAGGGCCAGAGCGATATTGGTCTGTGGGCCAAGGGTGCAGAGCGTGACCGTGCCCGGCTCCTCCCGCCGGATGGTCTCAATGATGAAATCAACCGCATGCTGCTGTCGTGCCTGCATCACCGGCTCGTCCACCTCAGCACCATCAAGCCCGGTTTTGCCATGGACATGCTCAGCCGTCACCTGCGGACGCTCCAATGGTTTGAGCGCGCCCTCAAAGACCGGCAGATCAGTGCGGCCGGAAAGCTCACACACAATCCGCGCATTGCGGCTGGTCATCGACAGCGGCACATTGCCTGCCACAACAGTGAGGCCCAGCACCTCCAACTCTTCCGGGCTGGCCAGCGCCAGCATGATGGCGCAGGCATCGTCCTGGCCGGGATCGGTGTCAATAATGATCTTTCTGGGCTTTTGCATGGTCAAACCTTCTTCGGCTACGGTAGGGGTTGATGACTGGCCAACACGCGGATTGTCAAGGTGGCAAGCATGATTCTTGGTGCTTGTCTGCGGCCAAATCCATCCCCATATAGAAGCAGACCCATGACAAAAACGGCTGGTTACGAGAAGCCGAGGACAGAGATGCGCTCGACAAAACCCTTTACCACCCCACTTCTGCTCGGCTTCGAGATCAGTGACAGCGTCATCAGCCAGCTTGCGCGCGCCAATGATGGCTATCCACCTTACAACATTGAATTGGTCCGTCATCGCGATCAGGCGGCAGGCGACAAGCTGCGCATCACGCTTGCGGTGGCGGGTTTTGGCGACAGTGATCTGGATGTCACGGTCGAGGGCAACCAGTTGGTGATTCGTGGCCGCCAGACCGAGCAACCCAATGCCGACTACCTGTTTCGCGGCATTGCGGCGCGCCAGTTCCAGCGCAGCTTCGTTCTGGCCGATGGGATGGACGTGGCCAGCGCACGTTTAAGTAACGGCCTGCTGGTGATTGAACTTTTTCGTCCTAATTCACATCAAACGGTGAGAAAAATTAACATTTCCGCCTCAGACTAGGAGCATGGCGGAGCAACCGCCCCTCCCTCCCTGAAGGAGAACCGGAATGTTGATCAAAGAAGCTACCTCCCAACTGTCCCTCATGGAGCTGACGCACCTTGGCTCCGGCGAAGTGGGCTATATCCGCAAAATTCGCTACGATGAAGTGTCGCGTTGCTTTCCCGATGCCCCTGAGATTGATCCGCAGACCGATCTTTGGGCCCTGTTTGCCGCCGATGGCACGCCCATTCTTCTGACCGACAACCGCTCATCGACTTATTTCAAAGCCGCAGAAGATGAGTTGAAGACCGTCAGCCTCCACTGACGATGAAGGCCAAACGCCTCAACAAAAAAGACTGTGCGAGACCTCCCGCACGGTCTTTTTTTTGCTCTCCAGCATCGGACCGAAAAGGGAGAACCGGTTTTCGGATAAACCCGGTGCGCAAACATAAACTGACAGCGCCGTGCGCCATATGTGGCGAGCGGCGCTGTAATAGTGTGATCACACCTTGAGAAATGTCAGATAGGCCGAAGAGCGGCCTTCGCGACGCGCCTTGGCCTCATAGCGGGTACCCGGCCAATCGGGATAGGCTGTGAGCCAATCCTTGGAGCTTTCCGCCTGCCAGTCAAAGCCGCCATGATCGCGGCAATGCTGCAATGTCCAATTAACATAGGTGTCAATGTCCGAGGCAAAGCAGAAGGATGCACCGGGCTTGAGCACCCGGTGAAAGCGGGCAAGATTGACCTGCGACACAAAGCGCCGCTTCCAGTGCTTCTTCTTCGGCCAGGGATCGGCGTAGAGAAGATCAATCTGGTCAATCGAATCCGATGGCAACCAATCCAGCAGTTGGGTGGCATCATCATTATAGACCCGAATATTGGGCAGCCCCTCGGCCTCGATCACCGCCAACAGTTTCGCCATGGAATTGACGAAGGGCTCCACACCAATAAAGCCGATGGAGGGATGGGTGCGGGCGCGATGAGCCAGATGCTCGCCCCCGCCAAAACCGATTTCCAGACGGATACTGTCTACAGTAACAGGAAACAGAGTTTTCAAATCGTTGGGAACTGCTGCGCCAAGATCAACCATGCGCTCGGGCAGCAGGTGCTCCATGCGTTCAACCTGCTGATCGCGAAGCGGTTTACCCTTGCGGCGACCGAAAAAGGCTTCGGTCGCCCGGCTGCGGCGGTCCATCGTCATATCACTCAAGCCTTGATTGCTTCTTTCAGTGGCTTGACCAAATCAAGCTTTTCCCAGGAGAACGAGCCGTCACGGCCTGCCTTGCGGCCAAAATGGCCATAGGCCGAGGTCTTGGCATAGATGGGCTTGTTCAGATCCAGATGGCGACGGATGCCAGATGGCGACAGATCCATCACCTTGGCCAAAGCGGCTTCCACCTGATCTTCCGACACTGTGCCTGTACCATGCAGATCAACATAGATCGACAGAGGCTGAGCAATACCAATGGCGTAGGAAATCTGAATGGTGCAGCGATCGGCAAAGCCTGCAGCCACCACATTCTTGGCCAGATAGCGGGCTGCGTAAGCAGCAGAACGGTCCACCTTGGTGGTGTCCTTGCCGGAGAATGCACCGCCACCGTGAGGGGCCGCACCGCCGTAGGTATCGACGATAATCTTGCGACCGGTCAGGCCAGCATCGCCATCCGGGCCACCGATCACGAATTTTCCGGTGGGGTTGATGTACCACTTGCAGTCAGCGGCAACTTTGAGATCGCCAAGCGCTTCGAGAATGTAAGGCTCAACAACCTGACGGACTTTAGCCGAATCCCAGCTCTCATCCAGATGCTGGGTGGACAACACGATCGAGGCGACTTCAGCGGGCTTGCCATCGATGTAGCGCACAGTCACCTGGCTCTTGGCATCGGGGCCAAGCTTGCCGACATCGCCCTCACCTTCCTTGCGGGCTGCCGACAGCAACTGCAGGATCTTGTGGGAGTAATAGATTGGTGCCGGCATCAAATCCGGCGTTTCGCGGCAGGCATAACCAAACATGATGCCCTGGTCGCCAGCGCCTTCGCTGTTGTCGTGGTCCGATGCCTTGTCAACGCCCTGAGCGATATGGGCAGACTGCGAATGCAACAGCACATCGATACGTGCAGTTTTCCAGTGAAAACCAGCCTGTTCATAGCCAATATCACGAACCGCTTTGCGCGCAGCAGCCTTGAACTTGGCTGGATTGATCACTTCATTGCCGTCCTTGTCGGTCTTCATCAGACTGGCAGGAAGACGAACCTCACCGGCAATCACAATCCGGTTGGTGGTTGCCAGCGTTTCGCAGGCGATACGCACTGTCCAGGGATCAACCCCGGTCTTTGCGGCTTCGCGATACACCAGATCGACGATTTCATCAGAGATGCGGTCGCAAACCTTATCGGGATGACCTTCCGAGACAGATTCACTGGTAAACAGATAATTTGAGCGCATGCGGGATTCCCCTCAATGAACTAGGTCTGATTGTGTTAGAGGTTCGGCGCGCCAAAAACAAGGACACAACGACATAAATATATCTTTATGTCAGCATTCCTTTCTCGAGTATGACCAAGACACAAAAAAAGCGGCCCGCACGCCGCTTTTTTTATAACCAAAGCCAAACCGTGATTACTCGGCCTCGATCTCGGCAGAGAGAGCCTTGACCAGATCGACAACTTTTCGCCGAACTTTAGGGTCATTAATCTTAACGAATGCGCGATTGAGTTGAAGACCTTCGGAGGAGGAGAGGAAATCAACAACGTAATTGGAGCTGGCAGCCTCTGAAAAGCCAGCGGAGCCAACAGCAGCCTGTTCGCCTGGCGCATCTTCAAAAAAGAACGAGACCGGCACATTCAGGATAGTCGAGATATTTTGCAGGCGGCTGGCACCAACGCGGTTTGTGCCTTTTTCGTACTTCTGAATCTGCTGGAATGTGATGCCAAGGGCTTCACCCAGCTTTTCCTGGCTCATGCCAAGCATGGTACGACGAAGGCGAATCCGGCTACCGACATGGATGTCGATGGGGTTCGGTTTTTTCTTGTTTTCGAGCATGTCACAATCCTGACGAGGGTTAGTATTGAAGACTGGTATTGATCAAAACAGGCAGCGCTTGCAACTTTCAGGAACGTTACGTTGCAACGAATTAAACATCAAGCCTGGAAATGCACGCGCCACCCTGTAAACACACTATGCATTTTTAGGGGTTTTTGGTCAATTCACTCTTGAAATAAAACCTGAACGTGAAATTACAGCTACAGATAATAACAAAACAGTTACCATCCAAAAGTTGTATTTTTGCGAAAATTGTGACGTTTCGGGGGAGGTTACAAAGCTCAAAGTTGCATCTTCTACGCCTTCCGCGTTTAGTTTTAAGCCCGAAACAACGCTGCCGTGGCTGTCAATTGTGGCGGAAATGCCATTATTGGCGGCACGAATAACAGGCATGCCCGTCTCGACAGCGCGTAATCTTGCCTGTTGAAAATGCTGATAGGGCCCAGGTGAATCACCAAACCAGGCATCATTGGTGACATTGACAATGGCATTGGCGCGAGCTGCCGCATCATCCATTTCATCGGGAAAAATGATCTCGTAGCAGATCAGCGGATAGAGCTTCAGTCCACCTGGAAGGGTCAGAAGCGAGCGCTTTGCACCCGGTGAAAAGCCACCTGGGAGATCAACAACGTTGGTGATCCCCACCTTTGAGAGAACGTCTTCAAATGGGACATACTCCCCAAAAGGCACAAGGTGGACCTTGTCGGCAGCAGAGACGATCTGCCCCTTGCTGTCGATCACGTAGATCGAATTGTAATATCGGGGCGCAGTCCCCGCCCCCTGATCTTCGGAGCGCACTGTGCCGGTGATCAGCAATTGGCCGTCTTTCAACGTATCGGCAATCTGGCGCAGAGCGTCCGGGTTTTGCGTCAGGATGAAGGGAATTGTGGTTTCCGGCCAGACGATAATGTCGGGCTGCTTGTGGCCAGACTCAGGAGGTAGCGCTGTCAGACGCAAATGCTTTTCAAAAATCGAGACCCGATCATCATCGCTCATCTTGGCAGCCTGATCGATATTGGGCTGGACAATGCGCACCGTTAGCTGCTTTGCGTCCTCGCCTGTGGGAGCAGGCAAGGACAGGCGGTAAGCCCCATAGCCAAAATGCATTGCCACCAGCACACCCGCGAGCGACAGGCCGAGCACGGCACCACGACGCGTACCAAGCAGTGCCGGGGCAGCGAAAACGAATACGGCCAGAGCCGACACTCCAAACAATCCCAGCACGCTTACCGATTGCATCATCAGCGGGATCGGCATGGCGGTGTAGCCTATCGCATTCCACGGGAAGCCGGTGGCAACGAAGCTGCGCAGCCATTCCACCACCCCAAAGGCCGCCGCCAGTGCCATGATCCGGCCTAGGCCTTCAGACCACAGCAGACGCGCACCCGCGCAGGCCAGACCGTAAAAAAGCGCGAGAACGGCAGGCAAGCCAAGAACCGCCAAAGGCAAGGCCCACGCAAACTGGTCGGCCTCCACCATCAAAGCATTGCCCAACCACCACAGCCCCGCAACAAAATAGCCAAGGCCGAACAGCCAGCCAATCCAGAAGGCCTGACGCAGGCCCCGTGACCAACTCCGCCGCGGATCGCCACTGGTGCCATCCAGCAGCCAGACCAAAATCGGGAAAGACAGAAACACAGGTGCCAGGAAACTGACAGGCGGCAGGGCCAACGCACACGCAGCCCCCGCTACCACGGCCAAAGTGGCGCGACGCCACCCATCCAGCAGCATTATCCTCGCGGCGATACGCTCCATCAGGCTATCCTTTTATCTCTGAAACAGGCTTTGTCACACGTTCAATCCGTCTGCGCGACACTTGCTGCTGGCAGCAAGCAAATCTTGAGCAAAATCGAAACGTAGCGAATCACGCAACAAGGCGGCAGTTTTTCAAAAAACTGCCGCCTTGTCGTTATAACCGCCAAGCATTTTCAACAAAAGTGCTTGGCCGTTTTGTGTTCGGAAATGCATTGTCGCAAAGAAAAGGAGTATGGCAGTATGCCTTTGAAACACAGTAATACTTTCAGAGAACTGCGCGATAGTCCTTATTGATCGGCAATCGTCGCTTCTCGCAGCTTGGGCTGAACATCTGCCGCAGCCGTCTGCTCCTGCATACGCTTGGCAATCGGAGCCATACGCGTGATGCGCACCCGCTTTACCCGGCGCGGATCGGCATCCAAAATGTGAAGCTCAAACCCATCCACGGCCTGCACCACTTCACCGCGCTGCGGGACGCGGCCAAGGGCTGCGGAAATCAACCCGCCCAACGTATCGACCTCTTCAATCTCTTCGCTGACGTCAAAATCAGGGCCGACCACTTCGGCAATTTCTTCCAGCTCAATGCGAGCATCGGCCAAGAACACATCGTCGGACACGCGGGTGACCAGCGCTTCTTCCTTATCGTGTTCGTCATCAATATCGCCAACCACCATTTCGACGATATCCTCATGGGATACCAATCCATCGGTGCCACCGTGCTCATCAATCACCACAGCCAGCTGGGTTCTGGCCGCCTGCATGCGCGCCAGAAGGTCAGAGGCCTGCATGGCAGAGGGCACAAACAGAATGGAGCGGATAATGCCCGCTTCCTCGATGGTCACGGACAGATCAACGCAGGCCAGATCAAGCCCATTGCCGTTCAGCGCCTTGAGCGTGATGTAGGACAACAAATCGCGGATATGCACCATGCCGCGCGGATCATCCAAAGTTTCATGGTAGACCGGCATGCGCGAATGGCCGGTTTCCTGAAACAGCGTCATCAAGGCACCAATGGAAATGCTGAGATCAACGGCCTTGATGTCTGATCGCGGGATCATCACATCTTCAACGCGGACTTCGCGGAAATGCAGGATGTTTTGCAACATAGCGCGCTCATCGGGCGCAAAGGCCTGATCGGCCCCTTGGTCTGACATCAGCGCATCGGTGATGTCCTCACGCAGGCTCGCCCTGTAAGCGGGCCTCAAAATGCGGGCGGCGCGCGCCCAGAAAGAGGAATGCGGCTTGTGAGCCGCGGGACTTCGCTGGGAACTAGATCCCTCTTCCGAAGAGGAGCTATCTTGCTCCTTTGTGGCCTCCGAGGCCGGTCTTGTCGAAAAGTCGCTCATTTCACCATTCTATCAAACGGGCGTGATGCCCTCATAGCGTTCCGCGTCAGACACGACGCAGAACCATTTTAATCGCTGAATAATCCACCTTATATCACACAAGATGTCAGAAATTATACAGCATAGGGGTCAGATAGACCGAGACTGGCCAGAATGCGAGTCTCCAGCCCTTCCATTTCTTCTGCCTCTTCGTCGTCCATGTGATCATAGCCGAAGAGGTGCAGAAATCCATGCACCATCAAGTGGGTCAGATGGTCATCGAAACTCTTGCCCAAGTCAACCGCTTCGCGCTCCACCGTTTCGCGCGCGATGATAATATCGCCCAGCATCGGGCCGGGCGTGTCGCCGGGCACAATCGGATAGGCTGGAAAGGACAACACATTGGTTGGCTTATCCTGCTGGCGCCATTCGGCGTTGATCGCTCGGATATCCTCATCGCTGGTAAAGACCAGCGAAAGCTCTGTGGACATGGCGGGAAACGGTTGACCGTCAGCGGCTATAAACTCTGCCGCTGCGGTCAAAACCCGCTCACTCATGGCTTCCAGAACATCTTCCGCTGGCCAGCTATCGTCTTCGACAGCAATTTGTATGTCAAGTTTCTGCATGCATGTCAGAGCAGGATCTAGCCGAGCTGCTCACCTTCTTCGCGTTGCGTATATTGTGCGTCATACGCCTTGACGATGCGGCCAACAAGAGGATGGCGCACAACATCGACATCCTTGAAACGCACAAACGACACGCCTTCGACCCCTTGCAAGATCCGCAAAGCCTCGACCAAACCGGATGTCACGCCACGCGGCAAATCCACCTGGCTTGGGTCGCCCGTGATAATCATGCGGGCATTTTCGCCAAGGCGGGTCAAAAACATCTTCATCTGCATGGATGTAGTGTTTTGCGCCTCATCGAGAATAACGGCGGCATTGGCCAGCGTGCGACCACGCATGAAGGCCAGCGGCGCAATTTCAATCACGCCTGCGGTAATGGCGCGCTCCACTTTATCACCCGGCATCATGTCATAGAGCGCATCATAGAGCGGACGCAGGTAAGGATCGACCTTGTCCTTCAAATCACCCGGTAAGAAGCCAAGCCGTTCACCCGCTTCCACGGCAGGACGCGACAGGATGATGCGATCCACCGCACCTCGTTCCAGCAATTGGGCTGCCTGCGCCACCGCCAGATAGGTTTTGCCGGTGCCGGCAGGGCCAACGCCAAACACCAGTTCGGAGCGCTCCAACGCCCGCATATAGGCATCTTGCGTTGGGGTTCTTGCCACAATGGTTTTCTTGCGGGTGGAAATCTGCGCCATGGTCAGCTTGGATTTGCGCTCCAGCGTTGGCAGGCTCAGTTGATCATCGGCAGCCACCGCCATGCGGATGGCCCCTTCAACGTCGGATGCCTCGACCGATCCACCGCTCTGGATTTTAGCATAGAGAAAATCCAGCGCGCGGCGGGCCTGATTGGTGGCCATCACCTCGCCGGTGATGGAAACCGAATTGCCGCGAGCACTGGCCTCAATGGCCAATCGCTGCTCCAGCAGTTTCAGATTTTGATCGAACTGACCGAACAGCTCACTGGCATGCCGGTTGTTCTCGAACGTCAGTATAAAGTGATTGGCGTCGGTCGCAGCTGGTTTGGCGTTGCGCGAGGGTGAGGTTACCACTTCTGATGCGTTCAAGCGATGAGGCTCCCGTTAACCTGAGATGAGACCCTCACTCTAACCCTCTGCCACCTCGGCAAACAAGCTGTTTGGGCCGACATCCGTGATTCGTACCTGAATAATGTCACCTATCTGCGATGTTTTTGCATCAACATTTACAGACTGAAGCCAGGGAGAACGGCCAATAATTTGCCCCGGCATGCGGCCCGGCTTTTCCAACAGCAGATCAATGGTCTTGCCCACCAGGGAACGGGCAAAGTCATGCTGTTGTTTTAACAGCAATTCCTGCAACCGGGCGAGGCGCTCACTCTTCACATCCTCATCCACGTGGTCGGGAAGATCAGCGCCGGGCGTGCCGGGACGGGACGAATATTTGAATGAAAAAGCCTGTGCATAGCCAACCGTTTCCACCAGTTTGATGGTGTCTTCGAAGTCGGCATCGGTCTCGCCCGGGAAACCGACGATAAAATCACCCGACAGGGCAATGTCTGGACGGGCGCTGCGGATGCGCTCAATCAGGGCAATATAGTCGGCGGCCTTGTGGCGGCGGTTCATGGCTTTCAGGATGCGGTCCGAGCCTGCTTGCACCGGCAGGTGCAAGTAAGGCATCAACATGCGAAGATCGCGATGCGCCTCAATCAGCCGGTCATCCATGTCACGCGGGTGGCTGGTGGTGTAGCGCAAACGCGCCAAACCATCGATTTCGGCGAGCTTATAGAGCAGATCGCCCAGCCCCATCTCTCGCCCATCCGGGCCTTCGCCATGCCATGCATTGACGTTTTGTCCCAGCAGGGTGATTTCGCGCACGCCGCTATCCACCAGACGCTTGGCCTCGGTGATCAATTGCGACAAGGGCCGCGAGACTTCCGAGCCACGGGTATAGGGCACCACGCAGAAGGTGCAGAATTTATCGCAGCCTTCCTGCACGGTCAGAAAGGCTGTGACAGCCCTTTTGCGACCCGGGGTCTTGGTGGGATCGGGCAAATGCTCGAATTTGTCTTCCACCGCATATTCGGTATCAACGACGCGCTCGCCCGTACGGGCTTTGCGCAGCGCCTGCGGCAGGCGGTGATAGGTTTGCGGACCCACCACCACATCCACGCCCGGTTCGCGCCTGACAATCTCGGCACCCTCGGCCTGTGCCACGCAGCCCGCAACGCCAATCATGAATTCCTCGCCTTTGGCATGGCGCAGCTTTTTCATATCGCGCAGACGGCCAAGGGCCGAATAGACCTTATCGGCAGCCTTTTCACGGATATGACAGGTGTTGAGCAGGACGAGGCTGGCCTCTTCCACATTCTCGGTCTGCACATAGCCATCTGCCGACAAAGCATCGGCCATACGGGTGCTGTCGTAAACGTTCATCTGACAGCCATAGGTCTTGATGAACACTTTTCGCGCATTATCGCCCGGCAGCGCATGGGCACCAGGTTCAATCGAGACGGTCAGAGGCTCTGCCGATGGGATGAGGCTTTGTGTGTCTTGGGTCATGGCCGCTATTTAGTGCTTTTCGCTGCCAGATTAAACCGAAAAATAGCGAAACCCGTGAGAGGTCTTATTCAATCTCGCGGCCCAGCAATTTCGAGGCCAACATGCGGCGAATTTCGGCCTCCACCTTGGCGCTCACTTGCTTGCGATTGCTGCCGACGCGATATTCCACCGGTTCGCCAAAACAGACATCCACTTCCAGCGCCATGCTGCGCATAATACCCATCAAATGCGGTACCAAGGTTACATCACCGGGCCAACTGACGATCGAGCGATGATAGCGGCCCATGGGCATCCCATGCAGACCCGTATAGGCGATGGCAACCGGCTGGATATAGACCACCCCTTCCGGGGCCAAAGGCAACGCCATGGCCGCCGCCCCAAACAGAGATGACTTGATGGGCAGCAGACGATTGCCATCCGATGTTGTACCTTCGGGAAACAACACAACAATTTCGCCATCAGCCATGCGCTCGGCAATGTCATTGGCCTGATCACCCGTGGAGCGCTTTTCCTCGCGACGGACAAAAACGCTCTTTTGCAATTTGGCCAGCGTGCCAAAAATCGGCCAATCAGCCACTTCGGTTTTGGCAATAAACACCATATCGTCGATGGAGCTGAGAACCAGAATATCGCTCCAAGAGGTGTGGTTGCTGGCCAGCATCAAGGGTCTGCGCACCTCTGGCCGCCCATGCACCCGCACCTTCATGCCCAGAACCAGACAGGCAAACCGATGCCAATAGCGCGGCAGCACACGGCGCAATCTGAGATCAAAATACAATCCGACCAACTGAAATGGCAGCATCACCAATGTGACCAGCACCAGCAGCGACAGAAAGAAATATGTTCTGATCTTGATAATCACATCAGACCCATCTGCGTGGACATCGTCAATGATTAGTCATCCTTCTTGAGCGGCACGCCGTAAAGCTCCAGCCGGTGATCAACAAGGGTAAAGCCATGCTCGCGGGCAATCCGCTCCTGCAAGGCTTCGATTTCGGGCGAACGAAACTCAATCACCACGCCGTTTTTCAAATCGATCAGGTGATCGTGGTGCTCTTCCGGCAGGGTTTCATAGCGCGAGCGGCCATCGCGAAAATCGTGCCGGGCAATGATACCGGCATCTTCAAACAGCTTGACGGTGCGATAGACCGTGGAGATGGAAATCTTGGCATCCACCAGCGATGAGCGCCGATAAAGCTCCTCAACATCGGGATGATCCTCGGACTCTTGCAAAATGCGGGCAATGATTTTGCGCTGCTCGGTCATACGCATGCCGCGGTCAGTGCAAAGCTCTTCCAGCGTTTTTGTGGTCTCAGTCATGGCGTTCCGAAAATCTGGCCTCGGGATGAAAAGGGCTATTGATGATCGCACGCCAATCGCACCGCATCAACAGCCCCTCCTCAGCCAGTTACCGAAGATCACGCTGCATGACAAGCGCCGAGCTGCGATGGCCTTTGGCGTCAGCGTAATAGGCCGGACGCTCACCCACCTTGTCAAACCCCAGTTTGCGGTAGAGACCGATGGCAGACAGATTGCCATCATCCACTTCCAGAAACATGGTTTCTCCGCCGCGCGCCCGCGCTTCGCGCATGGCCGCCTGCATCAGCCGCCAGCCAAGACCGCTGCGCCCCGCTTTTTCATGCACGGCAATGGTGAGAATTTCCGCCTCGCCCGCCACTTCGCGCGCCAGCACAAAGCCGCTCAATTGCGGCTTGAACATCAGCGCATTGGTTTGGCGCACCACAAAGCCGTAAACATTGGGCTGGAGCAGCAGGCTGACAAACTCGCCGTCATTCCATGGCCGCGCAAAGCGCTGACCATGCAGCTCTGCCACATCGCGGCAATCGTCTGTTTCCATGGTGACGACTTCAAATTCGGCTTTTCTGGCAAAAATCGCTTCAAGCATGGGCATCACTCCGTGCTACGGCAAAGCCAGTTTGTGGCTTTGCATCCGGTCCGCGCAAATAAAGTGGTGCGGGCTTGCCAGCTACCTCAGCAAGCGCGCCAAGCCTTGCAACATGTTCAATCGGAAAACGGTCCATTGCACTCTCCTCCTCGCGCAAATGATCCTTGTGTCCCTGATCCAGCAGATGACGCGCAGATCCCGTAACTCTTGCCGCTCCAGAGGCCTGCTGTCGAAATGCATCAACAGACACCAGAGCAGGTACGCTCTGAGGCTCACCGTGAGCACCAAACAGCTGGGCATAGACTTCATCGCGCTTGGCATCCATGGCGGCAAGAACCTCCCCTTGCGCGCCAGTCTCTCCACCATTTGCCCGATGGGCAGCCGCCAAAACGCTAAGCGTTGAGACGCCAACCACATCAATTCCCAGTGCCAGTGCCAGTCCGCGAGCTGCTGCAAGGCCGACGCGGATGCCGGTGAATGACCCAGGACCAATCGTAACAGCTATGCGATGAATATCCAGTAAAGTTACGCTCGCTTCGACCAAAATATCATCCACCATGGCCATTAGTTTTTCGGCATGTCCCTTGCCGATCACATGTGATACCTCGGCCAGAATCCGATCCTGATCCGTATCATAAACCGCTGCTGCACAGGCCGCGCCTGCTGTATCGATCGCAAGAACGATCATCTTCGCACCTGTGTGTAATTACGGAACCTTAAACGGCTTCGACTTCCTGAACTTCCGGGATGAAATGGCGCAGCAGGTTCTGCACGCCATGCTTGAGCGTTGCGGTGGATGATGGGCATCCGGCGCAAGCACCTTTCATGTTGAGGAACACCTTGCCATCGCGAAAACCCCGGAAAGTGATATCGCCACCATCCTGTGCCACAGCGGGGCGCACGCGCGTTTCCAGCAATTCCTTGATGGTGGCAACGATGGTTTCATCGCCTGCATCAAAAAACTCACCGTCCTGATCAGCATCCACCGAAGCCGCACCGCCCATAATCGGCGCGCCGCTCATGAAATGCTCCATGATCGAGCCAAGAATGGCGGGCTTCAGATGCGGCCACTCGGCACTCTCTTTGGTGACAGTAATAAAATCATAGCCAAAAAACACGCCCGATACGCCGGGAACTGCAAACAAACGCGCCGCCAGCGGCGAGGTTTGCGCCGCCTCGGCATCCTTGAACTCAGCCGTGCCATTCTCCAACACCACCTTGCCGGGCAGGAATTTCAACGTGGCGGGATTGGGTGTGGATTCTGTCTGGATAAACATCGGTGGCTCCTTGCGGACAGGGAGAGGGCCTGCCCATCTTTAGAATTCTTCCAAAATAGGCCTTCCCGGCCTTGGCTTCAAGCCTTGTTTCAAAAAACCTGCCTTGAAAAGGCAAGTTTCAACACAGAGCGTCTATATCTTCATTCGTCAGATTGTCGGGCAGGACCGTCACGGGAATGGCGAAGGCCTGCGTGCGGGCGGCAATCATCGACACCAAAGGCCCCGGCCCGTCCTTGGCAGAGCCTGCGGCCAGCACCAGAATGGCGATATCGCGGTCTTCCTCAATCATTTTCTGGATTTCATCGGCAGCACTGCCTTCGCGAATGACGATTTCCGGCTCAATGCCAATGGTTTCGCGCACAGTCTGGGCCGATTTGGCCATCACAGCCTCGGCTGCTTCACGCGCTTCGGCGCGCATGATTTCTTCCACACCCAGCCATTGCTGAAAATCGCCATCCGGGATGATATAGAGCAAAACCAGGCCGCCATTGGAATTTTTGGCACGCCGCCCGGCATAATGCACGGCGCGGGAACATTCCGGCGTATCATCAATCACCGCCAGAAATTTGCGGCGATGTCCATCAAGACGCGAGAGACGCTTTGAAACCATGGTTTCTCCAGTTCACGAGGCCAAAACTCTGCGGGCATCAATAATCTCGAATGTGTAATGGGTACCCACGCATTCAGAGTATCCGTAAAAAAGGCCCCTCCCCGGCCCTCCCCACAAGGGCAGGCTGGGGAGGGGTTCTTTCAACACGCAAACATGCGAATGAACACCCCTACTTCAACCAAGCTTAACGCACGAAGCCGATAATGTCGCGAACTTCTGTCATGGTTTTTTCAGCCCGCGCTCGTGCGCGCTCGCCACCATCACGCAAGACGGCGTCGATATGGCCCGGATCGGCCATCAAACGGCGCATCTCTTCCGTAATCGGAGCCAGAACCTCGACGGCCAGATCGACCAGCGCTGGCTTGAACACCGAGAACTGCTGGCCGCCAAATTCCGCCAGCACATCCGCCTTGGTCTTGTCGGCAAGGGCTGCATAAATGCCCACCAGATTGTCGGCTTCCGGGCGGCCACTCAAGCCCGCCAGTTCGCTTGGCAAAGCATCGGGATCAGTCTTGGCCTTGCGGATTTTTTTGGAAATCGTTTCCGAATCATCCATCAGGTTGATGCGCGACAGGTCCGATGGATCGGACTTTGACATTTTTTTCGATCCATCCTTCAGGCTCATGACCCGTGGGGCTGGGCCATCAATCAGCGGCTCGACCATGGGGAAATAGGCATGCACGGGCTCGTTGCCAACGGTGATATCAACGCCGAAACCAGTGGGGCGAATCTTTTCCGCAAAATCCAGATTGAACTTCATGGCGATGTCGCGAGTCAGTTCAAGATGCTGCTTCTGGTCATCACCCACCGGCACGTGGGTTGCGCGATACACCAGGATATCCGCCGCCATCAAGCTGGGGTAGGCAAACAGGCCAAGAGACGCCTGCTCGCGGTCCTTGCCAGCCTTGTCCTTGAACTGGGTCATGCGGCTCATCCAGCCCATGCGCGCCACGCAATTGAAAATCCACGCCAGTTCGGCATGCTGCGGCACCTGAGACTGGTTGAAAACAATATGCTTTTTCGGATCAATGCCAGCCGCCAAAAAGGCAGCGGTGATCGAGCGGATTTGTCCGCGCATGTCCTCATGCACCAGCTGCGCTGTCAGTGCGTGCAGATCGACCACGCAATACATGCAATCGTTATTCTCTTGCAGGGCGACAAACTTGCGAATGGCACCAAGGTAATTGCCCAGATGCAGATTTCCGGTTGGCTGAACGCCAGAGAAAACAAGCGGCTTGAATTCACTCATGATTGGACCTCAAAACAGGCTTGTGGAGGGCCTGATACCTCGTGATTTGAAGATGATAGCGCCTTATGCACAGGCGGGGCTTGGGATTCAAGCGATGTTTCCGTCACACCCGCTCAGATTTTCGGCTCGATCAAATCCCAAAGATTGCCATAGAGGTCTTCAAACACGGCAACGGTGCCATAAGGCTCAAAGCGCGGCGGCTCATGAAAATGGACCCCGGCTGCCAGAAACGCCGCATGATCACGCAAAAAGTCATCGGTATGGAGAAAAAATCCGACCCGTCCGCCGGTCTGGTTGCCAATTGTCGCCGTCTGCTCCGCACCATCTGCTTGCGCCAGCAGCAAGCCAGCGCCACCGATCTGTGGTGTCACCACCACCCAACGCTTGCCGCCGCCCAGATCAATATCGCCCTGACAGATGAACCCCAGTTTGCCGCAATAGAATGCCAGCGCCCGATCATAATCATCGACGACGAGGGTGACAGTGGCAATGCGCTTGAGAGGTCTGTCAGCCATTGGTCTTGGCCTTTCGCTTGAGGTTTCTGCGAAACATGCCCAGATCGGCCCCGCCCGTGGCAAAGGCCAAGCCGAAATAGACAACCATGGCCAGACCAATCTGCACAAACAGCGCGACGGTTTTATGCAAGAAGGCCGCACCCGGCTGCAAATAAGGGGCGAAATAGCCAGACAGGGCGATCAGAACCGCACCCATGGCAAGCGCCGAACCCAACAGGCGAAGGGCGCGAAACACCAGCGGCCAATCGGGCTGCAAGTGACCGCGCTTCAGCAGCAGCGAAAACAGCAACACTGTGTTGATAATCCCGGCCACCGCTTCGGCAATGGCAATGCCGCGCTCTTCCAGAATGGGAAACAGGGCAATGGAGAGGGCCGAATTGACCACCACCGAGATACCCGTAAAGCGCATGGGGGATTTGGTGTCTTCGCGCGCATAAAAGCCCGGTTGCAAGGCCTTGATCATCACAAAAAACGGCAGGCCGATGCCATACCAAGCCAGAATGGCCGCAACGATGGACGTGTTGTGGGCGCTGAAAGCTCCGCGCTCATAGAGCACGCGAATAATATCGTCGGACAGAACCCAAAGGCCAACGGCGGCTGGGAGCGTCAAAAACAGCACGAATTCAATCGAGCGGTTCTGGATATTGGAGGCCTCAAGCGCATGGCCGGACTTCAGCGCCCGGGCCAGTTCGGGCAACAGCACCACGCCCACGGCCACGCCAACCACGCCCAGCGGCAGCTGATAAATCCGATCCGCATATTGAAGGGCCGCAATGGCCCCATCCTTGCTCGAGGCAATGGCTTGACCGATCACCAGATTGATCTGCGTGACACCGCCGGTGATCGCGGCTGGGATGGCCAAAATCAGCAAGCGCTTGACGTTCTGGGTGATTTTCGGCCAGCGAAACCCAAGCCGGATGCCCGCGTGGCGAACACCCAAATACACCACAAGCAATTGCAACAGACCCGCCAGCAAGACGGACCAAGAGAGATACCATGCGGTATCAATGGGGGCAGCACCCGTATACAGCCCATAAAACAGGGCCGCAATCATCACCAGATTGAGGAAAATGGGGGCAACAGCAGCAGCAAAAAAGTGATGCAGTGAATTGAGCATGCCGCTCAGCATGGCGGTGAGCGACATGCACATCAGATAGGGAAACATCACGGCGGCGAGACGCACGGTCAGCGAGAATTTATCGCCATCATCGGCAAAGCCCGGCGCGATGATAAAGCGCACCAGAAGCGGCATGGAGAGTTCCATGACAATGGTGATCAGCAACAGCACCGTAAACAGCACGCCGAACACTTCTTCGGAAAAGCGCTTGGCCCCATCCAGCCCGTGTTCCTCAATTTCTTTCGAGAACAGCGGCACAAAGGCAGCGTTGAATGCCCCTTCGGCAAACAGGCGGCGAAACAGGTTGGGGAACCGAAAGGCCGCATAAAACACATCGGCCATGGGGCCTGTGCCAAGGGCTGCTGCCATGGCGGTTTCGCGGGCAAAGCCAAACAGGCGGCTGCCCAGCGTGGCACCACCGACGGTCATGAACTTTTTGACAAGGGACATGTCAGGCGCGAGCCTTTTTCTGCGGTGATTTCACAACGTCAGGTGCCAGAACGCCGGAGGGCATTTTGCCTCTGGCATCCTCGGATTGCTCGTTCATCACCGCTTTCAGACGTGTGACAATGCTGGCCTGACGGTTTTCATTGGTGATTTTTTGTCCCACCAGATCGGTGACATAAAACGTATCAATCACCTTTTCGCCAAAAGTGGTGATGCGCGCCGAGTGAATATCCAAAGACAGGTCTGAGAACGCCGCCGTGATTTCGGCCAATAGACCAATGCGGTCAAGGCATTCCACTTCAACCACGGTAAACTTGTTGGACAGGCTGTTGGCAATGGTCACATGCGGCTTGACAACAAAGGTCTTGTTTTTCTTCTTGGCCTTGGCGCGGGTGGCAATCACTTCCGGCAGGCGCTTTTTGCCCGCCAGCACATCCTCAATCATCTTGCTGATGGTGTTGCCGCGCCGCATTTCATCTTCATCATTGGTGAATTCGCGGTTGATCAGAATGCTGTCCAGCGCCCGGCCATCGGTGGTGGTGAAAATCTGCGCATCGGCAATATTGGCCCCGGCTGCGGCACAGGCTCCGGCAATGATGGAGAGCAAACGTGGATGGTCTGGGGCCAGCACCGTGATTTCGGTAATGGCGTGGAAAGAATGGCTGCGCACCATGGTGGCCAGCACCTGATCGGCCTTATCCGCCTTGCGAATGAAATGGGCGTGGCGCACCTGATCTTCCAACGGAACGGTCAGCAGATAGGGCTGATAATGCAGCTTTGTATAGGTTTTCTGGTCCTTCTGGCTCCAGTCGGAGAGGGCGGCAGTCAATTGCTCCGCGGCATATTTGGCGCGTTCCTTGCGCGGACTTTCCGAGAAACCACCAGACAACAGAAGCTCGGTCTCGTAATAAAGTGTGCGCAGCAGTTGACCTTTCCAGCCATTCCACACACCGGGTCCAACGGCGCGAATATCGCACACGGTCAGCACCAAAAGCATGCGAAGTCGTTCAAGAGATTGCACTTTTTCAGCAAAATCCGTCACGGTCTTGCGATCATTCAAATCGCGGGTCTGGGCCACCATAGACATCAGCAAATGCTGCTCGATCAGCCAGACCACCAGTTCCGTCTGCTTCTCGTTCAACCCAAGACGCGGGCAGAGCTTGCGGGCAACCTTGGCCCCCGCGATGGAGTGATCTTCCTGACGACCCTTGGCCACATCATGCAGCAGCACGGCCACAAACAGCGCGGTGCGATCATCAATGCTGGGCATGAGCTTCACCGCCAGCGGATGAATGTCTTCATGCTTGCCCTGATCAATCTCGGCCAGCACCGCCACCGAGCGGATCAGGTGCTCATCCACCGTGTAGTGATGATACATGTTGAACTGCATCATCGAAACAATGCGGCCAAAATCCGGGATGAACTTGCCCAAAACCCCAGCTTCATTCAAGCGGATCAGCATCAGGGCCGGATCACGCTTGGAGGTCAGAATCGACAAAAACAGCCGATTGGCCTCTTCATTCTGGCGAAAATCCTCATCGATCAATGGTAAGGAGCGGGTAACGGCCTTCAACGCATCGGGGTGCAGTTCCAACGCATGCAGATCGGCCACATAGAAAAACCGCATGATGTTGATTGGATCACGCTTGAACACATCCGGCCCCGATAGCGCAATGCGGCCCTTGTCTTCAATAAACTCCGGCGTGCCGGGAATGCGGCGCGGGCGATGGGCAAAACGGCCAATGACGGCGCTCAGACCCGGTGCTGCCTTGGCCTGTTTTTCCTCAAGGCTCGCGCAGATGATGCGGGTCAGATCACCCACATTTTTCGCAACGTGGAAATAATGCTTCATGAACCGCTCAACAGCAGACAGGCCGGGGCGTGCGTGATAGCCGAGGTTCTGGGCGATTTCCGGCTGGAGATCAAAAGAGAGACGCTCCTCCGGCTTGCCGGTGACAAAATGCATGTGGCAGCGTACCGCCCATAGAAAATCGTCGGATTTCTGGAACATCCGCCATTCCTGCTTGGAGAGCACGCCCAGCTTGACCAAATCGGCAGGATCGGAAATCTGATAATAATATTTGGCAATCCAGAACAGGGTGTGCAGGTCGCGAAGCGCGCCTTTGCCTTCCTTGACATTCGGCTCGACCAGATAACGGGTATCGCCTGCTTTGCGGTGGCGCTCGTCGCGCTCGGCCAGTTTTGCGGCAATGAATTCGGGGGCGGTCTTTTGCACCACTTCCGAATCAAAACGCTTTTGCAATTCACTGACCAGTGTGGCCTGACCGCAGATATAACGGGTTTCGAGAATGGCGGTGCGAATGGTCATGTCGGTGCGCGACAGGCGGATGCATTCCTCCACCGTGCGGGTCGCATGCCCCACCTTGAAGCCCAGATCCCACAGGATATAGAGCAGAAATTCCACCGCCTTGTTGGCGTCCGGGCGCGCTTTGGCAGACAGTAAAAACAGAAGGTCGATGTCTGATCCCGGAGCCAGCGTGTTGCGGCCATAGCCACCAACAGCAGCAACCGCAAATTCCGGCGCAACGCCCGGATAGACGGCCTCCACCACAATGCGATGGGAGAGCGAAACAAGCTTGTCTTGCACTTCGGAGATCATTTCCGCACATTTGATACCGCTGCCATGGGCAATCAAATGCTCGCGGGCAGCCTCACGCCCATCGGCACTTGCCTTTTTCAGCAGGGGTAGAAGTGCTGCCCGCTTATCCAGAAGCTTGCCCCCTTGCTGGACAATCGCCATGCACTCGGCTTCTAATGCCTTGAAATCAGGTAGGGGCATATCAACGGTATCGTGCTTGGCAATCATCGTGCTGACATCTCTTCGCAGCCGCTCATCAAGACGCAGCTCTCAATTTTTATGGGTTTAACGCCTTTTGGGGGCAGCAAGCAACCATATTAGAGCATTTCCAGCAAAAGTGCATAGCGGTTTTGCGTTCGGAAAGGCGTTAAAACAAAGAGTTAGAGTTTGTCAGGGAAAAGTG
>DNPN01000154.1:1507-2158 GCA_003501385.1 Rhizobium sp. | reverse complement strand
ATCTGAACCTGACAGACTCTAGAGCATTTTGCGTTTCTATGAAGCGCGGAAATGCTCTAACGCTCAAGACTTGCCAAGTTGTTTCTTCAGATCATAAAGCGCATCCAGCGCTTGCCGTGGGGTCAACTCATCCAGATCCAGCTTGCGCAAAGCGTCTTCAACGACCGATGCCTTTGGAGCCACGGCCTGTTCGCGGCGCACGGTGGCCTGAAACAGCGGCAAATCATCAATCAACTGGCTGGCCGGGTTTTTCCGATCCGTTTCTTCCAATTGTGAGAGCACATTGCGCGCCCGATCCACGACGAGCGCCGGCAGACCTGCCAAGCGCGCCACCTGAATACCATAAGAGCGGTCTGCGGCACCGGGGCCAACCTCATGCAGGAAAATCACATCGCCCTGCCACTCCTTCACCATCATGGTCACATTGGAGAGCCGATCCAGCTTTTCCGACAGCGCCGTCAATTCATGAAAATGGGTGGCAAACAGCGAGCGGCAGCGATTGACCTCATGCAAATGCTCAACCGTTGCCCAGGCAATGGAAAGACCATCAAAGGTCGCCGTGCCGCGCCCGATTTCATCAAGAATCACCAGCGAGCGCTCGCCAGCCTGATTGAGGATGGCAGCGGTTTCGACCATTTCCACCATGAAGGT
>DNPN01000154.1:1073-1260 GCA_003501385.1 Rhizobium sp. | reverse complement strand
TTTCGACCATTTCCACCATGAAGGTTGAGCGGCCACGGGCGAGATCATCCGAGGCACCGACGCGGGAAAACAGCCGATCAACAATGCCGATATGGGCAGAACCCGCTGGCACAAACGAGCCCATTTGCGCCAAAATGGCAATCAGGGCGTTTTGGCGCAAGAAGGTGGATTTACCGCCCATGTTCGG
>DNPN01000154.1:0-822 GCA_003501385.1 Rhizobium sp. | reverse complement strand
GATTTACCGCCCATGTTCGGGCCAGTCAGCATCCAGATGGCACCGCCCTTTTGCCCGGATTTGGGCGAGAGATCGCAAGCGTTGGCAATGAAAGGGCTGGCCGATTGTTTGCGCAGCGCCTGTTCCACCACCGGGTGGCGGCCTGCGACGATGGAAAACATCCGGCTATCATCCACCAGGGGGCGGCAATAGCCCTGCTCTTCGGCCAGAACGGCAAGCCCTGCTGCCACATCCACCACGGCCAGCGCGCGGGCTGCCTTTTTGATCGGCTCCGCTTCTGCCACCACGGCCAGTCTCATCCGCTCAAAGGCGGCAAGCTCAATCTCCAGTGCTTGGCCTGCCGCATTGGCAATGCGGCTTTCCAGATCAGCCAACTCAGTGGTGGTAAAGCGCATGGCATTGGCCATGGACTGGCGATGAATGAAGCGGGCCTTTGCCTCGCCTTCAATCATCGGACCAGCATTGTTGACTGTCACTTCAATGAAATAGCCAAGCACATTGTTGTGCTTGATTTTCAAAGACTTAATTCCAGTCTCTTCGGAATATTGCAATTGCAGCCCGGCGATCACCCTGCGCGATTGGTCGCGAAGGGCGCGAACTTCATCCAGCGCTTCGTCTGCGCCTTCTTTCAAGAAACCACCATCTCGTTTCAGCAAAGGCAGTTCTTCCGCCAGCATAGAACTCAGCAAATAATCCAGCGTTGGCGAGAGCATTTCCAGATCAGTGAGAGATGCCGCCAGCTCGGATGGCAAAATTGCGCCGCGTAACAGGCCCGCCACCTCAGATGCCGTTGCCCATCCTTGGCGGATGGCGGCCAGATCA
>DNPN01000301.1:11086-15141 GCA_003501385.1 Rhizobium sp. | reverse complement strand
CTCTTCTCCCCTGCGGGGAGAAGTCCCCGGCAGGGGGATGAGGGGGTGCGAAGCCCTCTCATCCAACCTGACGACGATTAACCCGCATCCCTTCAAGAACCCCCAAGATAAGAGGAGAAAGACCATGACCCCACAGACCCGCGTAAAAGAACGTGCCGAAGAGCAAGCCACCAGCATGAGCGCCGATCAGCAAGCCATGATCCGCATGTTGGCCAATGACCTGCACCGGCTGAACCATTCCGTCATGAAAGCGGTTGAGGCTGGCGTTTCCGTCGAGCTCGTCCGCTCCGCCCGCCACCACGGCGGCGACGGCAACTGGGGCGATCTGCTGATCCCGGTGATTGTGACGCAAGGTGTGGCAACTGAGGGTGCGAAAGCGGCCTGATGGGTGGGTGGTGTGATTTGGGAGGATAGCCCGGCTGGGAGGTCGGGCTATTTTTGTGTTGGCAGCAGTCCCTTGCGTTCAACACCGCTTCCAATATGCTCGCCATTCGTGCAGCTCTCCCAGCAGGTTTTATGATGCCCCTTCTTGATGCGTCCGCGATCCACCCCATTACGCTCCCGGATGGGACCGTTTACCGCGACACTGTCCATCTCAAAAATGTCATCGATCATCCTCGCATGGAAATCGGAGAATTCAGCTATTTCACTCATTCCGGCACACCGGAAGAAACCGCCCAGATTCTTGCACCCTATCTGGGCCATGGCTGCCGGGAACGCCTGATCATCGGCAAATTCGCCCAGATTGCGAGGGGCTGCTATTTCATCACCAGCTCCGCCAATCACCCGATGACAGGCTTCACCACCTATCCATTTCGGATTTTCAAGCCCGAAACCTTTGGCTACAAAGACTTGCCCGTCAAAGACACAGTCGTCGGACATGATGTCTGGATCGGCCACAATGCCGCGATCATGCCGGGTGTCACCATTGGACATGGGGCCATCATCGGTGCTGCTTCCGTGGTTGCGCGGGATGTTCCAGCTTACGCGGTGGTCGGCGGAAATCCCGCTCGTCTGATCCGTATGCGCTACCCGGATGAGATGATTGCGGAGCTTTTGGCGCTGGCGTGGTGGGATTGGGATGTTCAGAAGATTGAGGCCAATCTAGCGGCCCTTGAAACGGGTGATTTAGCTGCTCTGAAAGGGGTGTGAAAACATGGCAAAAAGATCAGCCATTATCATTGGCGGAACGGGCCAGATCGGTCAGGCGGTCGCGCAAAACCTGCTTCAGTCCGGGTGGGATGTTTCCCTGACTCACAGGGGGAATAGCAAACTACCCGAAACCCTGGCGCAGCAAGGTGCGAAATCTATAATCCATGACCGAGAAAAAAGCAGCCTAGGAGAGGCTATAGGCTCCGGCGCTGATGTGGTGATTGATACAATTGCCTACGATGCCAAGCATGGCCAGCAGTTGCTTGACGTTCAAAACGACGTTGGCGCATTCATCGTTATCTCTTCAAGCAGTGTGTATTGTGACGAGAAAGGACGCTCGCTCGATGAAGCTCTGCTCAATGGCTTTCCAGACCTTCCTGAGGCAATGACAGAAAGCCAATCGACACTGCCACCGGGCGACGATAATTATTCGACAAAAAAAGTTGCTCTGGAACTCTGCCTGCTGGAGAAATCCACGTCGCCAGTCACCATCCTGCGGCCATGCGCTATTCATGGCGTCAACTCTGTCCACCCTCGAGAATGGTGGTTTATAAAACGGATGCTGGATGGCCGTTCAGAAATTCCCTTGGCCTATAAAGGCCAAAGCCGCTTTCACACAACGGCGGTCGCCAATATTGCGGGTCTTATTGATGTCATTGTCAGCAAGGCATCACCTCCTATTCTCAATATTGGCGACGAGCGATGCCTCACTGTGGCGGAGATAGGACAAACCCTGGCAGATTATCTTGGCTTTTCTGTTCGGCTTGTTGATGGAGACAATATCTTTCCTGCAAAAATCGGGGGAACGCCGTGGTCGGTTCCCACACCATTTATGATCGATAGCTCAGCCGCCAGAAGCTTGGGGTTTGTTCCGCAATCATACCAAACAACAATCGGACCCGTATGTGATTGGTTGATGGATGTGGCCAAAAGAAACCTACCGGCTAAGCTATTTCCCGTGTTCGACACCTACAAAGACAACCCTTTTGATTATGGCGCAGAGGACATGTTTTTGTTGTCTGATCGCACAGACAAGAGGGCCATGGCTTCTCCTGAATAGGAAGGATGCGTAAAAACCTTACCGCTTATCCGCCACCCCAAACACTCGATCAAGCCAATCATAAGCATAATCTTGCTCAACCGCTTCAAACACATGGCCGGTGGGCCAGATTTTGGTTTGGAAATTGTCGGGGGCCTTCCATGCGGTCCAGACGGATTGCATTTTGGCAAAGGCAGTTTGCACCGAGGCCAGCGGGAACAACGGGTCGGTTTCACCGGCAAAGAACAGGGTCGGCTTGGGGGCAGCAAGGCTGGCCACATCGGGGTAGTCGAGAAACTGCATCAAGCCCGGATGGGCCATTTGCCATGCGGAACCGCCGCGCAGTTGGTTATTGCCGCTCACCATCAATCCCTTGGCGGTTGCCATCCAGTTGACCACAACGGTGGCTTTGATGGTATCGGTCAGCGCTGCCGCTTGCCATGCGCGCAACGCGCCCATGGAAAAGCCGATAGCGGCGACTTTCTGCGCATTGACCTTGGGGAGCGACGCTAAAAACTCAGCTGCGCGAACATCTTCCAGTGCCATCAAGCCTGCCAGCGAGCTGCCCATGTTGACGAAATTGGCGGCCAGTGCCTGCTGGGCATCATAGGTGATGGGGCCGCGATCACCCCAGCCCAGCGCATCGGTGGCAAACACCACATAGCCACGCCGCGCCAGTTCATCGCCGGGGTAACGGCCTGAAAAATATTTCTGCGCCCAGGCTTTTGAGGATTGCAGCCGGGCATCATCGCCCCATGGCTCAATCCACTTTTCCTTGCCAATATCGAATTTTGCGCCATGATCGTGGTAAAATATCGCAGCCGGAAACGGCCCCTCCCCCTTTGGCACCAGCAAAATCCCCAGAACCCGGCTGTCTGCGGTGAGGTTGAACAGCAGTTTTTGCGCAATATAGCTGCCGCGATCCTGTTCATCGATCACCACCGGGTTGAATGCCGTGTGATCCTGAGGTTGCAGGGTCAGCTCCCAAACCTTGGCGCGGCCCGCCTTTTGCCATACGGCAAGATCTGTAACCTGTGGCGACCACGCCATCGGAAACGTCAGCCGTTGTTTGATCGCATCCGCCATCACCGGCAGATTGTCCGGTGCCACACCCTGCTTTTGATAGTCTTTTTCTCCACCCATAGCCGCTCCCGCAAGACCCAAACAGGCCCCCAGCCAAAAGCCAAGGCGCACCAACCGTTTCACTCTGTCCATCTTGCCCTCCCCGACAATGTTGACACTCTCTGAAAATTCTATCAGCGGCTGCAACAGAAAGGAACGTACTATTCTGTTTTTCGAAAACGTTTTCGATGCAGCCGGGACCAAACAAAAACACCCGGCGCTTGGCCGGGTGTTGATGTTTCAAGAACGGCTTGTGGTGATGGGTATCACGCCACCCACTCCCGGCGCGTCACCTGCTGAGGCACGCCGCCGTCGATGCGGAACTGGCGCAGCAGGCTGACCAATTGATCCGCCTCTTCAGCCAGTTGGCGGCTGGCGGCAGAGGTTTCTTCCACCATGGCGGCGTTTTGCTGGGTCAGGCTGTCCATCTGGCCAACGGCTCCGTTGACTTCGCCAAGCGCTGCCGATTGATCGCGGCTGGCGCTGGCAATGCCTTCCACATGGGCGCTGATGGTGGCGATCTGTTCGCTGATCACCGTAAGCGCAGCCCCGGTTTCCTGCACCAGTCTGGACCCGGCGTTCACCTCTTCCGTCGAGGTGTTGATCAGTGTCTTGATGTCCTTGGCGGCGCGACCAGAGCGTTGCGCAAGTTCGCGCACTTCCTGTGCCACCACGGCAAAGCCCTTGCCTGCCTCGCCCGCACGGGCTGCCTCGACACCGGCGTTGAGCGCCAGCAGGTTGG
>DNPN01000301.1:0-10830 GCA_003501385.1 Rhizobium sp. | reverse complement strand
GCCAGCAGGTTGGTCTGGAAGGCGATTTCCTCGATCACGCTGATGATCTGCTCGATCTTTTTGGATGCATCTTCAATGCGGCCCATGGCCGAGACGGCATTGCCCACCACCACAGCCGATTTCTCGGCATTCGTGCGGGTTTCACCGACAATGGCGTTCACCTCACGGGCCTTATCGGCCGCCTGACGCACATTGGAGGTGACTTCGTTGACGGCAGCGGCGGTTTCTTCCAAAGATGCTGCCTGTGTTTCCGTGCGGCGCGACAGGTCATCGGTGGAATGGGCCATTTGCTGCACATTGCCCTGAATGGCGGTGACATTGCCCTGAATAAGCCCAATGGTTTCCTTCAGGCGGGTCAGTGAGCGGTTGAAGTCAGAGCGCAATTGCTCCATGCGGCCTGCAAACGGACGATCCAGCGTGGCCGAAACATCGCCATTGGCCAAACGCTCCAGCCCTGACGCAAGCTCGGACACAGCAAACTGCACTTCCTGCTCGGCCTGCTGCTTTTCTGCATCGTTGCGCGCGCGATCGGCCTCAATTTGTGCCCGAATCTGTTCGCCTTCTGCTTCGGCACGGATTTTGGCCACGGCATTGTCTTTAAACACACCGAGCGCACGCGCCATGTCGCCAATTTCATCAGGCCGATTGGCACCTTCTACCGCAACGCCCAGATCGCCGGATGCCAGCTGACGCATGGCATTGGTGATCCGGGTCAAGGGACCCTTGAAGGTTGCGATCAAGCCAAAACCGGCAATCACGGCGACAAGAAGACCAATAACCGTTGCCGAGAGAGAGAACGTATCAGCAGCAAGGCGCTCACGCTCGGCCTCGGCCTGTTGCGTGGCGGCAAATTCTGTCAGCTTTGACCAGATATCACGAATATCCGCCCCGGCCGATTGAAACGCCTGCCCGCGACGGGCGGTGATGTCGATCAGGCGCTTGGACTTATCTTCAATCGACTTTGGCAAGGGTGCCATGACCGACACGCCAGCCTTCAGATCATTCGGCAGATTGGCGGTGCGGGTATTATCGCTCACGCGACGACCCAGGCCACTCAGAGCGGGCGTCAGCTTATCCATGTTTTCACTGGAAGGATTTGCCAGAAACCGCGTACTTTTAAGCTCCACACCATCCGCAAGATCCACAATCTGGCGCATGTCGTTGACAAGCGTCGTTGCTGCCGCAATCGGCTGATCGAGGGAGACGAATACCTTAGAAGCCTCGCGCGCCTTGATAATGGTCGCACCTTGCAGCCTCACAGAAACGGGCCGCAACAGATTGATCGTCTGTTCCATTGCGGTCATGGTCGTCTCGTCAGCGGTCTCGTGAGCGGACAATTCGGTCAAGCGGGCGAGGTTTTCCATCAGCATATCGCCAATGTTTTTGCGGGTATCAGGCAAGTCAGCCACAACTTCGGCACCAACGGCATTCAATTCCTTGATCGCACCTTTGATGATGCCCATCTTGGCATCCGGCGTTGTAGCAGCATTGAAATTGGCGACCACTTCGGAGATGAAATCAGCACTCTTGTTCAGCGCTTCTGATTGAAACAGCATGGCTTTTGCTTTGGTTTCATCAGCAGAGAGGTTTGTCCGTATCTTCGTTGCGCCGGCAAACAAATAGCTTTTATACTTTGACAGCTTGTCTGCGTCGGCCTGAATCGAGGCGCGCAGATCCAGCTCATCCGCATTCAATTTCCACAATTCGCTGACGCGACCCGCAATCACTTCTGTGCTGGCTATCGCAGCATCAATCTTGTTGCGGCCCTCGCCATCTGCGAGTCCCCCACGCGAAGCCTTCAACTGGCTCAGCTGTGCACTGATTTTTGCATCCAGCGCGGACTTATTGCCCTCGGTGGTGCTCTGCAAAAATTCGGTCATGGCGGCATAAACATTCTTGAAGCCGCTGAGTGTCTCAACCACGTTGTTCGACAATTGCATCTGGCTCTGTAACAGACGCGACGCATAAAAACCTGCAACCCCTACAGTCGAAATGCTGAGGACAAAAGGTACAATAAAGACAAGCACTTTCGTCTGGATTTTCCAGCGGGAAAGAAGACGATCAAAAAACATAGCTGACCCCGAATTTATTTGGGCGAGACACATATTCCTAGAATAGGTCACCCCTCGCCATCGCAATTTATCGCACGCTTCCCCCTAAAAAAGTCTAAAGAGGGTCGTTACACCTTTAAAAACAGGGGGTCGAACGTACCATATTAGGAAAAGATTTACAATTTATTGGTGTTATTTGCTATAAAGGCATCAGATCGCTCTTTCAGCAGGCGCACCAAACGTTTTGAAAAGGTGCGAATCTCTGGACGGTCGCGATCATCGGCGTTTGTAACCAGCCATTGCCGATGCCGTAACGCAACGATCTCCCCTCCCGCACGTTGCAATTGAGGCTCATAATCCCCGACGAAACAAGGCAGAACCGCCCGGCCCATCCCAGCCATCACCAGATCCTTCAGCGAACGCGGACGGTTGACAGTAACAATGATGTGCTCTGCGACGTGGGCGTGGGGCCATTGAAGATAAGCTGAGATGGCCGCATCTTGCGACACTGCAAGCCACGGCTGACGCTGCCAATCCTCTGCATTGCGATGGCAATACGCCGCATAGGCGACCTCCCCCAAAAAGGTTTTAGCCAGATTGGGCTCTTCCGGCTCAAACGCCCGAATACCAATATCAGTCTCCCGATAGGCAAGGGCTGCTCGCTCCTCCGTTACGCAAAGCTCAACACGGAAAGGATCGCGACGTTTATGTAAGGTGGCGAAATTCTCTGTCATGAACCACGCAAGCCACGTGCCGGATGTGACCCGCACGAGCGCCCTTGCCGACGTTTGCCCCCGCCAAGCATCAACATTCCGTTGCGCGGCCTCGAAGGATTGCAGGTGTTCGAGCAAGACACGGCCATCCTGCGTCAACGCATAGCCGCCCTGACTGCGGGCAAACAACACGCGGCCAAGCTGCTGTTCAAGCTCCAGCATCCGGCGGCCCAAGGTGGCAGGGCTTAAACCGGTGCGGCTTGCAGCACCCGTCAATCCGCCAGCATGCGCAACGTCCAGGAAGATTTGGTAATTGTCCCAGGATATGTTTTTCATGGGTGAAAAGCGTAGCGCAAAATCAACTGTATATCCATCGCCCATGAAACGTCAGCATCGCCGACAACACAGGAGGCGATCATGATGGAGTTTATCGGTCTTATGGCCTTGCAACACACGCTTTTGAAAAACCACACGCAACAAAGCGAGGAAGAGTATTATCGCTCTTATAGCGAGGGTGTATTTGCGCGAACAAGACGCACAGTTATGATGCTCAAGGCTCTGCTTTTCAAACGCCGTGAACTCAAAAATCCACAAGAGGATTTTCGGCACCATGATGGTCAGCGCACAGACTGATTAAGCCTGTGCCAACACCGGGCAACAAGACGGGCCTCAGCCTAGTGCACTGGCGCATTCACGTTGTTCATGCTCACGTGCACTAGGTCTTTGTTTATGCATTGATTTTTCCAAACCAAGATGAATCATTTGTTTGGATCAATGCACTAGCAGGCCGAAAACCACCAGCCCATAGGCAAGAAAGCTTGCCATAATTCCAAGCGCCGCCGTGCGGGCGATGAGTCTGCTTTGATCTTCACGCGCCTTGGTGATTGCGATGGCGCGTGCCTTCCGGACGGGTCTGTTCATTGGCAGCACTTTCCAAAAGTTTAGCTCAAACTGTGAGCTCAGGAATCAATCCTGTTTTGTGATCCTACCCCCAAAAGTCTTTCTGTAAATGGAAAAGACAATTGTGTGACATCACGATGGGCCAGCTATATTAACAAGTGTTGAAAAAACACCGCATCCTTCCCACAACAACAAGGCCTGAACAGGGCAAGCGGATTTATAGTTGATAAATCCCAAAGAATTTGGGGGTTAGGCAACAAGCCCTGCCACATGGCCCGATGCCCAGGCCCATTGGAAATTAAAGCCGCCCAGCCAGCCGGTGACATCGACCGCCTCACCGATAAAATACAGGCCCGGAACCGACTTGGCCTGCATGGTTTTGGACTCCAGTCCGTTGGTGTCCACACCACCCAGTGTAACCTCGGCGGTGCGATAGCCTTCTGAGCCTGCAGGTTTCAGCGTCCATTGGTGCAGGCTTTCGACAAAAGCCCCCAAAACCTTGTCGGACAGATCGGCCAACGGCTTTTCAAGCTTGGCGCGCTCCACGCAATATTGCGCCAGCCGCTTGGGCAGATGCTGGCCCAGTACTGTTTGCACAGCCTGTCGGCCATTTTCCCGCTTGGCGGCTTTCAGAATATCGAGAAAGTCCTTATCCGGCTCCAATGTGAGGGTGATGCCGTCGCCCTCACGCCAATAGGAAGAAATCTGCAAGATGGATGGACCGCTCAAGCCCCGGTGCGTGAACAGCAGCGCCTCGCGGAATGCGGTTTTGCCATGACTCACGAGAGCGTCCACCGCCACACCGGCCAGCGGAGATAATTCGGCCAGCAGTCCCGGCTCTAGCGTTAGCGGCACCAGTCCCGGGCGGGTCTCAATCAGCGAGAGGCCAAATTGCTCGGCAATTTTATAGGCAAAGCCCGTGGCACCCATTTTGGGAATGGATTTGCCGCCCGTGGCGATGATCAGCGATTGGCAAGCTACGGGACCTTGCGAGGTTTCAAGGTGAAAACCGTCTGCTGTTTTGGCAACAGATGCGATCTCAGTCAGCAATTGCAGCTTGACGTTTGCGGCCTTCATTTCTTCCAGCAACATGCGGATGATGTCTTTGGCGCTGTCATCGCAAAACAATTGCCCCAGCGTTTTTTCATGCCAGCCAATGTTGTGGGCCTCAACCATCCCTAAAAAATCCTGCGGGGTGAAGCGTGCCAAAGCCGATTTGGCAAAATGCGGATTGGCGGAGAGATAGTTTTTCGGCCCGGCATGGATATTGGTAAAATTGCAGCGTCCGCCACCGGAAATGCGGATTTTCTCGCCTGGAGCCTTGGCGTGATCCAGCAACAGCACGGAGCGTCCGCGCTGACCAGTGCGGATTGCCGCCATCATGCCGGCGGCACCGGCTCCGATTATCACCACATCGACTGTCTTGGTCAAAGCCTGCTCCTTGCGCTACGCTTCCTTCTCTTTTCTATCTGGAATACGCTGTCAATCGTGCTTTGCCCCTCGCCAATTGCTTTTGGCGCGATATGATAGAGAGAGTATCAACGAAAGCCCGGTGAGACATGCCTGCAAAGAAAACAATGCTCAGACCCAAAGGCGCGGCATCTAAAAAGGCAAGCATTCCACCGGACATCAGCGCAACCCGTGGCGTGAGCACTTGGAAAGAGGCCGCCACATGGTTGCGCAATCGCGGCATTGAGGATATTGAGTGCATCACGCCCGATCTGGCAGGTGTTCCGCGCGGCAAGATGATGCCGACATCGAAATTCACCAGCAACACGTCTCTGGCGCTGCCATCGGCGCTCTATCGCCATACGATTTCGGGCGAGTACCCGGAAGAAACCGGCAATTTCCGCTATGATTCCCGCGATAGCGATATCAAGCTGGTGCCCGATCTGTCCACGCTCTCGGTCGTGCCATGGGAAACTGACCCAACCGCACAGGTGATCTGCGATATCGTTGGCACCGAGGGTGAAAACGTCAGCTATACGCCGCGCAATGTGCTGAAAAACGTGCTGTCGCTCTACGAAGCCAAGGGCTGGAAGCCCGTGGTGGCCCCGGAAATCGAGTTCTATCTGGTGGCCATGAATGATGACCCGGATTATCCCCTGCATCCGCCAAAGGGCCGTTCGGGCCGCTCGATTGTGGGTGGTCAGGGCTATTCCATTGCCGCCATCAATGAATTCGACGAGTTGATTGACGATATTTATCACTTCTCCGCCGCCCAAGGCTTGGAAATCGATACGCTGATCCATGAGGAAGGCCCGGCGCAGCTGGAGATTAACCTGCGCCATGGTGATCCGATTGAGCTGGCCGATCAGGTATTCATGTTCAAGCGCACCATTCGTGAAGCGGCGCTGAAGCATGGCATCTATGCCACCTTCATGGCCAAGCCGATGCAGGCACAGCCGGGTTCGGCCATGCATATTCACCAGTCGGTGGTGGATCGGGATACGGGCAAAAACATCTTTTCCAATGCGGATGGCTCGCCTTCCAAGGAGTTCTTCCACTTCATCGGCGGCATGCAGAAATATGTGCCCAGCTCGCTGGTGATGATGGCACCCTACGTGAACTCCTATCGCCGCCTGACACCGGATATGGCCTGCCCGGTCAACAATGCGTGGGGCTATGACAACCGCACCACGGCGTTTCGCGTGCCGGTGTCGGATGCGGGCGCACGTCGCGTGGAAAACCGCCTGCCAAGCTCGGATGCCAACCCTTATCTGGCGCTGGCTGCTTCACTGGGCTGCGGCTATCTCGGCATTTGCAATGCGATTGAGCCGACTGAGCCGACCTATGATTCGGCCAATGAAGGCTCGATTGAGCTGCCGCGTGGGCTGTTGGAGGCGGTTGCGCTTTTGGAAAAGGAGTCGGAATTTTCCACCGTGTTCAGCAAGGATTTCATTGATATCTATGCTGGCGTCAAACGGGGTGAGTTTGAAACCTTCATGCAGGTGATCAGCCCGTGGGAGCGGGAGTTTTTGCTTTTGAATGTTTAAGGTGTGCTGGAGGTTGCTGTTGCTACGTCCTCTGGCTTGCCAGCCAGCGGGGGTAAGCGGCAAATGAAACCAATACCTATCATGACAAATGACACAGAATAAGGAGCACCCCCCATGTGGCAAAGTCCGATTGCTCCCGGCCTGTCCTGGTATCAGGCAAGTGTTGGTGAGCGGCCGGAATATCCGGCCATGGATGGATCAAGAGCCGCAGATGTTGCCATTATTGGCGGCGGCTATACTGGCTTGCAGGCGGCGTACACGCTGGCCAAAGCCGGTGTCAGCGTGGTGCTGATTGAAGGCGGGCGGTTTGGCGATGGCGGATCAGGCCGCAACGGCGGCCAGTTTGGCACTGGTCAGCGCAGCTACCCGGAAGAGCTGGAAGAGGAATTTGGCTTTGAACGTGCCAAGGCGCTGTTTGATATGGCGGAAAATGCCAAGGCCTATGTGCTGGATTTTGCCAGAAGCCATCAGATCGATATGGAGTTCGTGCCCGGCCAATTGAATGTCGAGCACAAGCGCGGCACCGAGAAGGATGTGCGCAAAAGCGTGGAGATCACCACCGAGCGCTTTGGCTATCGGCACATGAGTTTCATGGATGGTGCGGAAACAGCGGAACGGTTGGGTTCAACCCGTTATTACTGCGGCACGCGCGATGTTGGCACCGGGCATATCCATCCGCTGAAACTGCTGGTGGGACTGGCGAAAGCAGCCAGTGATGCCGGTGCGGCGCTGTTTGAAATGACCAAGGCCAAGAGCATCACACAAGTGGCGGGCAAGACGCTGATTGAAACAGAAAACGGCACCATCACTGCCTCAAAAGTGCTGATTGCCACCAATGCCTATATTGGCAATCTGGAACCCGTGACAGCGGCGCATGTGATGCCGATCCGCTCCTTCATTGGGGCAACCGTGCCACTGGATGATTTTCCCGACGTCATTCCCGGCTCGGAAGCGGTGGCGGATTCACGTTTTGTAGTGCGCTATTTTCGCAAAACCCGCGATCATCGCCTGCTGTTTGGCGGGCGCGAAGCCTATACCGCCGATAGTCCCCGCGATATTTCCAGCCATATCCGCCGCCAGATCAGTGAACTTTACCCGGCGCTGAAAGACATTGAAATGACCCATGCCTGGGGTGGCTCGGTGGGCATTACCATGAACCGCCAGCCGTTTGCCCGCGAGGTCATGCCCGGCGTGATCTCGGTGGCCGGTTATTCTGGCCATGGCGTGATGTTGTCAAACTATTGCGGTACACTGTTTGCCAAATCGGTTCTGGGAGACAACACGGAATTGGACCTGTTCAAAGCCTTGAAAATTCCAGCCTTTCCGGGCGGGCACAGATTGAGGTCTCCTCTTCTTGTGTTGGCGCTCAGCTGGTATGCACTGCGTGACCGATTCTGATTCATGCGAGGGCGCAGGATTTATCATCCGCGCACTGGTATTTTTAAATCGATTGAATTATATACAGCCCCATCCATCGTGCCCATAAATCGTGATTGAGAGATGCCCTTATGAGCAGTCAGATTATTCCTGTTGAACCCTTTGACTATGTCGTCTTTGGCGGCACCGGGGACCTTGCCGAACGCAAGCTTTTGCCAGCGCTCTATCATCGCCAGCTTGCCGGGCAATTGACGGAGCCAACCCGGATTATCGGGGCTTCGCGCTCGCCGATGAGTGATGAAGAATACCGCGAATTTACCCGCAAGGCGCTCAAGGAATTCGTGAAGGCCGACGAATGGGTGGAAGAGGAAGTGGAAAAATTCTGCGCCCGCATCCATTACGTTCCCGTCGATGCCAAGTCCGACAAGGGCTGGGATGTGCTGAAAAAGTTGCTCGACAGCGGCAAGGATATTGTGCGCGCCTTTTATCTGGCGGTTTCCCCATCCATCTTTGGTGAGATTACCGACAAGATCCGTGACCACAAGCTGATCACCAAATCCACCCGCATCGTGGTGGAAAAGCCAATTGGCCGCGATCTGGATTCGGCGCAAGCGCTCAACGACACCATCGGCAAGGCTTTCAAGGAAGAGCAGATCTTCCGCATTGACCACTATCTCGGCAAGGAAACCGTGCAGAACCTGATGGCGCTGCGCTTTGCCAATGCGCTCTACGAGCCTTTGTGGAATTCTGCCCATATCGACCATGTGCAGATCACCGTTGCCGAATCCGTTGGCCTTGAAGGCCGCGTGACCTATTATGACAAGGCCGGTGCGCTGCGCGATATGGTGCAGAACCATATTTTGCAGCTTCTGTGCCTTGTGGCGATGGAGCCGCCCTCTTCGATGAACTCTGAGGCGCTACGCGATGAAAAGCTGAAAGTGCTGCGCGCTTTGAAGCCGATTACCGCTGCCAATGTTGAAAAAATGACCGTGCGCGGCCAGTACAAGGCCGGTGCCTCCGCCGGTGGCGCTGTGAAGGGTTATACCGAAGAGCTGGAAGCCACATCGGACACCGAAACCTTTGTGGCGATCAAGACCGAGATCAACAATTGGCGCTGGGCAGGTGTGCCGTTTTACCTGCGCACAGGCAAGCGGCTGGCCAGCCGCATGTCGGAAATTGTCATTCAGTTCAAGCCCATCCCGCATTCGATCTTCGATGAGGCCGCTGGCCGGATTGAAGCCAACCAGCTGGTCATTCGTTTGCAGCCCGACGAAGGCGTGAAGCAATGGTTGATGATCAAGGATCCGGGTCCGGGCGGCATGCGTCTTCGCCATGTGCCGCTGGATATGAGCTTTGCCGAATCCTTCGGCGTGCGCAATCCAGATGCCTATGAGCGCCTGTTGATGGACGTGATCCGCTCCAACCAGACGCTGTTCATGCGCCGCGACGAAGTGGAAGCCGCATGGAAGTGGGTCGATCCGATTCTGAAGGCCTGGGAAGAGATTGGCCAGAAGGCGCAAGGCTATACATCCGGCACCTGGGGTCCAAGTCAGGCGATTGCGTTGATTGAACGCGATGGCCGCACCTGGCACGAGCTGGACTGAGGAACGGATCTCTATGACGCATACATTGCATAGTTTTGACAATGGTTCCGCTCTGGCCGAGGCACTGGCAGACAAGGTGGCTGCCACGCTTTCCGAGAGTATCTCCACCCGTGGCAATGCCTCGCTTGCGGTGTCCGGAGGCTCAACGCCCAAGGCTTTTTTTGAGGCCCTCTCAAAAAAGCCACTCGATTGGAGCAATGTGTCGGTGACACTGGTGGATGAGCGGTTTGTGCCCGCTGACAATCCACGCTCCAACCATCTGCTGGTCGCCACGCATCTGTTGAAAAATGCAGCTGCTGAGGCGGATTTTGTGCCGCTGTACCATGCAGAAGCGGATATTGAAGGTGCCGCCGTGGCGGCCACCGATGCCGTCTCCGACATTGGCACGCCGCTGGATGTGGTGATTTTGGGCATGGGAGCCGATGGTCATACCGCGTCCTTCTTCCCCGGCGGCAACAATCTAGAGGATGCTCTGGATTTGGAACTGCCCCCTCGGGTGCTGACAATGGAGGCCGCAGGCGCTGGCGAGCCACGCCTGACCCTGTCTTTCAGCAGCGTTGCCGATGCTGGTCTGCTGGTTGTGCATATCGAAGGTGCCGAGAAGAAAACCGTGCTGGAAAAGGCATTAGCCGGGACCGATGAGGCAGACATGCCAATCCGCGCAGTGCTGGAACGCGCCGAAACCAATGTGGAGATCTACTGGGCTCCTTAAGCCCAGTAGATTGCGCGCAAAACATTCGGTCGCCGGATCAGGCGACCGTTCATTTCGAGACCCTGAACAGGGTCAAAACGCGGTTGAAGTGCTTTCATCTGCGTACCGATCAGGAAGGATGTACCGCATGAGTGCCGATCATCGCATTGAAGCCATCACCAAGCGTATTGTTGAGCGTTCCAAGCCAACCCGCGAGCCTTATTTGGCGCGCGTCCGCCATGCCTCCACCACAGGTGTGAAGCGCGGCAGCTTGGCCTGCGCCAATCTCGCCCATGGTTTTGCGGTCTGTTCCTCCGGGGATAAGGCGGCGCTGGCAGGCGACACCGTCCCCAATCTCGGCATTATCACCGCCTATAACGACATGCTCTCGGCCCACCAGCCATTCGAGCATTTTCCAGACTTGATCCGCAAGGCCGCCGCAGAAGTGGGTGGTGTGGCGCAGGTGGCGGGCGGCGTGTCAGCCATGCGCGGTAGCGC